>JBJMQQ010000075.1:0-16051 GCA_045802645.1 Polyangia bacterium
CGAACTTTCGGTGTCGAGCTGATTACCCAGTTCTAAACCGTTGCTCGGGCCGCACGATGAAAGGAGCCGCCATCCGATGAAGTTGCCGCGCATCAAGCCACATTCCAGGCGCACGCTCCGGCGCGTCGGGTTGCTCCTCGCCGCCGCGCTGCTGCTGGCCTCCGGGGTCGCCCGCGCCGGCGACGCGTCCGCAGACGCGGTTGCGAGCGACGCGGCGTCGCCCGACGGCGCCGCCGGCGTGGTGGGCACCAGCGACGGCGGTGGCGCTGGCGGACGGGCCGCCGGCGGCGCGGGCGGCGCCGCCCACGCCGATGCCTCGTACGTGCTGGTCCAGGACAGCGGCAGCGGGTGCGGCTGCGCCATCCAGCCGAGCGGCCACCCAATCACAGCGGTCGCGCTGCTGACCGCGCAACTTGGATTGGTGTGGGGCGTCGCGCGCCGTCGCCGTCGCTCGCGCAGCGTGGATTTCCGTTCTTAGGTTCAAGAGCCGGTGGTTGCCGCGCCCGACTCGCCCGGGCTAGCGGCGGTGTCCCCCTAGCGCGAACCGGGCGGCCCCGTCCAACGCGAAGCCGAGCAGGCCGACGATCAAGATCGCGGCCGCCAGCTCCGAATACGCGAGCCGGTCGCGCGTGCTGAGGATGAAGTAGCCCAGGCCCGAATCGACGCCCAGCATCTCGGCGGGGACCAGGATCACCCATGCGACGCCAATGCTGACGCGAATGCCGGTCAGGACCTGGGGGCGCACGCTGGCCCACACGATCGCGCGGGCGATCTCCAGCGGGCGTCCGCCCAGGCTCCGGCCCACCGTCGTGAGCCGCCGGTCCAGCGATGCCACCGCCGCCGAGGTCGCCAGCACGATCGGCCAAACGCCCGCGACCACAATCAGGAACAGGACCGGCGCGTCGCCGACGCCGAACAGCATGATCGCCAGCGGTGTCCAGGCCAGCGGCGAGATCATCCGCGCGAACTGGAACACGGGCGCGCTGGCGGTCGCGAAGAGCGGCAGCGCGCCGACGGCCGTGCCGAGCGGAATGCCGATGACCGTGCTCAGGCCGAGCCCGATCAGGATGCGTCGCAGGCTGGCGCCGACGTGCGGCCAGATCTCCGGTCCGAACACCAGCCCGCGTAGCGCGCCCGCGGTCCGCACCAGCGAGAACGGGGCCAGAAACCCTTCCACGTGCCGCGCGTCGAGCGCCGCCCACCAGATCGACAGGAAGAACGCTACGCCGAGCAGCGCGACCAACGTTCGCCCCAACGCGCCGCGGAGAAGCGAGTCGGAGCCGCCGGTCACGGATCGATTCGTTCCTGTCGCGTCCATCCGGTCGGCAGCCCCAGATGCGCCGGCCCCCCGACCGCCGCCACAGCCTGGCGCGCGAAGCGATCGTCGACGAGGGCGGCGTGCGCTTGCTTGGCGTCGAGCTCGCGCAGGAACCGCGTGTCCCCCTCGACCAGCGTCTCCTTCAACAGCGCGACCAGCCGCTCGGTGTACGAGGGGAACGGGAACGGCTGAAAATCGATGCGCGCCTGGCCCCACTCCTTGTGCCGGATCGCGCCCGTCGGGCCGTACTCGCCGAGGTCATAGTGGGACAGGGCCCGCTCGATCGCGGCACGCGGCTGCGGCAGATAGCCCGCGCCGTCGCGCGAGAGCAGCTTCGCGACCTCGGGCGCGTTCCCGCGCGCGTAGGCTTGCGCCTGGACCAGCGCGTTCACGACCGACTGGGCCCACGCGGGGCGGCGATCGATGTCGGCCTGGTGCATGACGACGACGCAGCAGGCGTGGCGCTGCCAGACGTCTCCAGTGAACCGCAGGATTCGTCCGACCTTGTTGATCTCGGCGACCGCGTTGAAGGGATCGGCGACGATGAAGCCGGCGATGGCGCCGCGAGCCAGCGCGGGCGGCATGTCGGGCGGCGGCAGGATGATCAGCTTGACGGTGCGCGCCTCGCGCGAGGGCTCCTCCTTCAGCACCGGCCGCAGGCCAGCTTTTCGCAGGAGCTGCTGCAGAATGACGTTGTGGATCGAGTACCAGAACGGGACCGCCACCGTCCGGCCGGCCAGATCCTCGACGCTCTTCACACCGGGCGCAACGGTGAGCGCCGAGCCGTCGACGTGATCCCAGGCGACCACCTTCAGCGGGAACGACTGCCCAAACCGCAACCAGATCGTCATCGGCATCAACAGGTGGACCACGTCGACCTGATGTGACTGGAACGCCTCCGCGACCTGCGGCCAGCTCCGGAACAGCACGGGCCGTTCGGCCTCGAGGCCGGCGGCCTGAAACAGACCCCGTCCGTGCGCGACCAGCAGCGGTGCCGCGTCCGTGATCGGCAGGTAGCCGACGCGCAACGGCCGCGCAGGGTCGGCCGGCGGTCCGGCTGCCGCGCGCCGCGCGGTGACCGCCGACGCGCCCGCGGCCACTGCGCCCAGGAATCCTCGGCGGCTCAGCGGCGCCATCAGATCGGCGCTCCTTCCGCGGCGACGACGGCGCCGACGACGCGCGGGGGCCCTGCGTCGGACGCGACGGGCAACGCGTCCTCGTACCGCCGTAGGATGTCCGCGCGCAGCGCAGCCCGGCCCTCGACCGGCGACGCGCCGATGGCCCACTCGCCCACGATCCGCGCCGGACGCGCCGACAGCAGCGCGACGCGATCCCCCAGCACCAGTGCCTCGTCGACGTCGTGGGTCACCAGGATCGCCGATAGGTTCAGGTCGCGCTTGACGTCCAGCAGCCACCGCTGAAGCGAGGCGCGCGTCCGCGGATCCAGCGCCGCAAAGGGCTCGTCCAGCAGCAGGACGCGCGGCCGGATGATCACGGCGCGCGCGACGCTGACCCGCTGTGCCTGCCCGCCCGAGAGCTGCCCAGGACGCGCCGCAGCCAGCTCGGTGAGGCCCAGGATGTCCAGCAAGCGATCGACGTCGCGCGGGTCGACGGCGGCGGCCCGGTTGCGGCGAAACTGCAATCCCAGCTCGACGTTCTCGCGGACGGTCAGCCACGGCATCAGCAGCGGCTCCTGGAACACCATGCCGACCGCACCACCGTCCGCAGTTGCGAGCGCCCCGGCCGACAGCGGCTCGAGACCGGCCAGGCAGCGGAGCAAGGTCGACTTACCGCAACCGCTTGGCCCCAGCAGCGCCAGCAGCTCGCCAGCGGCGAGCTCGAGGTCCAGCCCTTCGAAAACGAACGCGCGCGCAGCGCGGCCATAGTGCTTGGCGCCTTCCTTCAACGTGATCGCAGGAGTTCCCACTGAAGCTGTCCTTCCGTCGGTGATTGAATGGGCAGGAACGCGGCTTCGCGCAGACGGCGGGCCGTCGGGCTGCCGCTGGCGTAGCCGGCCCCCCCTGTGACTTTGCACTCGAGGCGAGTGGCGGAACCGGCCAGTCTGGCGGCGGCTAGCCGTAGCGAGACGACCCCCGCCAGCTCGCCTGGTGCCGCGCCGCCGCCACCTCGCGACAGTGCCGGGTCGCTTGCGCGCAACGCGCTCAGGATGTCCGCCTCGATCCGGTCTCGCTCGCTGGCCAGCTCGACTGCTTCCGGCGCGAAGACGCGGCTGGGACCGCGCCCAACGTGCGGCGACGCGGCGTCCAGCGCGCGGGCAGCCAGTCCCCAGGCGAAGCTGGCTTGCCACAGCAAGAATGTGGGGCGCACGGCGCGGATGAAGCCGTGAAAGTCCGCGGTCAGGACCGCCTCGGGCTGAACGCGGACCGCCGTCAGGCGAAGCGACGAGCTGAGCGTGGCCTGCAGATCCAGGAGCTGCGGATGCTCGTCGACGGTGAGGCCTGGTTGATCGCCCGACAGCGCCACGATGCGCGGGCCCTGGCCCGCGACGTCGACGGCCGTGACCAGCAGGAACTGCGTACCGAACAAATTCGACGCCCACCGGATCCGGCCGTCCAGCACCAGCTCGCCTTGCAGCGGCCGTCCCGTGATGGACAGCGGCTCGCCCGCCACGTGATGTGCCATCGCAGCGGCCAGGGCCGTCGACCCGGCGATCTCCGCCGGCTCCAGTAACGGCAGCCAGCGACGAGCGGCGGCGTCGTGGTCGGCGGCGCGCAGGTACACGATCGCCATCCGGTGGCACCACAGCGAGAAAGCGACGCTCATGTCGACCGACGCGACGCTGGCCAGGATGCGCGCGATCTCGATGCGATCGTGGGACTGCCCGGCAGCCAGGGGTCCGGCCGGGCCGTGCAGCCAGCGCAGCGCCGGCCGCGTCTCGTCGTGATGCGCGTGCGGCGCGCTCAACCAGCCCCCGACCGCGTCGGCCAGCGCCGGATCGAGGAGTCCGCGGGTGGTCATCGCTCGGCGGCCGCGCGCGACGGCGCGACGGACGCAGCAACGCCTCCGTCTGCTTCGACCTGGTCGAGGCGGGAGATGGGTGCGCTCACCGCCGCACGCGCCCGGCGAACCGCCTCCTCGTCGGGGGCGTCGTACAGGCAGAGGCACTTGACGGTGTCTTCGCGGACGTAGGTCCGCAGGAACTTCACCTCGGGGACCTGCGCGTAGAGCGGGGACTTCTCCGCCTTGCGCTTGAGGTAGCGCTCCATCCCCAGGTCCGGCGGCAGGTCCCACTCGACGAGATGCGAGGGCGCGGGCGCCGCCGCGTCGGCGGGGGTGCCGATGAGGCGAACGGGCGCAATCTCCGCCGCCTGCAGCCCTGCCGCGGTCAACGCCGACCGCAACGCGGCCGGCTCCAACCGGTCGGCGATCAGGTAGAGCCGCCCCAGACGCGCCGCCCAGACCGACTCGACCACTGCGCCGCCTACGTGACGGACCAGATCCTCGACACGAGACCTGATGTCCGCACTGCCGCCGCCGGCGGCGATCTCGATCAGGTGCAGCGAACCGGGAACCGATACTTTAGCAGACATGTGTATGTTTTATTGAACAAGAAATACGCACCCGTCAAGAAGGTGCTGACCCGAAAAAGACAGGTCGCGCGGCGCGCAGCCCTGCTGCTGGAGGCGCAGCGTTCCGGGCGGCTGCTGCTGGCGAGGCAGGCTCCGCTGCCGTGACGCTGCCCGTTCGGGGCCGCGAGGTGGCACGAAAGATGCGCTCGCCCGGGACAGACGACCGGAGGCTTCCATGACCACCACCGCTGCACCGCGCACCCCGCGTTCCGTTTCCACCGAGCCGGTCGAGGTCTGGTATTCCCGTTGCGGCGCGGCGACCGCCTCCGGGCTCGCCATTCGCCAGGGCTGGCTCGACGCCGAATTCTCCGCGGCGGGGACTGTGCTGCGCTCGCTCCGCGACGCCGACGACCCCGAGATCCGCGACGCCCACTATCACCATCAGGTGTCCGGACTGTTCAGAGAAGGGGGGAACATCCCGCCGATCTGGGCGCAGTCGCGCGGCGCGGATACCGCGGTCGTCGGGATCACCTGGCTCGACGAGTACCAGGGGATCCTGTCGCGCGCCGACAGCGACATCCAAGGCATCCGCGATCTGGCGGGCAAGCGGCTCGCGCTGCCGTTGAATCGCAACCTGATTGATTTTCAGCGCGGCGCTGCTCTGCACGGCTTCGTGACCGCGCTTCGGCTGGCGGGCGCCGAGGCGACGGACGCGCAGTTCGTCGACGTTCCCATCCCGCCCCTCCCCGCCGACGACCGGCGCACCCCCGAGGTCGATGCCCTGCTGGAAGGCAAAGTGGACGCGATCTTCATCCGGTTCGCCCGCGGCGCGCGGCTCGCGCGCGATCACCGATTCCACGAGGTCATCAACATCAACGCGCAGCCCGACCCTCTGGTCCGCGTCAATAACGGAACGCCGCGCCCGGTCACCGTCGATCGCGCTTTTCTGAGCCGTCACCCCGACGTGGTGGCGCGCTACCTGGCCGTGCTGTTGCGAACGGCCGCCTGGGCCGAGGCGCACCCCGCGGAGGTGCTGGACCTGTTGTCGAACGAAGGCGGCGGTGCCAGCAAAGAGCATGTGCTCGCGTCGCACGGGGCGAACGTCCATCGGTCGTTCTGGCCGAAGCTGACGGCAACCTACGTGAACGGGCTGGAGGCTCAGAAGAACTTCCTGCGCGACTTCGGCTTCCTGGCCGGCGACTTCGACGCCCAGGCCTGGGTCGTGCGCGAGCCGCTCGAGGAGGCGGAGCGCCTCTTCCGCGCCCAGCCCACCCTGCCCGACCCACGCCGTGCCGCACCCCGCCGGCCGGCCGCTCCTGCTGCTGTCGGGGAGCGACCCGCAACTGTCCGGTGATCGATCGTCCGACACCCTACGACCAGATTGCCGCCGGATACAACCGGCGTTACCAGCTGAATGCGTACGCCGGCATCTGGTCGACGATCCTGAGCGTCTTGCGGGACGCGGGACGAACGCACGTTCTCGAAGTCGGCTGCGGTACCGGCTTTTGGTTGGCCAAGCTTGCCGCTGTGCCAGGGGCCACGGTCGCCGGCATCGATCCGTCGACAGAAATGTTGCGGCAGGCGCAGGGGACCGCGGGTGGCGATCTGCGCCAGGGGGTTGCCGAAGATCTTCCGTGGGACGACGCCGCCTTCGACGTCGTTCTCTGCATCAATGCCCTCCACCACTTTGAGGAGCCCGAAGCCGCGATAAAGGAAGCGTTTCGAGCTCTCCGGCCGGGCGGGAAATTCCTCTCCGTCGGGCTCGATCCGGAAGAGGGCCTCGATCGCTGGTACGTTTACGACTTCTTCCCCGAAGCACTCGCGCGCGATCGGCGGCGTTTCGCGAGCCGCGATCGTCGCCTGAGCTGGCTCGAAGCGGCAGGGTTCACTGCACCGAGCGTTCGCATCGCCGATCGGCTGTGCTCCTCGCACCGCTTCCCGGAAGCGCTGGCGAGCGGGATCCTCGAGCGAACGTTCACGTCCCAGCTCACCGCGTTGTCTGACGGCGAGTACGCAGCCGGCCTGCAGCGCCTGCAAGTCGCCGCCGACCAGGACGCGGGCCTCCAACTGCAAGTGGACCTGACTCTCTTCGCCACCGAAGGCACCAAGCCGCCCGCCGCCAAGTAACTCACCTGACCGTGGCCGGTGCGGGCGGCTCCATTACCGATGTGGCGAAGTCTGCGGCCAGACGTCAGTCTCCGTTCACCCGTCGATTCACGCTGCGCGGGCGGGGGCGATGGTGTCGATTGCGCGGAGCTCCTCTGCCGAGAGGCGCCATCCCGCGGCGGCAACATTGGCGCGGACTTGTTCTGGTTTGGTCGCACCCGCGATGACGGAGGCGACCGGCGTCTGGGCGGCGAGCCAGGAGATCGCCAGCTCCAGCAGCGTGTGGCCGCGGGCAGTCGCGAACGCGGTCAATGCCTCGACGATCTCCAGATTGCGATCATTCAGAAACCCGCCGCGCCCGCCCTGCTGGGCGAGCCGCGTGCCGGCGGGCGGTGGCTCCCCGCGGCGGTACTTGCCACTCAAGAGACCGCTCGCCAGTGGAAAGTACGGGAGAAAGGCCAGGCCTCGACGGCGCGACTCCTCGAGCACGCCCTGCCTCGGGCGAGCGGTCGAGCAGGCTGTATTGGTTCTGCACGCTCACGAAATGCGCTGCGTTCGGCGCCACGGCGGCCTCGGCTTCCGCAATCTGGGCCGGCGACGCGTTCGAGATCCCGATCTCACGCACCTTCCCCGCCCGCACGAGGTCGTTCAGCGCCTCCAGCGTCTCCCCGATCGGCGTCTCGGGGTCGGGGCGATGGAGCTGGTACAGGTCGACGCGGTCCGTGCCGAGCCGGCGCAGGCTGTCCTCCAGCGCGGCGCGCACGTAGGCCGGCTTGGCGCCGCCGCGACCATCACCGACCGGCAAGCCGAACTTGGTCGCGATGACGACCTGGTCGCGGGCCGGGCCCAGCGCGCGTCCCAGGAATTCCTCGCTTCGCGTGCCGCCGTAGATGTCCGCTGTGTCGAACAACGTGATCCCCGCCTCCAGCGCGGCGTCGACGACCGCCGCCGTGGCGGCCGCGTCCAGGCGGCCGCCGAAGTTGTTGCACCCGAGGCCGACCAGCGACACCTGAAGCGAACCGATCCGGCGTGTCTCCATGGCTACCTCACGCCGACAACTCTAGTAATCGGTCGTTGCTCTGCAATGCGCAAAGGCGCGCATACAGGCCGCCGGGCTTCGCGGCCAGCGTGATGTGCCGGCCGTGCTCCACCACCTGCCCCCCCTGCAAGACGACGATCTGGTGGGCGCTCATGACCGTGCTCAGGCGATGCGCGATGACGACCGAGCTGCGCTGGTGCATGAGGCGCGACAGACCGTCCTGGACCACCCGCTCGGACTCGGAGTCCAGCGCGCTGGTCGCCTCGTCCAGGATGATGAGCTGCGGGTCCTTGAGGATCGCGCGCGCGATGGCCACCCGCTGCTTCTCGCCACCCGACAGCTTGATGCCGCGCTCACCGACCAGCGTGTCGTACTGGTTCGCCAGGTGCTCGATGAACTCGTGCGCGTGCGCCGCGTGGGCCGCGGCCCACACCTCGTCCTTCGAGGCGCCCGGGCGCGCGAACGCGATGTTCTCGCCGACGGAGTCGTTGAACAGCGCGACATCCTGCAGCACCACCCCCATCTTCGCCCGCACGGAGCGCTGCTTGTACTCGCGCAGATCGCGCCCGTTGATCAGGATCCGCCCCTCGGTCGGATCGTAAAACCGCATGAGCAGCTTGACGGTCGTCGTCTTGCCGCTGCCGCTCGGCCCGACCAGCGCCAGGGTTTCGCCGGGTCCGACCCGGAACGAAACGTCGGACAGCGCGGCGGCGCCCTTGCCCGGGTAACGGAACGTGACGTGCTCGAACGCCAGCGTGCGAATCTCGGCCAGCTCGACGGCGTCGGGACGATCGGCCAGCTCGCCCTCGACCTCCAGCAACTCCACCAACCGCTCGGCGGTCGCGTCGATGTCGGCGGTCTGGTTGATCTGACGGGAGATGGGACCCACGCTGGCAATCAGGCTCTGCGACAGGGTCAGCACGAACAGGATGTCGCCGGCCGTCAGGTGCCCGCGCAACGCCCCGCGCGCCGTCAGCGCGACGGCCAGGAACACGCCCAGCGTGTTGACGATGCTCAGCGCCAGCGCCGACCACCACTGGATCCGGTGCAGCATGCCCCGATCGATCTTCCACTCGGCCTGGGTCGCGTCGTAGCGCTCCTTGACGGCTGGCTCGCCGCCGAAGCTGCGCACCGTCGCGATGTTGCCGATCATCTCGGCCAGCAGGCCCGCCATTCGACCGGCGTGCTTCTGCCACCCGCGGCGATACGGCTTGGTCCAGCGGGTGCTGCGAAACGAAATGGTGAGGTTCAGCGCCAGCACGGTCGCCATCAGCAGGCCCACCGCCGGCGCCCGCCAGAGCAACGCCGCCACGATGAACAGCATCTGGATCACGTTCGAGAGCGTCCCCTCCGTCAGCGAGTTGAGCCACATCGTGACGGTCGTGATCGCGCCGAACCGGTCCATGATCTCGCCGGCGCGCGTCTTCTCGAAGTAGTCGATCGACAGGCGCGTCATGTTGTCGAAGACCCGCTGCCGGAACGTGCTGACGGTGTCCAGCCACAGATGATCCGCCTGCCGGACCTGCAGCGCCGTGAAGACGATCGTCGCCAGGCGCAGGCCAAAGAAGATCGCCAGCAGCCGGCCGACGGCCCCGGCGGCCTGGGCGGGCGAAGCGTGGCCGGCGACCAGCCGCGCGATCACGTCGACGATCGCCTTGTAGACGTACGGCGTGCTGGTGCCGATGACACCCATGAGCACGCCCAGCAGCAGCACGCCCGCGATGCGGCCGCGGTACTCGGGGATGAAGTGGATGGCGCGCCAGATGTTCTTCATGTGTCACGCCTCGACGGAGCGTCGGTTGGTACAGGAGATGCTCATGACCATGCCCCGCATGCATCAAAGGCTGTGCCAGGCAGGGAACGGGCATCCACGGAACGCGCAACGCGCACCGGCTGCTGCAACACGCGCATTGCGGTGCGGGGGCTGCTGCAACAGAAGCAATGGCGACGCCCGTCGCGCGGTGAGGAGGTAGCCATGGCCGCCTCGTTCTTCTGGACGCTCCCGGTCACCGGCGACGAGATCGCGCCCGCCGGACGCGCCTTTCCCCGCCAGCTCCGCGACGAGCGCGCCGACAGGTTCACGATCCACGACCGCATCTTTCAAGCGGCGCGCGCCGCCGAGGTGGCTGGCTTCACAGGCGCGCTGGTCCCGTGGGACGACGGCGGCGAGGACGCCTGGATCGTGGCGGCTTCGCTGGCCCGGCAAGTGCGGCGTTTGGTCCTGATCCCCGAACTGCAACCGGGATTCACGACGCCGGTCTACCTCGCGAAGATTTCCGTGTCGTTCCAGCGCCTGTCGGGCAACCGGCTGGCCTGGGGCGTCGACCTCGAGCGAGATCCGGCCGTACGCCGGGCGCATGGTTCGACGCTGGAAGGTGCCGATTGGCTGGCCAGCGCGGGCGAGTACCTGGAAGCGACGCGCGGCGTCTGGACCGCCGAGCAAGACGCGTCGCCGGCGCCGTTCGATTACGACGGCCGCTTCTACGCCGTCCAGAAGGGCGGGCTGAAGGCGCCGCTGGCGGGCTGGAAACTTCCGCCGACTTACACATCGGGGAGCTCGGACGCGGTGCTGGCGTTTGCCGCCCGTCACGCCGACGTTCACCTGTTCGACAGCGCAGAGCCATCGGCGGTCGCGGCGGCGATCGCACGGCTCGCCGAAGCCGGCCGACCAGCCGGACGGACCGTTCGTCCCGGCGTTCGGTTGTCGATCTTGGCCCGAGAGACGGCGGACGAGGCGCTACGAGACGCGCAGGCCGCCGGCTGGGAGCACCGGCCGGACCGGCTGATCGGCAGCTACGACCAGGTGGCGCAGCGACTGGACGTGCTGGCGCGAGCCGGCGTCGAGCAGTTCGTGCTGTCCGGCCGCCCGCACGTGCAGGAAGCGTATCGGGTCGGCGAGCAGATCTTTCCCAGACTGGCCGCGGAAGCGCGCCCCGTCGCCCAGGCCGCCTGAAAGGAGCCACGCGCATGTCGATCGACGTCTACTGGCGTTTGCCGTTGCACGGTTGCAAGGGGAACCTCGGGTTCGGGCGGGCGAACCGCGGCGACTGGGCGCCCCCGCAGGCGGGCAACCTGGCGCCCGGGTTCGCCAGCGGCGCCAGCGACGGCGCCTCGTTTGTCGACCACGCCGCCGACATCGCCCGGGCCGCCGAGAGCTCCGGGTTCTACGGCGGCCTGCTGGTGAACTTCCCGAACACCGACGACCCGTGGACCGTCGCGCCGGCCCTGGCACGCGAGACCAAGACCTTCCGCTTCATGATCGCGTTCCAGCCGGGCTTCATCGGCCCGGCACACGCGGCGCGGCTGTCGTCAACGCTGCAGCACCTTTCAGGTGGGCGCCTCGTCTACAACGTCATCAGCGGCGGCGGCGGACCCGCGCAGCTCTGGTGGGGCGACCGCGTCGCGCATGACGATCGGTACGCACGCACCTCGGAGTTTATCGACGCGCTGAAGGGCGTCTGGCGCGGCAAGCCCTTCGACTGGAACGGTCGCTTCTACCGGATCGAAGGCGGGGGCCTGCCGCCGCACCTCGCCGCGCAGCCGTTCCCGGAGATCTACTTCTCCGGGTCGTCCGACGCGGCCATCACCGCCGCCGGGCGCCACGCTGACTACTACCTGTCGCACCTCGAGCCGTTCGATTCGCTGAAAGAGAAGCTGGCGCGGGTCCGCGAACGCGCCGCGCTGGAAGGTCGCCGCGCCAAGTTCGCGCTCCGCTTCGACATCCTGGCCCGGCCGACGGCCGAGGAGGCGTGGGCCGAGGTCGCGCGCGCGTGGCAGACGCTCGATCCCAGTCGGCTCGCGGCGGCCGACGCAGGCACCGGCGACTCCGTCGGGTTCGCGCGCCAGCGCAACTTCCGGCCCGGCGCCCAGTCGTTGCAGAGCCATCGCGACCTCGACGTCGACACGCACGTGGCTCCCGGGCTGTGGGGCGGTTTCCATCTCTTTCGGGGCGGCCCCGGCATCGGGGTCGTGGGCAGCTACGAACAGGCTGCCGCCTGGCTGGACCGCTACATCCAGGCCGGCATCGACGCCTTCGTGCTGGCCGGCACGCCCCACCTGGAAGAGGCGTACCGCGTCGGCGAAGAGGTGCTGCCCCTGGTCCGCGCCCGCGTCCAGGATCAGCCGGCCATCGCCGCGGCGGGCGCAGTCGTGCCGCCGTCAGCCGGCGCGCCCGCGCTGACGCTCTCCCCCGGACGCGCCTCCTAGACCGGCCGGCGTTACGGCGACGCGTCCCACCACGTCGCTTCGGCCCATTCGGTGGCGCCGTAATAGAGCGGCAGCTTGGCGGGGTGATGCAGGCGGCGGTTGTAGAGGAGGTAGTGGTTGGTCAGGTAGCGCCACGGGATGAAGTACGTGGCGTGCATGAGGACGCGGTCCAGGGCGTGGGC
Organism: Polyangia bacterium; assembly: GCA_045802645.1. Taxonomy (GTDB): domain Bacteria; phylum Myxococcota_A; class Polyangia; order Fen-1088; family Fen-1088; genus JADGRB01. Next base: position 12,382 of record JBJMQQ010000075.1, read on the forward strand.
GGCGACCTCCAGCTCTTGCTGGCTGTTCGCGTTCAGCAGCGTCGTGATCAGCTCGTCGACGGCGCGTGACTTCACCCCCGCGACGTTCTCGGAGCCGGGGACGTCCGCGTCCTTGCTGTTGAAGGTGCGCCACAGCTCCGCGCCGGGCATGCGCGCCTCCCGCAGGCTGACGGAGGTGTAGTCGAAATCGAAGGCATCCATCCGCCGGCGGCCCGCGGCGGTGTCTGTGAGCTCCTTCTCGATGACGACGCCGAGCTTGGTCAGGTTCAGATAGATCGGGTCCATGTACGGCGTCTGGGCGCGGCGGGCGTTCACCTTGATGACGAACGGTTCCCCGGCGGCGTTCCGCAACACGCCGTCGCGATTGTGCCAACCGGCGGCCGCGAGCAGCTGCAGCGCCTTCGACAGGTTGTTGCGGATGCTGCCCGGCGGCGTCGTCGTCGGCTGGACGACCATCGGGCCGAACACCGCCGGGTCCAGCTCGGCGCGGTAAGGCTCCAGCAACGCCAGCTCCGCGGGGCTGGGCAGCCCCTTGGCCGCCAGCGACGTGTTCGCGAAGTAGCTGTCGATGCGCTTGAACTCGCTCATGAAGATCTTCTGATTGATCCACTCGAAGTCCATCGCGTCATTCAGCGCTTCGCGAACGCGCGGGTCCCGAAAACGCTCGCGCCGCAGGTTGAGCACCCACCCGTTCATGGACGGCGGGTTCGCGTGCGGCACCACCTCCTTGATGATCTCGTGCTCGTCGAAACGCTTGCCGATGTACTGGCAGCACCAGTACCGCATGCGCGACTCCGCGAAGAAATCGAAGTCGCCGGCGCGCAGGGCCGCGACCTGCGTGTCGGCGTCCTTGTAGAGCTTGTAGACGACGCGTTCGAAGTTGTAGGTCCCCTTGCGCGCCGGGATTTCACCGCCCCAGTACGCGGGGTTCCGGCGGTAGGTGATGTCCTGCCCGCCATTGCTCGCTTCGATCACGTACGGGCCGCTGGCCACCGGCGGCTCCATCCGCAGCTGATCGAAGTCGGTCTTGCTGCCGTCGGGACGCTGCCCCCACCGCGGCGAGAAGACCGGGAGGCTGCCGGCGATGAACGAGAGATCCCGCCCCGTCCGTTTGAACCGGAAACGCACGGTCAGTCGATCGAGGACCGTCACCTCGGCGACCTCCGAGAAGTACGACTTGAACCGGGGACTCGCCTTTCTGCCGGTCAGGACGTTGAACGAGCTCTTCACGTCCTGGGCTGTGACCGGATCCCCGTTCGAGAAGCGGGCCTTCGGGTTCAGGTGAAACGTCACCGCTCCGAAGTCGGCGGCCACCTGGATGTCGTCGGCCAGCAGGCCGTACTGGGTGTTCGGCTCGTCCAGGCTCTGGATGGTCAGCGTCTCGAAGACCAGCTCGCTCAAACCGGGCGCGGGCTTTCCCTTCAGCGTGAACGGGTTGAGCTTGTCGAAGCTGCTGTTCTGGCTGACCACGGACAACGTCAGCGTGCCGCCGCGCGGCGCCTGCGGATTGACGTAGTCGAAGTGCGTGAAGCCCGCCGGATACTTGGGCGCGCCGAACTGGGCCACCGCGTGCGCCCCCCACGCGGCGCGCGTGGCGGCGACGACCCCGACGATGATGGCGGCGCGTGCCGCGCGCGAACGGAGCCGCATCCTCAGCCTGCCGCCTGCACCCAGGTCTCTTCGTCGCGGGGCAACGCTGCCTGCACCAACGTCTGCGTGTAGGGATGTCGGGGATTCGCGAGCACCGCCTCCGTCGGGCCGGATTCGACGATCTCGCCGTCCTTCAGCACGTAAAGGCGATGAGCCATCGCGGCCACCACCGGAAGATCGTGGGTGATGAGGATGTAGCCAAGGCCGCGCGCCTTCTGGAGCGCGGTCAGCAGCTGCAGGACCTGGCTCTGGATGGACGCGTCCAGGGCCGAGGTGGGCTCGTCCAGAATCAGCACGCGCGGCGAGACCACCAGGGCGCGCGCGATCGCGATCCGCTGCCGCTGGCCGCCCGAGAACTCATGCGGGAAGGCGTCGAGGCGCGTTCCGCCCAGCCCGACCTCCGCCAGCACGTCGAGGATCCGATCATGCCGCTCGACGCGGGACAGGTGCGGGAAGTGCAGCTCCAGGCCTTCGCCGACGATCTGGGCCACCGTCCGGCGCGGCGAAAGCGAGGCGAACGGGTCCTGAAACACGACCTGCAGCCGCGAACGCAGCGCGCGTCGCCGGCGCCCACGCAGCCGCAGCGCCGCCTGCCCCTCGAACGCCAGGCTGCCGCCCCGCGTGCCGGTCAACCCCAGGATGGCGTGCGCCAGCGTCGTCTTGCCGCAGCCCGATTCCCCCACGACGCCGATCGTCTCGCCCGCGCGCAGGGTGATGTCCGCGCCGGCCAGCGCCACGAACGGCGCCGGGCGCAGCCAGCCGCGCAGTCCGCGCGCCCGCCCCGGATACTCGACCCGCAAACGCCGCGTCTCCAGCAGCGTCGAGGCCCCAGGGTCGATCGGCTCCAGGCGCCGAACCGGCGCGCTGTCGAGCAGCTTGATCGTGTGCGGGTGCCGTGGCCGCGCGAAGAGCTCCGCGGTGCCCTGGGTCTCCACCAGCTTGCCGCGCTCCATGACGGCGACCCGCTCGGCGAACTGACGAACCAGGTTCAAGTCGTGCGTGATGAGCAGGATCGCCATCCCCTCCGAGCCGGCGCGCGCCGCCTCCTCCCGCTGCAACTCCAGCAGCAGCTGCACGATGCGGACCCGGACGGTCGCGTCCAACGCCGTCGTCGGCTCGTCAGCGATCAGCAGCTTGGGCCGGCAGGCGAGCGCCATCGCGATCATGGCGCGCTGGCGCTGGCCACCCGAAAGCTGGTGCGGGTAGCTGTGCACGCGCCGTTCAGGCTCGCGGATGCCGGTCCGCGTAAGCAGCGCGACGGTTCGCTCGTGCGCCGCCCGCGCCCCCAGCCGCTCGTGGAGGCGCAGCGATTCCGAGACCTGCTGGCCGATGGTGAACAGCGGGTTCAGCGCCAGCATCGGCTCTTGAAAGATCATCGCCACCTCACGCCCCCGCACCGCGCGCAGGTCATCGGGCGGCAACCCCAGCAAATCGCGTCCGCGCAGCCGGATCTCTCCCGATACGCGCGCGCGCCCCTGCAGCCCCAGGATGGACAGGGCGGTGATGGTCTTGCCGGAACCGGACTCACCGACCAGCGCGACGCGCTCGCCGGCCTGGATCGCCAGATTCAACCCGTCGACCACCGTGCGATCGGCGAAGCGGACGGAGAGATCCTTCAGCTCCAGCAGCGTCATGTGTTTGCCTCCACCTGGTGCTCGGCCAGCGTGCCGTGGTCCAGCGCGGACCGCAGCGCCTCGCCGATGAACGTGAGCAGCAGCAAGGTCACGACCAGCACGCCGAACGCCGAGACCGAGATCCACCAGGCGTCCAGGTTCTCTTTCCCCTGCTGCAGAAGCTGGCCCAGGCTGGGCGCGGGGGCCGTCACGCCCAAGCCCAGGAAATCCAGGCTGGCCAGCGCCAGGATCCCCGCGCTCATCCTGAACGGCAGGAAGGTGACCACCGGCGTCAGGCTGTTCGGCAGGACGTGCCGCCACATGATTTGCCAGCTGGACAGCCCCAGCGCCCGGGCCGCCTTCACGTAGTCCAGCTGCCGGTTGCGCAGGAACTCCGCCCGCACGTA
>JBJMQQ010000009.1:0-4996 GCA_045802645.1 Polyangia bacterium
CCGGGGCCGTCGTCTTTCATGCCGTGCATGAGGCGGGCCTTCACGCGGGCCATCTGGCGTTCCTTGTAGCGGTCGTGGCTGTTCTCGCCGCTCTCGTTGTTCTCGGCGGTGCGCGCGTCGATGATCTGGAACTCGGTCAACACGAACACGATGGTCCCGTTCTCCGCGAACAGCGGATCGTCGGGCAGCCGGCAGAGATACTTGTCGATACGGACCGGAAGGTCGGCGACGAAGTTGATGACGCGGTAGCCGGGCCCGGAAAATTCGTTCTGGGGCGACGGCCGCTTGTCGGCGGCGACGGCGGCCAGGTCGGTGATCTCCGGCAGGAAGCGTTCCAGCGCGGGGGACCGCGACAGGGTCTCGCGGATCTTGACGATGTCGTTCACCGACTGGCCGGGGATGACGTAGTTGTACGGCACCAACCGCTGCGTCAGCTCGCGCAGAACGAACACCAGCTGCTCCTCCGTGTTCGTGATCATCCGGAAGCGCAGGTTGTCGTAGACGTCGGCGGCGATCGATTCCTTCTTGGCCAGCAGCTTCGTGATCAAGCTGTCGGCGGCCTTGCGGCTCCATTCGAACTCGACGACCGGGCAGCCGACGGCCTTGATCTCCTCGACGGTCCGCAGGACCTTCTCCTCGATCAGGTGGAAGATCTGGTCATCCGAGACCGGCAGCTTCGTCAGCAGCTCGCGGCCGGCCAGGTGATGGAGGACGTGCATCACCTTCAACACCACGCAAGCGTGCGTGCGCCGGCGCCCCTTCTGCGACGCGATCAGCAGGAGGTCGCGCGGCGGCACCCCGTTGGCGACCTCGTCGGGGATCTCGACGCCGAGGTGCCGTTCCAGGTACTCGACGGCCGCGGACCGCAGCTCACCGAGGCGCCGCATGTCGTGCAGGTCGTTCGGGTCCAACTCGTTGACGCGCAGGAACCGATCGACCTCGTCGCGGTCACTGAAGTAGAGGCGGTGCCAGTCGATGACCGACCCGCCCCGGAGCAGGTTCCGGATGGCGGTCAGATCGCCGAGCGTGAAGTCCTCGTACCGGACGGTCCGCATGCGGCGGCGCAGAGCTTAGGTCGCGCGAGCGCCGGGGGCCAGACCCAATTACGGCCCGCCCGGGCCGGCCGTCATCTTTTGGGCGGCGACGACGTTCGCTGGCCGCCGAGCGAGATCGTGGCCCAGAAAAGTCCCCAGGCAAAGGTACCCATGACGAGGCTGCCGATGACCGAAATCATACCTTCACACACATTAAACCACCTGTAGGCCTTGTCAAGATTTCCTGTGATTTGGTTTACAATGCTCTCGGTGCCATCCCGCCGCCATTTCTCGATCACAGTCGCCGTGCTGATGGCGGCGGCCACTTCGGTGAATGCCGCGACGCCGGCTTCGGAGGCGGCGTTCACTGAAGGCCAGGCGCTGATGGCCTCCAAGAAGCTGCCGGAGGCGGCGCAGAAGTTCGAGGCCGCCGTCGCCTCCGATCCCGGTCACGCGCAGGCCTGGTACGCGCTGGCCGTCGTCCGCCGGCGCATGGGCGAGTGCGCGCCTGCGATCGCCGCCTACCGCCGGTACGCGCTGCTGGAACCCGAGAAGCCCGAGCCCTACTACGGCCTGGGATTGTGCCTGCGCGACACCGGTGACAAGTCGGCCGCGATCGAGACGCTGAAGAAGTACATCGCGCTCGAGAAGCAGCCCTCCGCCCAAAAATGGGTCGAGAACGCCCGCGCCACCATCGCGGAGCTGGGCGGCGGCGGCGGTGCTGCGCCGGCCCAGGAGTCGCCTGCCCCCGCAAACCCGCCGCCCGGCGCCGTCGACGCGGACGCCAACAAGGCCGGCAACGCCGCCGAGAAGAACGGCAGGCCGGCGTCGGGAGAGCTCGCCGAAGCGCAGGCCCTGCGAGATCGCGGCCGCATCGACGAGGCCATCACCAAGTACCAGCAAGCGATCGCCGCCGACCCCAAGCGCATTGCGGCGCGGGCGACGCTGGGCGAGCTGTTGCTGCAGGTACATCGCGATGATGAAGCTATCGACGTTTTCCGCGCGGCACTGGAGCGAAACCCGAGCTTCCCGCAGGCGCTCTACGACCTGGCGTTCGCGCTGCGTGTCCGCGAGCGTCAGGCCGAGGCAGTCGACGCCTACCAGCGGTACATCAAGCTGCGCCCGAACGACCCCGACGCCTACTACGGCCTTGCGCGGGCGCTGCAAAATCTGGGTCGAAAGGCGGACGCCCGAAAGGCGTACGAGACGTACCTTTCCCTCGAAAAGCGGCCGACCGAGCGGCGCTGGATCGCCTCGGCGCAGACGCAGCTCCGCGCGATCAAGACACCCTGACGCGGCTTGAACGGAGGCGTGGCGCGCGCGGCAGCTCCAGGGTGAAGCGGGCGCCGTGGCCCGGCTCGCTCTCGACGGCCAGCGCCCCGCCGTGCGCGGCGGCGATCTGCTGGCCGATGTAGAGCCCCAGTCCCAGGCCGCCCACCCGCTGCGCGTTGGCCAGCCGCTCGAACGCGTGGAAGATGCGCTGCTGGTCGGCGCGCGCGATGCCGGGACCAGCGTCCTCGACCCAGATGCGCACCCGGTCGCCCAGCGCCTCGGCCCCGAGCCGGATTGGCCTCCCCATGCCGTACTTGATTGCGTTCGACAACAGGTTCGTGACGACCTGCTCCAGGCGGCCGCGGTCCCAGGCACCGACGATTGGTCCGGCCACCAGCAGATCGATCGTGGACCCCGCCTCCGCCGCCTGTTCGCGCGCGCGGCCGGCGACGTCCGCCAGTAAGCCGCCTGCGTCAAACGGCTCGAGGCGCAGCGCGAGCCGTCCCGCGCTCAAGCGCGATACGTCGAGCAGATCGTCGACTAACGCGTCGAGGCGATCGGCCGTGGCGCCCGCGGCAGCGACCGCGCGCAACAGCTTGTCGACCTGCGGGTTGACTGCCTCCGGCTGCGGCAGTCGCCGCGTCGCCCGCTCGGCTGTGTCCAGCCGAAGCTTCAACGCGGTCAGCGGCGTCTTGAGCTCGTGAGACGCGATCGAGATGAACTCGTCGCGCGCGCCGATCGCCGACCGCCGCTCGGCCAGCGCAGCCGCCAGCATCAGCATGCTGGCGGCCGTGACGACGGCATAGCCCTGGATGAACAGAAGGCGATCGTGCAGCGTGTCGCCGTCGACCACCCCCTGCCGTTGCAGGGCCCCGCTGACGCCGATCCCGCACAGCAGGAGCAGCGTGGTCGTCACGCCCCGCTGCTCGAAACGCACCGCCGCCCAGATCAGCACCGGCCCCAGCAGATACGTGCCGCGCGCCAGGCCTCGCAGCAGATCCCACGCCATCTCGTGGCGAAAGACGGTGAAGCCGGCGACCACGGCGGCGCTCGCGAGCGCCGCCACCTCGACCCAGCGGAACGGCCGGCGCGAGAGCTCGGGCCTGTCCGCGAAGGCCAGGATCAACGGCGCAATCAAGAGATCGCCGAGCGCGTCGCCCACCCACCACACGGCGAAGAAGCCGCCGGCGTGGCTGGCCGCCGGGATGTGCGCCAGGCGGGCAGCGCCCAGCCCGACGCCCGCGCTGATGGCGGTGCTGCCCAGCGCCGCGACCCCGACGAGCAACAGCACGTCGACGACGCGGGCCAACCGCCGGTCGAAGCCGGTCCTGCGCAAGGCGACCGTCGCCACCACCGCCTCGAGGGTGTTGCCCGCCGCGACCAGCGCGGCGGCCCAGATGGGGATGTGTGACAGCAGGTTCGCGACGAAGGCGCCCAACGTGACCGCCGGCCACAGGCCAATCCCGCCGAGCAGCAGCGCGGCCAGCGTGATCCCCGTCGGCGGCCAGACGGTGGTGGCGATGCCGCCCAGCGCGTCGAAGGCCAGCCCCAACCTGGCCGTCACGACGTACGCAGCGAAGAGGGCCAACAGCTCGAGGGCTCGCTTGCCGAGCCGAGGGTCCCGAGCCGCCATCCCTCAACCGTAGCAACTTGTTGGTCAAGAAACGCCAGGCATGCGCCTTGGCGCAGCTGGACGAAAAAAAGGCGGCCCGGATGACCGGACCGCCTTCTCGGGGGGCTCGTGCCCCCTCCCCTGTCGACCCGACTTAGGTCTTGGGGCCTTCGGTGTACTCGGCGTCGATGACGTCGTCCTTGGCACCTTCGCCGCCGGCCCCCGCCCCACCTTCAGCGCCGGGCGGGGTTTCCCCGCCACCGGACGCACCGGCCGCCGACCGGTACAGCGCCTCGGCCATCTTGTGCGAGACCTTCTGCAACCGCTCGAAGGCGCTCTCGAACAGCTGCGCCTCCTTCGGGTCGCGGTTGTTCTCGACGGTGTCCTTGGCGTCCTTCAGCGCGGCTTCCAGCTCCGTGCGATCGCCCTCCGCGATCTTGTCGCGGTTGTCGTCCAGATGCTTCTGCACCTGGAAGGTCAGCGACTCGAGCTTGTTGCGCGCCTCGATCGCCTCACGCCGCCGCTTGTCCTCGGCCTCGTGCTCCTGGGCGTCCTTCACCATCTTCTGGATCTCGGCCTCGGACAGCCCCGAGGACGCGGTGATGGTGATGTGCTGCACCTTGTTGCTGGCCTTGTCCTTGGCGGACACGTTGACGATGCCGTTCGCGTCGATGTCGAAGGTGACCTCGATCTGCGGCACGCCACGCGGCGCGGGCGGGATGCCGTCCAGGCCGAACTTCCCCAGCAGGCGGTTGTCGGACGCCATCGGGCGCTCGCCCTGGTACACCTTCACCTCGACCGAGCTCTGGTTGTCGGCCGCCGTCGAGAACGTCTCGCTCTTCTTGGTCGGGATCGTCGTGTTGCGCGGGATGAGCGTCGTCATCACGCCACCCAACGTCTCGATGCCCAGCGACAGCGGCGTGACGTCGAGCAGCAGCATGTCCTTGACGTCGCCCGAGAGCACGCCCGCCTGCACCGCGGCGCCCAGCGCCACGACCTCGTCCGGGTTGACGCCCTTGTGCGGCTCCTTGCCGAAGAACTCCTTGACGATCTTCTGCACCATCGGGATGCGGGTCGA
>JBJMQQ010000076.1:0-33810 GCA_045802645.1 Polyangia bacterium
TCGAGCTGCAATACAACCCCGACGTCACCGTGCGTGAGCGCGGCGTGATGGAGAAGTGCACGTACTGCGTGCAGCGGATTCGCCGCGCCGAGATCGAGGCCACGTTGGAGAAGCGGCCCCTGCGCCCGGGAGAAGTCGTGACCGCCTGCGCCGCCGCCTGTCCGACGGGGGCGATCCAGTTCGGCTCGCTCGCTCACCGCGACACGACGATGGTCCGCTGGCGGCAGCAAGACCGGGCGTACGCCGTGCTGCAGGAAGAAGAAGGGACGCAGCCGCGCACGCACTACCTGGCGCGCATCGACAACCCCAACCCGGAGCTGGCCTGATGGCGCTCATCGCCGGTCACCCGAGCGACGTCGAGCTGACGGACCAGCTGCTGTCGCCGATCTGGGGGCGCAAGTCGCGCTGGTGGCTGCTGGCGTACGCGCTGACCGGCCTCGGGACGCTGGTGCTGCTGGTGTTCGCGACCTGGACGATCTGCGTCGGCATCGGCCTGTGGGGCAACAACATCCCCGTCGCGTGGGCGTTCGCGATCACGAACTTCGTCTGGTGGATCGGGATCGGCCACGCCGGCACGTTCATCTCGGCCGTCCTGCTGCTGTTCGAGCAGCGCTGGCGCACGTCGATCAACCGCTTCGCCGAGGCGATGACCCTGTTCGCGGTGATGCAGGCGGGGCTGTTCCCCATCTTGCACCTGGGGCGCCCCTGGTTCTTCTACTGGCTGATCCCCTACCCGGCCACGATGCAGGTCTGGCCGAACTTCAAGAGCGCGCTGCCCTGGGACGCGGCCGCCGTCTTCACGTACTTCACGATCTCGCTGCTGTTCTGGTACCTCGGCGTGGTCCCGGACCTGGCGGCCGTGCGCGACCGAACCCCCAAGCGGTGGCAGAGGATCGTGTACGGCGTCTTCGCGCTCGGATGGCGCGGCTCCGTCAATCACCTGCGCCATTACCGGATCGTCTACGGCCTGCTGGGTGGGCTGGCGACGCCGCTGGTGCTGTCGGTCCACAGCGTGGTCTCCAGCGACTTCGCGATCGCGCAGCTGCCCGGCTGGCACTCGACGATCTTCCCGCCCTACTTCGTGGCGGGCGCCGTGTTCTCGGGGTTCGCGATGGTGGTGACGCTGATGGTTCCGATCCGGCGCGTGTTCCGGTTCCACAACGTCATCACCGAGGACCACCTGGACGCCGTCGGCAAGATGATCCTCGCGACCGGCTGGGTGGTCGACTACGCCTACTTCTGCGAGTGGGCGCTGGCCTGGTACGGCGGCGAGAAGGCCGAGATGTACACGATGTTCCACGGCCTGCCGGGCGCGACCAACTCCTGGGCCTTCTGGATCACGATGTTCAGCAACGTGGTCGTGACCCAGGCGTTCTGGTTCCGGCGCGTGCGGCGGTCGGCGTCGATCGCCTGGGTGCTGTCGCTGGTCATCAACGTCGGGATGTGGTGCGAGCGCTTCATGCTCATCGTGCTGTCGCTGGAGCGCAACCACCTGCCGTCCATGTGGCACGGCTACCACCCGACCTTCGTCGACTGGGGGATCCTGTTCGGCACGCTCGCGTTCTTCGGCCTCTTGTACCTGGGCTTCTTGCGCTGGGTCCCGGTGGTGCCCACCAGTGAGGTTCGCGAGCTGAACCACACGCTGGACCGCGAGAGCGCGCGCGGCGTGGAGGCGCAACCGTGACCCGCACGCTGGGCCTCATGGCCGAATACCCGGGCCCCGACGAGGTCCTGGCCGCCGCCCGCGCCCTGCGCGCCGACGGGTACCGCCGGATGGACGCCTACGTCCCCTACCCGGTCGAAGGTCTCGAGGACGCGCTGGGGTTCCGGCGTTCGTGGCTGAACTGGGCGGCGGGCGCCGCCGGCACGTTCGGCGCGGCGTTCGCGTTCTGGATCCAGTGGATGACGAACCATCGGCTGTTCGCGCTGAACATCGGGGGTCGCCCCTCGTTCGCGATCCCCGCCTTCCTGATCGTCGTGTTCGAGACGATGGTCCTCTTCTCCGGCGTCACGGCCTTCGTCCTCTTCTTCTGGACCTGCCGGCTGCCGCGCCTGGCGCACCCGCTGTTCCGCGTGCCGGGATTCGAGTCGGCGTCGGTCGATCGCTTCTGGCTGGGCGTCAGCGCCGACGACGATCGGTTCGACGTCGAGCGGACCGAGGCCGAGCTGCGGCGTCTGGGCGCCCTGCGGATCGAGACCGCGCGAGGGGTCTCATGACGGGCCAAGCCGCGGTCGTCCTGCTGGCCCTCGCCGCCGCGGGCTGCGAGGGGGTGCTGCCGGCCCCCGACCTCGAACGCATGATCGACCAGCGCAACGTTCGCCCCTACGAGGCGTCGGCGCGCTTTACCGACGGACGCGCGATGCGGCCGCCGCCGCCCGGGACCATCAGCCGCGATCGCGTCATCGGCCAGCCCGCGCTGACCGACGGCGCGGTGGAGGGGCTTTACGCCGACACGATCCCGCTGCCCGTCGACCGCGACCTGCTTCAGCGCGGACACAACCGCTTCGACGTGTACTGCGCCGCCTGCCACGGGCTGCGCGGCGACGGGCACTCGCCCGTGGCGCGCAACATGGACCTGCGGAAGCCGCCGTCGCTGCTGGAGCCACCCGCGACGACGTTCCCGCCCGGGCGTCTGTTCCAGGTCGTCTCGCAAGGCTACGGGCTGATGCCGTCGTACGCGTCCGAGCTGCCGGTCCGCGACCGCTGGGCGACGGTCGCGTATCTGAGCGCGCTACGTCTCAGCCAGGCGGTGCCGCTGGACGCGCTGCCGGATGATCTTCGCGCGCGGGTCGACAAGGAGCTGCCGTGACCACCGGAATCCTGACGATCCCGCTTCGCCCAGCGTCGCGCCCCTTCGCCGGCGGCGGCGGCGCGATGGCGGTGTCCCTCCTGCTCGGCGTGGCCGGCGCGGTCGCCCTGGGCATCGGCCTGGTCCGCGATCCGCGCCAGGCGTTCTTCTCTTACCTCATCGCGTACGCCTACGTGCTGGGGCTGGTGCTGGGCGCGCAGGCGTTCGTGCTGTCCGTGCACGCGGCGCGCGCCACCTGGCCGACCGCCGTGCGCCGGCTGGCGGAGGCGATCACGGCGACGCTGCCGCTGCTGGCGGTGCTGGCGATCCCGATCTTCGCGGGCGCCGACCAGCTTTACCCCTGGATGCACCCCGAACGCATCGCGCGCGAGGAGGTGCGCGAGATCGTCCTGCACAAGCGGCCGCTGATGAACCTGCCGTTCGTCGTCGTCCGGGCCGCCGTCTACTTCACCTACTTTGGAATCGTCGCCAGCGCGATGCGCCGCTGGTCGCTGCGCATGGACCACCCGGCGGACCCGACGACGCTGGCGGATCTGCGACGGCGCATGCGCCTGCTGGGCGGCGGCGCGCTGCCGGCGTTCGGGATCCTGGGGACGATGGCGGCCTGGGACTGGCTGATGTCGCTGTCACCCAACTGGATGTCGACGATGTTCGGCCTCTACTACCTGTCGGGCGGATTCGTGACGGCGCTGGCGGCCATCTCGCTGCTGGCGGTGCTGGGCAAGCGCGCCGGCTACCTGGCCGAGATCGGCCCGTCGCACTTCTACGCGCTGGGCCGGATGATGTTCGGGTTCCTCGTGTTCTGGGCCTACACGGCCTACTTCCAGTACCTGCTGTCGTGGGAAGCGAACCGGCCACCCGAGGCCGAGTGGTTCTGGCGCCGCAGCGTCGGGGCGTACGGCGCCGTCGGGCTGTTCGTCGCCTTCGGCGCGTTCGGGCTGCCTTTTGTCGTGCTGCTGACCTACTGGATCAAGCGGCGCGCCTGGGGCATCGGGGCGGTCGCGGTCTGGCTGCTGCTGTCCCACTACTTCGACGTGCACTGGATCGTCGCCGCCGCGCGCGAGCGCCGCTCCCCCTTTTCGTGGATGGACGGCGCCGCAGCTCTCTGCGTCGGCGGACTGACGGTGGCGTTCGCCGTCTGGCGCCAGCGCGGCCACCTGCTGGCGCCCGTGTACGACCCGACCTTCCCGCGCGCGATGGAGTACCAGAGCCGATGAGCGCCGCGCCCGAACAGAGCGCGACCGAGCCGCGGCACCCGGAGGTGCGCAACATCCCCGACCAGCTGCCGCGCGGGCTGATCCTGCGGGTGATGCTGGCGACGGTCATGATCACCGTCGCGCTCTGCTTCGCGACGTACCTCTACGACCGGCTGCGGATGTTGCAGCTCCGTCCGTCGGGCGCGTTCCCCGAACAGGCGCTGCCGCCCCCGCACGAGGTCGCCCACGTGCGGCAGGAGCTGTTCCAGATTCCGCACCCGCGGCCGACCAGCATCGACCGCGATCGCGCGGTGCTGCAGAGCGCCGGGTGGGTCGATCGCCAGCGCCGGATCGTGCACGTTCCCGTCGACCTCGCGATCGAGCTGGTCGCGCGCCGCGCCGGGCCGGGAGGCGCCCAGCGATGAAGCCGGCCGGTTGCATCCGCGCGCTGGCGGTCGCCGTCGTGCTCACGCCGGCGCTGGTTTCGGCCCGCCCCGCGCTGCCCGAACCGCAGCCCGCGCTGGCCACGCCGCCCGCCGTCGCGGCGGTCGACATCGACGAGAAGCTGGGCGCGGCCGTCCCGCTGGATCTGACGTTCACGGACAGCAATCGCCGCCCCGTCCGGCTGCGCGACTTCGCCGACGCCCAGCGCCCGGTCGTGCTGGTGCTGGCCTATTACCGCTGCCCGATGCTGTGCGATCTGGTGCTGGGCGGCATCTCGCGCACGCTGCACCAGCTGGGATGGGTGGCGGGGCGCGACTACCGCGGCGTGACCGTCAGCATCGATCCGCACGACACGCCGCCGGTCGCACACCTGAAGCAAAACGCCGTCCTGCAGGCGGTCGGGCAGACGGGCCCCGAGGCGGAGCGCGGATGGCCGTTCCTGGTGGGCGACGCGCACAACATCGCGGCGCTGGCCGACGCCGTCGGCTTCCGCTACGCGTACGACCCACGCAGCCGGCAGTTCGCGCACCCGGCGGTGGTGATGATCCTGACGCCCGACGGCCGCGTCTCGCGCTACCTCTACGGCGTCAACTTCCACCTGCTGGACGTGCGCCTGGCGCTGACCGAGGCGTCGCACGGGAAGGTGGGCGGCATCGTCGACCGCGTCCTTTTGACCTGCTTTCACTACGACCCCAGCGCGCGTCGGTACGGCTTCTACGTATCGGCCGTGCTGAAGGGCGGCGCCACCTGCGCGCTGCTGGCGGTTGGCGCCTTCCTGACCGTGCTGTGGCGGCGCGACGCGCGGCGAATGCGCGGGAGGGGTGCATGATCAACGAGCTCCTCCGTCGCATCCTGTTCCTGCCGCCGCAGGCGTCGACCGTCGCGCGCGAGATCGACTGGCTGCACTTCTTCGTCATCTCGATGACGATGGCGGGCGCGACGGCCATCACCGTCATCGGCGTCGTGTTCCTGGTCCGCTACCGGGCGCGGGGGCCGCTGCGCCGCGAGGACCCGACGGCGAAACCGCCCGTCTGGGGCGAGGTGATGGTGGTCGGCGGCCTGCTGTCGCTGTTTTGCCTGTGGTGGGTGATCGGCTTTTGGCAGTACGTGAAGCTGCAGGTGCCGCCCGCCGACGCGCTGACGGTGTACGTGACCGCCAAGCAGTGGATGTGGAAGTTCGCGTACCCGGACGGCGAGCACGCGATCGCGACGCTGACGGTCCCGACGGGGCGGCCGATCCGGCTGCTGCTGACCTCGCGCGACGTGATCCACAGCTTCTATGTCCCGGACTTCCGCATCAAGCAGGACGCCGTCCCCGGCCGCTACACGACCGCCTGGTTCGAGGTGCCGGCGCCGGGAACGCACCAGGTCCTGTGCGCCGAGTACTGCGGCGTCGACCATTCCCTGATGCGGGCGCAGGTCGTCGCGCTGAGCCCCGAGGACTACGCGCGCTGGGTGGGGGCCGCGCGCCGCAACAGCGAGCTCGCCCCCGCCCTGCCTGGCCCGGACAACGCCCCGCCCGTCGCCGTCGAGGAGCTCGCGCGCACGGAGCCGGTCGATCTGGTCGCGCGGGGGCGCACCGCCGCCGGAGAGCTCGGCTGCCTGCGCTGCCACAGCCTGGACGGCTCCGCGTTCATCGGTCCGACGTGGGCGGGCGCTTACGGAACGACCGTTCCCCTGCAAGGCGGCGGAACGGTCGTCGCCGACGAGGCGTACCTGACGGAATCGATGATGGACCCCATGGTCAAGCTGCACGCCGGGTATCAGGCGGTGATGCCGACCTACCAGGGGCGCATGACGCCGGCCGAGGTCGCCGCGATCCTGGAGCTGATCAAGTCGATCCGCACGCCACCAGCGCCCGGCGACCAGGCACCGGGCCCGCAGCTACCCATCGACGTCGGCGGCCGCCCGGCCGTAGCCCCCAGCCAAGGAGCGCCCCGATGACCGCCGCCCCCAGCCCGGACGTCGTCCCGTCGCCGGCCGAGGAGCCGAATTACCTGGCCGCCGCTCACGGCATCTGGTCATGGCTCAACACGCGCGACCACAAGCGGATCGCGCTGATGTTCTACGTGACCGTGCTGGGCACGTTCTTGCTGGGCGGCGTGTTCGCGCTGGCGCTGCGGACGGAGCTGTTGACGCCGCGGCGGACGGTCATGGACGCCGAGACGTACAACCGGATGTTCACGCTGCACGGCGTGACGATGGTGTGGCTGTTCCTGATCCCCAGCATCCCGACGGTGTTCGGGAACTTCGTGCTTCCCATCCAGCTTGGCGCGCGCGACCTGGCCTTCCCGAAGCTGAACTTGATGAGCTTCTACACGTTCCTGATCGGGCTGGCGGTCACCCTGGGCGGCATGGTCGCCGGCGGGACCGACACCGGCTGGACGTTCTATCCACCGTACAGCGAGATGACGCCCACCCGCCTGGTGCCGGTGGTGCTGGGGATCTTCATCCTGGGGGTCTCGACGATCCTGACCGGCATCAACTTCGTCGCCACGACCCACATGCTGCGCGCGCGCGGCATGACGTGGCGGCAGATCCCGCTCTTCGTGTGGACCATCTACGGCACCAGCATCATCATGCTGCTGGCCACGCCGGTGCTGGGCATGTCGATCGTGCTGGTCGCGCTCGACAACGGCCTCCACCTGGGGATCTTCGACCCGGCGGTCGGCGGCGACCCGGTGCTGTTCGAGCACATCTTCTGGTTCTACTCGCACCCGGCCGTCTACATCATGATCCTGCCGGCGATGGGCGTGATCAGCGAGGTCGTGCCGACCTTCGCGCACCGCCGCCCGTCGTCGTACACCGCCATCGCGCTCTCGACGCTGGGGATCGCCTTCGTGGGATTCCTGACCTGGGGCCACCACATGTTCGTGGCCGGGATGTCCACGTACATGGCGGGCGTGTTCGGGATCCTCTCGATGTTCGTGGCGATCTTCTCGGCCATCAAGGTCTTCACCTGGACGGCCACGCTGTACCGCGCGCAGATCTCGTTCCGCACGCCGCTGCTCTACTTCTTCGCCTTTCTCTTCCTCTTCGTGTTCGGCGGGATGACGGGCGTGGCGGTGGCGACGCAGTCGCTGGACATCCACTGGCACGACACCTATTTCGTCGTCGCGCACTTTCACTTCATCATGGTGGGCGGCAGCGTGACCGCGTTCCTGGCGGCCGCGCACTACTGGTTCCCGAAGATGTTCGGGCGCATGTACTCCGAACGCGTCGGCTTGCTCTCGGCCGCCGCGGTGTTGCTGGGGTTCGTGCTGACGTTCTTGCCGCAGTTCCTGCTGGGGAACGCCGGGATGCCGCGCCGGTACTACGCCTACCCGGCGCAGTACCAGTGGCTGCACGTGCTGTCGACGGGCGGGTCGTACCTGCTGGGCGCGGCGCTGCTGCTGACGCTGGGCAACCTGGCCATCGCGCTGAAGTGGGGCGACCCGGCGCCCGACAACCCGTGGCAGTCGCGCAGCTTCGAGTGGCTGACCCGCTCGCCGCCGCCCGTGCGCAACTTCGCGCGCACGCCCAACCTGGACTACAGCCCCTACGACTACACGCTGACCGAGGAGGAGGCCCGTGCCCGCGCCGCGCTTGATCCCGAGTGAGCGTCTGGGCGAGCAGTACCCCGACCTCCAGACCCAGGAGCGCACGCTGGAGCTGGGGATGTGGGTCTTCCTGGCGACGGAGATCCTGCTGTTCGCCGCGCTGTTCGCGCTGTACGCGAGCTACCGGACGATGTTCCCGCGCGACTTCACGGCGGCGGTCGAGCACAACACGCTGAAGTTCGGCACGGTGAACATGTACGTGCTCTTGACCAGCAGCCTGCTGGCGGCGCTGGCGGTCTCGGCCGTGCGCGACGGGCGCGCGCGCGTCGCGGGGGGGCTGCTGGCCGGCACGGCGCTGCTGGGGGTCGCCTTCCTGGCGATCAAGCTGGCCGAGTACTCCGTCCACTGGCACGAGGGCTCGCTGCCCGGCCCCTACTACACGTACGCCGAGCTGCCGACGTTCGGCGCGAACCGCTTCTTCACGCTCTACTGGGTGATGACCGGGGTTCACGCGCTGCACGTCACGGCCGGCGTCTGCGTCGTGACCTGGATGGCCGGACGCGCCTGGCGCGGCTTCTACACGCCGGCCGTTCACGCGCGGCTGGTGATGGGGACGCTCTACTGGCACCTCGTCGACGTGATCTGGATCTTCCTCTGGCCGCTGCTTTACCTCAGCTGATCGCCATGACGACGCACGAACCTCAGGGTGTCACCGCCGTTCACCGCGTGCTCGCGTTCGCCGGCCTGGTCGCGCTCGCGACCCTGTCACTGCTGCTGGGGACCACGCTCCGCGGCTCGGGCGCCGTGGCGCTGAGCCTGGGGATTGCCGTCGTGAAGACGGCGCTGGTCCTCTGGTTCTTCATGGACCTGGCCGACCAGCCCTTCCGGTCGCGACTGGCGATCGCCGTGGCCGCGCTGCTGGTGCTGCTGCTGGTCACGCTATCCGCCACGGATGTGGCGACCCGCCTCGTGATGCCGCGCGGCCCCTCGCCAGAGCCGTCCGAAGGGTTCTTCGTTCACTGACCCAACCAGGAGACGTCATGCTGCGCATCTTCCCTGCTTTGATCGGACTGGGGCTGGCCGCCCTCTGGATCGCGGGCCTGTCCCAGGACGCCACCGTCTGGATGACCTGGTGCGACGGGATCGCGGCCGCGCTGTGCTTCGCGACCGTCGGCATCATCCCCGACCGGCGCGGGTCGGGCTGGGCCGCGTTCTGCCTGGGCGCCATCGCGACGGGCCTCCTGGCGGTCTGGGTGGCCGGGCTTCGGTTTCACCAGACGCCATGGCTGGCCTGGTGGACCTTCGCGGCTGCCTGCGTGACCGCCCTGGTCGCGTTCGGTGCTGCGGTTCAGGGCACCCTCGACGCCCTGCGGACGCGCGAAATCATCTGAGCCGGCCGGGCGCGGTGCGTCTCGCCTTCTTACGTCATACTGTGGGGATGTGCCGGCAACGCGATCCTCGAATGGTGGTTCCCTCATGAAGGCCGCCACCAAAACGTACCCTCGCCTTTTTGCGGCGTTCACGCTCGCCCTCGCGATCTCGTCCTTCGCGGTCGCGCGACCGACGGCGCCCGTCGACGCGCGCACGACGGAGGCGAACGTCGCGCGCATCACGACGTCACTGCTGGCGCAATCACAGCTGTCGCACCATCCGCTGGACGCGCAGCTCGCCGGCAAGCTGCTGGACCGCTATCTGGACGCGCTCGACGGGACGCGGTCGCTGTTCCTCAAGAGCGACGTGGCCGAGTTCGGGGCGATGCGGGCGACCCTGGCGCAGTCCACGCGGGCCGACGGCGACACGCGGCCGGCCCACGTCATCTTCACGCGCTACGTCGAGCGGCTGAAGCAGAAGGTCGCGTTCGACACCGCCCTGCTGAAGGCGGGCGGGTTCACCTTCACCGGCCACGACACCTTCGCGTTCGACCGCGAGCACGCAGAGCGGCCGGCCGACCTGGCCGCCGCCCACGAGCTGTGGAAGCAGGCGCTGCGGGCCGAGGTGCTGCAAGAGCGGCTGGCCGAAAAGCCGGTCCCCGACGTGGCCGCCACGCTGATTCACCGCCATGAGCAGCAGCTGCGGACCGTCAGCACGCTGGGCGACGACGAGGTTCTGGAGATCTATCTGGACGCGCTGGCGCACGTCTACGACCCGCACTCGGATTACATGGGCAAGGAATCCATGGAGTCCCTGTCCATCGCGATGAACCTGTCTCTGTTCGGCATCGGCGCGACGCTGGCCAATGAGGATGGCGTCTGCACGATTCACGAGCTGGTCCCCGGCGGTCCCGCCGCGCTCAGCGGCGAGCTGAAACCGGGCGACCGCATCGTGGCCGTCGCGCAGGCCACCGGCGCGACCGTCGACGTGACGGCCATGCCGCTGACGCGGATCGTTCAGCTGATCCGCGGGCCCAAGGGGACGCCGGTCACGCTGACCATCCTGCCGCCCGTCGGCGCGCCGGGCGGCGCGCGACCGGTTCGCCTGGTCCGGGCCGAGGTGCAGCTCGCCGATCAGCAGGCCAAGGCGCGCATCATCGATCTGCCGCAGCCGAACACGACGCCGTTGCGCGTGGGCGTGATCGACCTGCCGTCGTTCTACTCGGGCAAGGACGACCGCGGCGGGACCGGTGCGACGGCCGACGTCGGCCGCCTGCTGGACAAGCTGAAGACCGAGCAGGTGCGCGGCGTGGTGCTCGACCTGCGCCGCAACGGTGGCGGGTCGCTGCAAGAGGCGATCGACATGACCGGGCTCTTCATCAAGCGCGGCCCCGTCGTGCAGACGCGCGACTCCAGCGGCTCCGTCGAGGTCGGTGCCGATCGCGACCCGTCCGTCCGGTGGGCGGGTCCGCTGGTCGTTCTCACGAGCCGGCTCAGCGCCTCGGCGTCGGAGATCCTGGCCGGCGCGCTGCAGGACTACGGGCGGGCCGTGGTCGTCGGCGACACGGCGACGTTCGGCAAAGGGACCGTCCAGACCATCGTGCCGCTGGGCAGCATCATGGACCGCGCCGGGCTGGGGCACTCGTTCGACCCGGGCGCGCTGAAGCTCACGATCAGCAAGTTCTACCGGCCGAGCGGCGCCTCGACCGAGCTGCGAGGCGTGGCTTCCGACCTGGTGGTCCCCTCTCCGACGGAGGCGGCGCCGGTCGGCGAGTCGAAGCTGGTCGATCCCTTGCCGTGGGACACCATCCCGGCGGCGCCGTTCGATCGCCTGGGCGAAGTGACGCCGCAGCTGCCGGCGCTCCGGACCTCGTCCGCCCAGCGTCTGGCGGCCGACCCGGGCTTCGCCAACCTCAAGCGGCAGATCGATCGGCTGCGCACGCGCCTGGGGACGGGCACGGTGTCGTTGAACGAAGCCGAGCGGCGGCGCGAGCAGGTCGAGGACAAGCGGCTCGACGACGCGATCGCCGCCCAGGTGCGGCGGCAGACGGACGGCGTACCCGTCTACGAAATCACGGTGAAGGACGCCGACCACCCCGGCCTCCCGGCGCGGGTCGCGGCGCCCAAGCCCGCACCCGTGGCGGCGGCCGGCGCGGCGCGGAGTCCGCGCCATGACCTGGACGACGACGTCACCGAGCATCATCCGGCGGATCAGCTGGTCCTGCACGAGGCGTTGCACGTCCTGGCCGACTACGTGCGGCTGAAGACGCCCGCCAGCACGCGGACGTAGAGAGACGGGTCTCGGGCATCGGGCTTCAGGTCGGAAAGAAAGCGGCCGGTTGGCCGGCGCTTCGGCGCGTTTTTGAACGACGGTCGCGCGGATGGCCGCGCGGCCTGTGCGGGATTGCTGGAACACCTGATGCACACGGATGGGCGTGTGAGATCGGGTGTCCCGGTATCGGTGGTCATCGTCGTCACGACGCTGGGGAGCGGCGCGGTCGCGGCGGATGGGCCGGCGCCGCTGTGCAGCGGCAGCTACGCGGACGACTTCAGCGCCCTGTCGTCGCAGTCGCGCGAGTTTGATAGGCAACCGCAGTCGGCGTTCTCGTACTGCGTCCGCAACACGGCGGTCTACGAATGCCTGTCGTACGGGGCGGACGGCGCCGTCCGACATGACCGGCGCAGCGCCGTTCTGCACGGCACCGCTTTCGCGTATCGGCGCCAGGCAGCCGACACGCTGCTGCTGACCAATGATCACGTGGCCGCCTGGCCGGCCGTCACCGACGCCCAGCACACCGTCGAGGGAGTGCCGGCCGGCTGCAAGAAGATCACGGAGACGCTGGCGCTGGTCGACGACGAGCACGACAGCTACGGGCGCGACGACATCCCGGTGACCCGGGTCGTGACCGACCCGCAGCTGGACGTGGCGGTCCTGAAGACGTCGGCCAGCCTGACCGTGATGCCCTGGAAGGTCGGGCACGACGCCCGCCTGCGTGAGCGCAACGTCGTCGAGGTGCGTGGGTTTCCGCTGGGCGCGTTTCGGGCCACCAACGCCGGCACCGTCATCTCGGCGCACGACCACGACGACTTCGGCGAGTGGGACCACGACGACTTCGTGATCGACGCGCTGCTGTCCCACGGCAATTCAGGGTCGCCGGTCCTGGCGGTCTCTTGCGCCACGGGCGAGTACGAGCTGGTCGGCATCTATCACGCCGGCTACAGCGAAGGGAGCGCGCTGAACGTGGTCGTCGGGATCGACCAGGTCCGCGACCTGATGACGACGCTGAAGCGCGCCCCCCGCGTCCGTCAGGGAGATCCCGTCGTGCTGGACGCCAGCGCCCGCCGGATGATTCGCGGCGCGCTGGACGCCGACGGCGAGCTGTTCTTCCCTTTCGGCGCGCAGACGGCGCTGGCCCGTCCCGGCCGCGACGACAGCTTGCTCTTCGCCGTGTTCGGCAAGGACTTCCCGCAATCGTCCGAGCCGGCGCTGGTCATCGAGGACCTGTCGCCCGGGGCGGATCCGGAGTTCGGCAGCCTCGGGCGGATCTGGTTCGGGTCGCCGCAGGGGCTGCAAGCCCGAGAGCACACCACCCTGGACGCCGAGGCGCAGGCCCAGGCCGCGCGCGTGCTGGACGGGTTGCGCGCCGACGCGGCCGCGAGCGCCGCCTACCAGGAGGCGCGCCGGGGCGACATGGGCTCGCGCCAGGCGGCGGACACGCTCCGTCGCATGAAGCGAGCGCTGACCCGCACGGCAGCCGCGCGCGGCGATCTGTTGCAGGCCGCCGCCGACCTGGGCGAGCGGTTCGCGCCCCCGCCCGGCGAGCACGGACCGACGCTCAGCGATCTGGCGCCGCTGCACCCGGTGGTCGACCCGCCCCTGCGGGCGCCGGCCAAGCCCGCGCCGGTCGCCTCGACCCTCAAATAGCGCCGGTCTTCACGGCGTGCAGATGTTGAGGCTGAAGCCTCCGGTCTGGGAATAGAGGCGGCACGTTCCGGGAATCGTCTTGGGGCAATCCCGGTCGACGGCGCAGGTCCGGAGCGTGTCGGTGCCGTCCCCGGAACACCCCTCGGGCTTCTGGCACGAGAAGGAGAAGAGGTTCGTCTGGAAGCAGCAGACCGCGCCAGCGTCGCAATCCTGCGGGACCAAGCAGGGCGGCTGCTGCGGCTGAAACATCTCACAATTGTCGGCGACGAAGTCCTTGGGGTCGATGCAGTTGGCGAACGGGGGCGTCTTCGTGATGCAGCAGACCTGGTTCGTTGCGCACATCTCGGTCCCGCAGGCCAGGGGCGCGTCGCGCCCACCGTCCTTGGCCTCGTCGGGCGGGCTGAAATCGCATTTGTGGGTCGACCCGCTGCCGCAGCACCCGGCGGCGAAGACCAGCGCAGCGGCCACTAGCCAGGCGCGCCGTAGCGGGTTTCGCGACATCCCGATCATGGTTTCACAAATTTGAGAGAGAATCATCAGGCCCCCCGCACTAGAGCTAGTGGGTTCTCATCAAAAAATCCGAGCATGAACTTTGCTTCATGCAGCGGCGGGGCCAAGGAGCCGAGCCGGATTTGCGCGCCCCCAATCTGACCGACCAGCGAGCACGACGCCCCCGCGATGGCGGGCTACGCCAACCCAACTGGCGGGCCCGCTGCCGCGCATTGGCCTTCGGATTGCTGGTCAGCGGGCCGGTGCTGGCCAGCGGCGCATGCGGTCCGGTCGAATTCTTTCCATCGCCGTTCACGCCACAAAAAGTTGAACTGATTTACAGCGCTCAGGAGGACATCACATTGGTGCGCTGGCGGATCTCGTCGCCCGATCCGGCAGCCGAGGGCTTGAGCTTCGAAATCGTTGACCAAAAAGGGAACTATCAGCCCCTCGATTTTTCCGGTTCGGTCTATGCCGGGGGCGGCGCCGCGTGCGCCGACGGCGACGGCGCCTGCTTCCAGTACGTGGTCCGCGGCCCATGGGCCGCGCCCGCCGGGGCCCCGCCCGTTCGCGCGGTTCACGCGGGGGACGGCACGCTCCCCGGCGGCCGCCCCAGCCGGCGCACCGTCGACACATCCCTGACGGTGGACTCATTTTTCCATACCGGGAACGACGCCGTGTACGTCAACATCAAGGACACGGTTGCGTCCGACGGTCCGTACGTCTTCGCGCGGCCTTACGAGCGGACCATGTGGGCGACCAAGGGGCTGTGTCTGTCCGGTTCTGCGCCCGACACTGTCGGTTTTTCACCGCTGGATCGCAGCACGGGCTTTCCGCCGCCCACGCCGTTGACGGACGCCGGGATCTACTGCGTCGGGATCCGCCCCGTGCCCACGGACAACGGCCAGCCAGCCCTGGCGCAGGCGCGGGTAGCGACGCAGCCGGCGGTGGTGCCGCTGCACGTGACGTACACGCCGCCGATCGAGACGTCGCCGATCATTTACCAGATCGTCCTGGATCTGGAGATCCCCGTGGCTGACCGCTGTCCCACGACCATCCAGGCGATCGAGGCGCTGGTGGACGGGACGATGAACGGGGTCGGCGTGCCGGTCGTGAAGCTGCCCACGATGAACCTGGCAATCGACCCCAGCAGTGGCTCGTCGTGCGCGCAGCAGCAGTCGCGCACGCTGCCCGCCGATTCCATGGCCCAGGCGGTGAAGCAGGCGGTCCTCAGTTTTCCGCAGCACCACCAGCAATTTCACTTCTTGTACTTCAACAACCTGAACGCGCCGCTGCCGCCCAGCCTGACGACATCGCTTCAGACGCTGTTCGACGACATCACCAAGAACCCGCCCAATGACCTGCAGCTGAAGTCATGGCTGTTCAACCCCGGGCTGGCTGCCGCGACCGGGCCGAGCTGGTCGATGACGCAGGCCTGGCAGTCCGCGGGCGATCCGGACGACCAGGACCTCGCGAAGGCGCTGGCCCTGTACGCGCAGACGACCCTCCCTTACATGAGCCAGATTTTCGACAGCAGAGCACCGTTGCCGTACTTCTCCGACGATCAGATCGCGACCTTCGCCGGCTCGACGTTCAAGGTCTGTGCCCAGAGCCCCTCGTACGACGAGATCGTCGGGGTGACGAACCTCGCGTGGCTGGGGGCAGGTCCCACCTGGCCCATCAATGACAAGAATCCGCCCGGATTCCTCTCGCGTCTCGGCCTGATCCAGATCAACGCGGCAGCGCCCGATTTCGTTCCGTTCAGCATCGTTGCAGACCTGCAGGTCTGCACCGGGTACTGCGCTGACCACCCGTACGTGTCGAAGGCCGGCACAGGCGTCCTATCGTGGGCGACGAGCACCTCCTGCGCGGTGACCCAATGACTTTGGCCGCCGCGGCGTACGCCGTCCTGACCCTGGTCGCCGGCGCGCCGCCGACAGCACCGGCCTCCGCCCCGCCGCCGGCTGCGTCCACGGCGATTCGCGAACCGGCGCCTCGGCCGCAGCCCGTCGCGCGCGTCCAGGCGCGGTTCGCCGAGAAGGACCACCGGGTTCTGCTGTTCGCCGGGGCCGAGTACCTGGCCCGCGGCGACTTCTACAACAGCCCGGGCCTGCGGCTGGGCGGCGACTACTATTTTCTGGAATCACTCGCCGTCGAGCTGCAGCTGTCTCACTACTGGAGCTCGCTGAACAGCGCGGCCGAGCACGTGGTGGAAACACTGGGCGCCGTGCCCGACAGCCGGCCGCCAACCTGGCTGGGACTCGTTGGCGCCCGCTATTCGATCGGCTACGGCAAGATTTTGGTGGGTGGCGACGGGGGGGTGATCCACCTCGAGCCGCAGGCCTTCGCCCACTTCGGAATTCACGACTACGGCGGCGACGTCCAGCCCTCGGGAGACGTCGGACTCGGCTTGCTCGTCTTCCTCACGCCGCGGGTGTTCGCGCGCATCGACGCCGCGATCACGCTGGAGCGCGAGTCGCGCACCGGCCAGAACATCGCGGTCTGGGGCGCGCTGCCGGCGCTGACGCTGGGGGGAATCCTTTGAAGGGTCGGGGCGCGCTGCTGCTGTTCGTCAGCGGCGTCGCCGCGTGCCGGCACGGCGGGGTAGCCGGCCCCCGCATCGGGGCCGCCGTTCCGTTCGAGCCGACGCGCGACACGCTGCTCGACGGTGCGGCAACGGCGATCCACAACGGCCAGTACCAGGCGGCCGGGATAGCGCTGACCGCCGTCGCCGATCGCGACCGCGGCCGCCGCGACCCGGAGCTCGATTTCTGGTCAGAGGTGCTGGCCCTCGCGCGGTGCGAGCCGCTGGCGCGGGTGCCGCGCGCGCGCGCCAGCGATCCGCCGCTGACCGACGGCTGGGAACGGCTGCGGCGCCTCGTCGAGATCGAACGCGTCCGCCTGGCCCGCAACCCCGGCCAGATCGCGAAGCAGGCCGCGTTCCTCGACGACCATCCCGCCACCACGACGAAGAAGACGACTCACGCGCGCGACCAGATCCGCTGGCCGCTGGAGGCCGAGCGCTGGCCCGACGAGACAATCGTTCCCGTCCTCACCGACCGTTGCGCGCCCGGGGCGGCGCCCGATCGCGGGCGGCCCGACGCCGCCAGTGACGCCGAGGTCACGCTGGTGTCGGCCACGGCGAACGCGCTGCCGCCCGATCACCCGGCTGCCCCGACGCTGTGGGTGCAGGCAGCGGTGCTGGACGTGACGCACGGACGCGCCGTGCGCGCGAACGCGACGCTGGCGCGGCTGGAGCGGCTGGGCGGCGCGCAGAACCCCGCGCTCGACGCCAGTGAGCGAAGATCCCTGGTGCTCGCCGCGGCGCTGGCGGCCATCGGCGACCGCGCCACGCCGCCGGAGCGCGTGCTGGCGACCGGGCGGGCGGCGCTGCGGCTCGAGCTCACGCCCGCGACAGTCCGCGGGCTGTCGCTGGTGCTCGCCGATCGGCTGGTCGCCGCCCAGCGGCCAGAGGACGCCGTGGCCATCCTGGGGCCGCCGCCGCACGGCGACGACACACTGGGGCGCACCATCGCGTTCCGCCAGGCCGAGGCGCACGCGCACGCCAACCGGCGTGCCGAGCTGCTGGCGGAGGCGCGGGAGGCGCTGCACAACCATTCCCGCAAGGACGTCGACGGCGACCCCGCGCTGGCCGCGATCATGGACCTGGCGCTGCGAACGTTGCGCGCCTCGCCCGTGTCGCCCGAGACGATGGAGGTGCTGGAGGCGCTGGGACCGCCGCGAGAGCGGCTCGCGCGCGCGGAGGCGTTCGCGGCCGGCGCGCTGGACGGGGGCGCGCCGCTGTCGGCGATGGCGACGTTCGAATGGCTGTATCAGAACGACTCCGACCCGAGCCGCCAGCTGCAACACCTGGCCCGGGAGTGCGTCGCGGCCGCGCGCGCCGGCGCCCGCGCCGACTTCGCTCGCACGTTTCACCTCCTGGCCGGCCAGGAAGGCGACGCGGATGCGGCTTCGGCCCGCGCCCGCGCGGCAAAGCCGGGCGGCGCGAAACCAGGCGGCGCGAAGCCCGAGGACAGGCACGCGCTCATCGCTTCGTCGGAGGCGGACGACCGCCGGGAAAAGCGCCGAACCGCCCGTTCGGCCGACTGGCAGCGCGCGTTGCTGGTGGTCGCGCGCGACGCGCTCACGGCGCTGGTCGACGCCGACGACCAGGCGGATCTGGCGACGCTGGTCGCGACGCTCAAGCGGCACCTGGACGAGGCCGGGCGCGGCCCCGTCGACGACGAGTTGACCACGCTCTACCGGGCCGCCAGCGCTCACCTCAAGACCGGCGCGCGGGCGTACGCGGAGACCGTCGGCGCCGAACGACGTCCGATCCTGCTGGGGGACATCCGGGTCGACCGCACGTACGACGTGCAGGCTCCCCGCGTCGACTTGACGGGCGTGCTCCAGGAGGCCGGGACGTTGCTCTTCGTGCCGCTGCACCGGGACCCAAACGTGGTGGCGCGCTCGACCGGTAGGACAACGGAGTTGCTCGCCGGGGGGACGCCATGAACGTCTGGGGGATGGTCACCGTGCTGGCCCTCGTCGCGACGGCGACGGTGACCATGGCGGCCACCGCGCACGCGCAGTCGCTGGTCGAAGTCGTGCCGGAGGATTCGTGCGAGCAGGCCGGCGCCCTGGATCCCGACGACGAGAGCCCCACCGCGGAGCAGCTGCGGCGCGCCTGCCGGCTCGAGCAGTTCGACGGCCGCCTGGCGGCCGAGCGCCGGCAGCAGATCGTCGCCGCGGAGACAGCCCGCACCGGCCGCATCCAGCGCTGGATCGATCAGACCCAGCCCGCCCGCGTGACCCGCCCCTTCTCCGTCGACGCGTTCGCGGGGACGGGCGTCGCCACTTATGGCTTCTCGCTGAGCTGGGCGTTCCTGCGCAGGGCCGAGGTCGCCGCCTGGCTTGGCCGGCGGTCGATCACCTGCGCGGAAGTCGGGAATCCCGAGGGAGGCGACTGCTCGCGTAGCGTGTACGGGTTCCGCGGCCGGTGGTACCCGCTGGGGACGAAGGTCTCGCCGTTCCTGGCGGCAGGGTTGAGCATCGTCACCGCACATTTGCAGCTCGAGCAAAGCAACGCGCAAAACGGCGCGGACCCGATCCTGCGGGGTTCGGGGCGCGCCAACAGCTACAACCTCGGCGGCGGCGTCCAGCTCGCGATGGCCTGGTTCCGTCTGAGCGTGGAATACGTCTACGAGCACGCGTTCTACACGGGGGCGAGTGCGAGCGACGCGAAGAGGACCCCCAACCGGGACCTGAACGGGGTCTGGTCCACCAGCTTGAAGGATGATCAACACGGCGTGCGTTTCCAGGTGGGCTTTGCGTTTTAGCCGCGTGTCTCTCGCGATCGTGTGGCTGGCGACCGCGTCGGCGGCGTACGCCCAAGAAGGGGGCGGCCGGCCTGGCCCGCGCGACCAAGCCGGCGCGTCGGACGACGAGCAGGACGCGCCCAAGGCGGCCCGACCCAAGGCCCAGCCCAACGCTCAGCCCCCCAAGGGCTATCCGCAGCCGGTGCCGCAGCGGAGCGACCCCGACGATAGCCGCCCCGTGGTCTCCGTGTCGGGGTCGCGGACGAAGAACAGCACCGTGGACCGCGACGCGGTTCCGACCGGGCCGCCGCCCAAACCGGCCTCCCAGAATCAGGTCGAGGCGCTGATCAAGCGGTCGACCGACGGGGTCGACTTCTTCGAGCTGGTCGACGACATGCTGGACGAGGTCGCGCGCCAGGTGTCGCAGGTCGATCCGAACTTGCTGTCGCCGCTGTCGATCCGGTTGGTCCGCCTGTCGTCCAACCTGCGCCCCGAGTTCGCCCGCACGCTGGAGTCCCGACTGATCGCGCGGCTGGTGCAGTCGACAGCCGTCAAGGTGACGATTTGCGCCGAGTGCGAGGCGCTGCGGTCGCGCGTCGAGAACGGCGCCTGGGTGGTCACGCTGGGCGCGGTCAAGCAAGAGGACCTGCGCCGGCTGGGTGACAGCGCCGGCATCAAGACGTTCATGGACGTCGACTTCACGTACAGCGCGGACACCAACGTCATCTGGATGGAGGCGACCGCCTTCCGCGCGTCCGACGGGGGCGTGGTCTGGAGCGACGCCTACCGGTCCGACGGCACGATGGCGATGCTGCTGCGCACGGGAACCCGGATCCCTTCGCGGGCCGAAAAAGCTGCTGAGCTGGAACAGAAGATCGCCGGCCGCCCGAACTACGGCTACGCGTTGTCGCTGGGGCTCGCGCAGATGGGGTACGCGGCGCCCACGGGCGATGTCATCGGCGCGCAGGTGTCGTTCCGGCTGGACGAGAAGTTCGGCGAGAACCAGGGCACGCTGTTCGGGATCAGCGCCGGCGTGTTCACGACGGGGCCACCCAGCTCGACGAAGAAGCCGCAGGCCCTGAACTCGATCCTGCTCGGGGCGTATTACTCACAGAACCTGTCGAAGCCCAACCTCAACCGTCCCGAGCTGTGGGTCTACGGCGAGGTCGGCGGGATGTTCACGGGCAATGAAGGGAACACGTTCTATGTCGAAAGCGGCGTCGACATTCACCTCAAATGGCGGCTGTCCCTGATGGCGGGGCTCATGTACGTCCTGCCAACGACGTATTCGGGCTACGATCTGGGGGGCCTCGGGTTCCGGCTGCGCGTGGCGCTGAACTGGTGATCAAATGCGGCGACCTGACCTGACAAAGACGCTGCAATTGCTGTTCGGCCTCATGGCCGGAGCCATGGTGGGCTGCGCCAGCGGCAACGTCCCGGCGGACGTGCGCGTGCCGCCCGAGCTGCTGCGCGGATCGCCGTACACGGCCGGGGGCGAGCCGGCGCGCACCCGATACGTCATCCGGATGACCGACGGGCAGCGTGACTGGGAGATCCAGCTGCCCGAGATCGCGACCGCCTATGAAGTGAGAGTGCCGCTGACGGGCGCGCCGACGTCGCCGCTGGCCGTGGACATGGCGACGATGACGTCGGCCGACCGCGAGATCCTGGAGCAGAACGAAGCCTCCCGGCGCGCGCCGGATGACGACGACAAGAACGCCGACAACGACGACGACAAGAAGCGCGGCGACAAGAACGGGGACAAGAAGGGCGACAAGAAATCGGCCGTGAAGCCGCGCGCCGGGCAGACGCCGCCCGCGGCCCGCCCCAGCTACCTGCTCACGCTGGAGCGCGTGAAAGAGCTCTATCGCACGCGCCACTACGAGCTTGGCCTGGTCGAGCTGGTCGAGCTCGAAAAGCAGTATCCCGAGGACGAGCATGTCCTGTCGATGAAGGGGTCGCTGTACGAACGCCTGGGGAACAAGGCCCTGGCGCGGGATGCGTGGCAGCAGGTGCTGCGCATCAACCCGTACAATCTCGCGGTGCTGGAGGCGCTTCAGCGCCTCGGAAAGTAGAAGGCAGGACGGCGATGCACATCATCATCGGGCTCGGCGGTTTGTGGGTGACGCTCGTGGCGACGCACCACCACATGCCTGCCGGATTCAACGGGTTCTTCCACCCGGCCGCCTTGATCCTGCTGCTGGGCGCGCCGCCGTCGATCCTGCTGGTCGGCCACGACCTGCGTGAGATCTGGAGCGCGGTGGTCGTGCTGTCGCAGGCGCTTCGGTACCACGCGCGCCGCGCCGAGGCGCAGATGATCGGCGACCTTTATCGTTTCGGGCGCGAGCTGAAACAGGGGCGCACCGTCGAGGCATCCAAGGTGCTGGCCGAGGCCGCCGACCCGCTGCTGCGTGAGGTCGGGCCACTGCTGCTGCAGCCGGGCGGCGGCGCGGACGCGCGCGAGACCATCGTGACGCTGTCGTACGCGCGGCTGGCGCAGGTCAAGGAGGCGGAAGAGGTCTTCCGGTTTCTGGCGCGCACCACGCCGGCGGTCGGTCTGATGGGTACGATCGTGGGGCTGGTGAACATGCTGATCAACCTGCGCAACTTCGAACAGCTGGGCCCCGCCATGGCGGTCGCGCAGCTGGCGACGTTCTACGGCTTGATCCTGGCGTACGGCATCTGGTCGCCGTTCGGCCGGCGCATCGAGAATTACGGGCGCAACCTGTCCGTGTCCTCGCGCCTGCTCGAGCGCGGGCTGACCAGCATCGCCGAGGGGCGCTCGCTTTACGACCTGCGGCTCCTGTCGGGCTCGGGCGCGGGCACGCCACCGGCGGCGGAGGCGGCCTGATGGCGCGCAACGGCAGGCCCGTCCGCAACGTCGAGCAGGCCGACCTGCTCGCCTACAGCCAGGAAGAGGACACGTCCTGGCTGATCCCGTACGTCGACGTGATCAGCCTGTTGCTGTCGTTCCTGATCCTGGCGCTGGCGATGTCCAAGGTCGACCAGCACCGGTTCGAGAAGGTGTCGGCCGCGATCTCGAAGCACACGCCGCCACCGTCGCTGGACGTGCTGAAAGAGAAGATCGACGGCGTCATCGCGTCGCAGGGGCTCAGCGATCAGGTCAAGACCGTCGTCGACGAGAACGGCCTGAAGATGGAGCTGAAGAACGCGCTGCTGTTCGAAAGCGGCCAGGCCGACATCACGCCGACCGGGCGCTCGGCCATCAATCGCGTCGCCAAGCTGCTGCCCAGCATCGACTCGCGCTACCAGATCGCGATCGAGGGGCACACGGACGACGTTCCGATTCACACGGGTCGATTCGACTCGAACTGGGAGCTCTCGTCGGCGCGCGCCATCAACGTGCTGAAGCTGTTCACGACGGCGGGCATCGACCCGCAGCATCTGTCCGCGCAGGGCTATGCCGAGACGCGGCCCGTGGCGCCAATTCAGGGGGACGCAACCGCGCAGGCGCGCGCCCGGGCCGAGAACCGCCGGGTGGTCATCCGGGTGCACTAGGAGCAGGAACATGAAGCGCAAGGCAAGTCATGGGTTGAGGACCGCGCTGGCGCTGCTGGCGATGCTGGCGCCGGCGATTGCGCACGCGGAACGGCGCCCGCCGTTCGGCAACGACTCCGCGCTGCTGGAGAGCCGCGTGCGCGAGGACGTGCAGCGGCGGGTCGCGCCGGTGCTGGAAGAGATGGCGCCCGGACAGGCCGAGCTGAAGTACATCGACGTGCGCGTGAACCGACCGACCGCGCTGCCCGCGGGCGCGGCGCCCGGCTTCGAGGATCTGACCCCCGGGACCGAGTTCGTGGCCGAGCGGGTCGAGGTCGCGCTGGTGCTGGACAGCAAGCTGCCGCCCCAGTTCCGCAAGGACCTGAAGAACCTGATCAAGGCGCGGCTCGACGCGCTGGACGTGCCGACGGAGGTCACCGACAGCGTCATCGCCTTTCCGACGCCGCGGCCGCAGCCGCAGTCCCCGCGCGAGCCCCTCCCCTACCCGTACCCGCCCGCGCCGCAGCAGCCGCCGCAACAGGCCCACGCGGGACAGCCGCCGGCCCCGGCGCCGACACCGGCGCTGCCCCCGGCCGAACCGGCGGCGCCCCGCGGCGTCCCCTGGGCGTTCGCCATCGGCCTGGCCGTGCTGGGGCTGCTGGTCGGGGCGCTCATCTTCGCGCTGATGGCCGCCCTGGCCGCGGCGCGCCGCCGTGAGTCCCAGGTCGCCACCGCTGCCGGGGCGCCGGGCGCCGGCACCGGCGAGGGCAAGTCGGCCGCCGCGGCGATCGACCACCTGCCGGAGGTCCGGCGCGCGCTGCGCGAAGACCGCGTGCTGGCCCGCCGCGTGATGCGCGAGCTGCTGCTGGAGAACCAGGTCGAGACGGTGGCCGCCGCCGTCGAGCTGGTCGGACCGGGGGTCGTCGAGGATCTGCGCAGCGATCCGGCCTGCGCGGCGCCGCTGCGCGAGGCCGCGGCGCTGCTGGTGGCGGCCGGAAGGCCGACCGATTCACGCGAGATGGCGGAACGCCTGCACCGGCGCATCCTCAAGCACCGGATGGTGGGCAGCGACGATCCCGTCGAACAGGAGTTCGCCTTCTTGCTGGGCGTCTCGCCGGCCCGACTGGCCGCGCTGCTGCAGCCGGAGCACGCCAGCGTTTGCGCGGCGGCGCTGCGCTATGCGCCGGCCCA
Organism: Polyangia bacterium; assembly: GCA_045802645.1. Lineage (GTDB taxonomy): Bacteria > Myxococcota_A > Polyangia > Fen-1088 > Fen-1088 > JADGRB01. The sequence goes on from JBJMQQ010000076.1 coordinate 23,781, forward strand.
CCTGCGGGCCGCGTATCTGGAGTCGTGCACCCCCGACGAGCGAGCCGCGCTGGCGGCGGCGATCGCCTCGCCGAAGGGCCTGTCGCGCGAGCACCTGATGGACGTCGCGGCGACCCTGCGGGCGCGCGCGATCGAGCTGGCCCACCTGGACGCGGGCGAGACCGGCGACATCGACCTGGCCGTCGAGCTGATCGAGGAGCGCCCGCCGGCCGAGCAGGCCGACATGCTGGACGCCATGCGCCGGGCCGACCCGACGCGCGCCCGCGCCATCGAGGGGGCCCTCATCTCGGACGCGACGTTCGAGCTGGTGCCCGAGGACGTCCTCAGCAGCGCGGTGATGGCGGTGCCCACCGACACGCTGGCCCGGTTCCTGCGCGCCGCGCCGGCAGCCGTTGGCGCGCGCACGCTGGCCGCGCTGCCCGCGACCGTGGCGGCGGCGCTGCAAGAGGATCTGTCGCTGGCGATGACCGCCAGCCCGCGCGAAACGGCGGAAGCGCGCCGCGCGCTGTTCGCCGCGTTGCGCGCGGCGCTGCGGGGCCGCGGCCTGCGCGCCCCGCAACCAGCCGAGCTTCCCCGCGGTCCGCACGATACGAAGGACAAAGGAAAGGTGGTGGCACTATGACTCGCATCATTCGGCTCACTCTCGCGCTGGCGCTGTTCGGGGCCGCGTGCACGATCGTCGCACCGGAAGGAAAGGATGCGGGCACCAAGATCGTCCGGGTCCCGTTCCCGGTCCCCCGGCCGGATGCGCTGCCGCCCCCCAAACCGCTGCAGGCCAGCGTCCTTTACGTCGCCAACCTCCAAAAGTCGTCGGCGAATCTCGCGCAGAAGTACGCAGACACGATCATCGGTCTGGCCGCCTTCTGGCAGTCGGCCGGCCTGGCCATCGCCAACATGGGGCTCATCTCGACGTACGCCGACCAGTTCGGGCCCCGGTTGTTGATGGGACGGTCGGCCGCGGCGGGGCAGCCCCCGTCGTCGCTGGCGCTGCTTGCGGCGCTGGCGGCCGCCGCCGACGCGGGCGTGACCGACTATCAGAGCCTGTTGCCTCTGATCGGCCCGACGCTGGGCAACATCGGCGACGCGGACGTCGCGCCTGCGTTGCAGCTGCTGGCGGCTTCCGGCAACTTCGACGGCGACGGCCAGACCTCGGAGGCCAAGAACGTCATCGACTTCGGTCGCAACTTGAGCACCGCCTCCTTGCCACCCGAGCTCGGTGGCATCGATCGCACCGCCTTCTTCGCGGTGCCGCACGACCTGTTCATCGTCGTCTACCTTCAGCCGATGCCGCGTCGCTGCGCGCTGGGGACCTCCGCCTGCAACGTGGACGGGCGGTCGCCGGCGGACATCTTCCTCGACACCAACCCGGATGGGACCGTGTCGTGGCTGTCGTTCACGAACGGGAGCATCCTGCCCGAGCAGGTGGTGCAAGTCTCGGTCGCGACCAGCGAAAACGAGACGGAGAGCACCTTCGCGACCCGCTGCGGAGCCCTGCCCGGCTTCCCGCGCAGCCTGCTGGACGTCATGGCCCCCTCGCCGAACACGTACTTCACGCCGCTGATGAAAGCGCTGAACGCCGCCCACCCCGGCACCGGCCACGCGGCCGACTTCTGCGAGCTCATCGACGGCAAGGCGCCCCAAAACATCATCGCGCTGGGCAGCAGCGTGGCCGCGCTGGCCACCAGCCACGCGCCCTAACTCGTGGCAAACGCCGGCGACCTGCCCCCCTGGCTGCGGCCGGCTGCGCCCCGGCGCCGGGCGGGGGACCGCGCGCGAGCCGGGCGGCTGGCGGCGGTGGCCGTCGTGCTGCTGGCGGTGGGCGGCGGCGCCGGGTACCTGCTGGGCCTCCGTCGGGCACCAACGCCTGTCGCAGCACCGGTCCCCGTGTGTCCGCCGGCCGTCGCCTGCGCGGAGCCGGCCGCGGGGCCGCCGCACGGCGTCGCCAACCACGCGGCGGCTCCGGCGCCTCCGCGGCACCCCAAGCCGGCCCACGCGGCCGCCGCCTCGCTGGTCCCGCTGCCCGACCGCAAGCCCATGGACGACACCCAGCGCACGCAGGCCCTCCGCGCCTTCGCCAGCAAGCGCGCCCCGGAGCTGCGCGACTGCCTGGACGATCCCGACCAGGGGCCACCGGTGCAGCTTGGCGCGGCATTCGAGATCAAGGCCAACGGCGCCGTCGACCTGGTTCAGATCCTGGGCGCCGACAGCGCGACGCGCGACGTCCGGCGCTGCTACGCCAGCCGCCTCAAGAAGTGGCGGTTTCCAGAAGACCTGCTGCGCGGCGAGGAAAAGCTGCTCGTCAATTTCGTGCTCTGACGGCGTCCCACGTCGATTTCGTGATCGGCGGGGACCGCGACCGGCATTGAGCAGCGGCGCGCTCCCATCCCCGCTCCGCGCCTGGAGGTTCGCATGCATCAGCCGCTCTCCGCCCCCCTGCTCGCCTGTCTGTTGTTGTCCGCCTGCGGCTCCGGCGCCGATCCGGGCGGCGGCGCGGCGACCGGCGGCACCCCGGGCTCGGGCGGCGTGACCCAGAGCGGCGGGACGACTGGCCGCGGCGGCAGCGCCAGCGGCGGCGCGACTGGCACCGGCGGCCAGACGGCCACGGGTGGCGCGGCGGGACGTGGCACCGGAGGCAACGCGGGCAATGCGGGAACCACTGGCGGCCAGACGGGGACCGGCGGTGCAACCGGCGGACGCGCGGGTCAGGGGGGCACCGCCGGCACCGCGAGCAGCGGGTCGGGTGGCCACGCCGGCACGGCCGGTTCCGGCACCGGCGGTACGGCCAGCGGCGGCGCGGGTGGGTCCTCCGGCTGCACGACGCCGCCGCCGGGAAGCGCGCTCGTCGGCTGGGCCGCCGTCTCCGGCATGAACGTGTCGACGACGACGGGCGGCGGCAGCGCCACGCCCCAGGTCGTGACCACCGCCTCCGCGCTCGCGTCGGCGGCCAGCGGCACCAGCGCCGCCGTCATCTACGTCAAGGGCGTCCTTTCGGCCGCCAAGATCAGCATCGGCTCGAACAAGACGATCGTCGGGCTCTGCGGCGCCGAGGTGCACGGCCACCTGGGGCTGAGCGGGTCCTCGAACGTCATCATCCGCAACCTCAAGATCGTCGGCTACGGCGTCGGCAATTGCGCGCTGGATCCGGACTATGACTCGTCGGTCGGGTGCTCGTCGGGCAACGACGCCATCACGGTGAACGGCGGATCGCATCACGTGTGGTTCGATCACTGCGACGTCTCCGACGGGACCGACGGCAACCTGGACATCACGAACGGCTCCGACTTCGTCACCGTCTCCTGGACCAAGTTCCACTACACGTCACGAAGCGACAACAGCGGCAACGACTCGACGGGCGCCGAAGGGCACCGGTTCTCGAACTTGATCGGGGCGTCCGACGGCCTGGCCATCGACGTGGGGCACCTGAACGTGACGTGGCACCACGACTGGTGGGCCGAGAACGTCTCGCAACGCATGCCGCGCACGCGCGCCGGAAAGATTCACCTCTACGACAACCTCTTCACGTCGGCGGGAAACTCCTACTGCACGAACGCGGGCGACGGCGCCCACTTGCTGGTCGAGGACAACGTCTACAGCGGCGTGAAGGCGCCCCTGCAGGTCGCGACCAACGGCGACATGCTGGCGCGCAACAACTCGTTCGTGAACACCAGCGGCACGACGACCGCCACGGGCACGGGCTTCGTGCCCCCGTACAGCGTCACGCCCGACGCCGCGTCGGCCGTCGAAGCTGCCGTCCGCGCCGGCGCCGGTCCGCAATGACGGCGCGACGAGCCGGCGTCGGTGTCCTGGCGTCACTGCTGATGGCGTGCAGCGCGGGTGGCGGCGTGCCTGCCGATGGCCAAGGGGGCGACGGCAACGGTGGACAGCGGGCGACCGGCGGGACGACCGGAACCGGCGGCGGCGCGACCGGCGGAACGACGGGAGCCGGCGGTCGCGGCACGGGCGGCGCGGCCGGCGCCGTGGCAACAGGCGGGACCGCGGGCGCGCACGCCACCGGCGGCAGCGACGGCCAGGCGGGCGCGTCCGGCAAGGGCGGCGCCTCCGCCACCGGGGGCGCCGGCGGCATGGCCGGACGCACGGGAATGGCCGGCGGCGCGGGTCACGCAGGCGCGCCAGGGGGCGCCGTCGCGGTGTTTCCCCCGCCAAACGGGACAGACGTCTGTCCGGATCCGCCGCTGCGGATCACCTTCAGCGGACCGCCCGCCATCGGCACGTCCGGGAAGATTCAGGTGTTCAACAGCAGCGGCGCGCTGGCGGCGTCCGTCGACGTCGCGGCAGCGACCACCACCACCGTCAACGGCGGCATGTCGTTCAAGACCGAGCGCCCCGTGTACGTCGACGGGAACAGCGCCGTCATCTATCTCCCCTCCAGACCGCTGACGTATGGGCAGACCTACTCCGTCACCGTCGACGCGGGCGCGATCAAGCCGCCCGGCGGCGGCACGTTCGCGGTCACGGGGTCGACCGCCTGGCGATTCACGACCGCAGCCGCCGCGCCGGCCAGTAAGTCGGCGGTGGGCGTCGCGCTCGACGGCTCGGCGCCGTTCTGTTCGCTGCAAGGGGCGCTGGACTTCGTTCCGACCAACAACACGGCGGCTGTCGCGATCACCGTCGCAAGCGGCACGTACCACGAGATCGTTTACTTCAAGTCGAAGAGCAACGTCACCATTCGGGGCGCCAGCCGCGACGGCACGATCATCGAAGGTGTGAACAACGACAACCTGAACCCGGGCACGAAAGCGCGCGCGCTGATCGGCGGCGACGGCGCCAACGGTCTGACGATCACGACGCTGACCATCCGCAATCAGACGCCGCAGGGCGGGTCGCAGGCCGAGGCGCTCCGGCTCGAGAGCTGCGACAAATGCGTCGTCACGGACGCCACCATCATCAGCCTGCAGGACACGCTTCTGTGGAGCGGCCGCCTGTACGCGAAGAATTGCCTCATCGAAGGCAACGTCGACTACGTCTGGGGAACGGGGGCCGTCTACTTCGACTCCTGCGAGCTGCGCACCATCGGCCGCACGGGCGTGATCGTGCAGGCGCGCAACCCGGCCTCCAGCTACGGATACGTCTTCGTCGACAGCAAGATCACGGCGGACGCCGGGCTGACCGGGATCGCGCTCGCGCGCATCGACGATACGGTCTACCCCGCCAGTCACGTCGCCTACATCGACTGCCAGCTGGCGAGCGGCATCGCCCCGACGGGCTGGACCATCACGGGCGGCGGCAGCACGTCGATGCTGCGGTTCTGGGAATACCAGAGCGTCGATCCGGGCGGTCAGCCCGTCAACGTGGGCCAGCGCGCCGCCGGCTCGAAGCAACTCTCGGCCTCTGCCGCGGCGATGATGCGCGATCCGACCGTCGTGCTCGCCGGCTGGCAGCCGCCAGGCACCTGAGCGCGACGGGGCCGGCTACCGCGCCTGAACGCGCGCCGTGTAGATCTGCAGCACGCCGGTGCCGTCGGACGTGAAGTACAGCGTGCCGCCGTCGGGCGAAAGCCACGGATCGCGTTCGCTGGCTGTCGTGTTGAGGTCGTCCAGCGGTTGCGTGACCGAGAACGGCTCACCCGTCGATCGGCGCCACGCGACGTAGAGATCCGACGACGCAGGACCGCCGTCAGTCCCGGCGTCGACGGCGGCGGGCGCCGACGAGAAGAACAGCGTGAGGCCGTCGTCGGTCAGGAAAGCGTCGACCGTGCTCCGGCTCGCGTAGTCCAGCTCGGGGATGGCGACCGGCACGGAGAACGGCGCGCCGATCGAACCGCGCGCGGCGAAGTAGGTCTGGTATTCGCCGGTCGGGTTGCCGGGCGCGGGGCGTCCCGAGGCCATCGGCATCACCAGTCCGTGCTGTCCCGGCGGGCGCGGGATGTCGTCCCACGCTGAGCTCAGCGCGACGACGTCGACGGGCGTGGACCAGGACCCGGTGCGCGACGGGCGCTGCGCTGCCCAGATGTCGACACCCCCGGCCCCGCCGGGTCGGTCCGAGCCGAACCACAGCGTCAGGCCGTCGCTGGCGATCGCGGCGCTGGTCTCGAACGCCGCCGTGTTCACGGCGCCGACGGGCTGCGGCGCGCCGAAGGGGCCCGAGCCTGCCGCGCGCGTCGCGAACCAGACGTCGCCGTTGCCGCTGACCCGGTCGGTCGTGAAGAAGATCTCGCGCTGGTCGCCCGTCAGCGTCGGGTTGTCGGTGCGGAACGGCGCCGCGAGCTCCGTCACCAGCTGAGGCGCATCGAAGTGGTACGGCCTCGGCGAGCTGTCGCCCAGGACGACGGTCTGTCCCGCGCAACCGCCGGAAGTCGCGAGCGCGATGGCCAGACCCGCCCACGCCGCGCGCATGCGGCGATGCTAACATCGCGGCAGGTGCCGAAGGCGAGGGTCACGCACGTGCTGCTGGCCGCGCTGCTGTTCGGCGGCACCGCGCGCGCTGCCGACCCGCCGATCGTCCGGCTGGAGGTCGACGCGCCCGCCGACTGCACGACGCGCGAGGAGCTGGCCGCCCGGATCGCGGCCCGCTCGCGACGGATTGGCTTCGCGGACGACGCGGCGGTCGCCGTACGCGTGACGGTGGCGCCCGGTCCGGGTGGGCGGTCCGTCGCCGGCGCGCTGACGATCACGCGCCCCGGCGCGCCGGCGGCTGCCCGTCGGATCACGGCCGCGTCCTGCGAGCAGGCGAGCGACGGCCTGGCTCTCATCATCGCGCTGGCGCTGGACCCGGGCTCGTCCGACGCGCTGGTCAGGCTGGAGCCGCCGGCCGTCACGACACCGCCGATGCTGCACCCGCGGGTCGTCGGGCCGCCGCCGGTCGTTTCGGCGCCCGCCGCGCCCGTGCGGACGGGGTTGAGCGCCGAAGCCGGCGCTGAAGCGGGCGCTGAAGCGATGTTCGGGCCGGCGCCGCGCGCGATGCCGGGCCTCCGGGTCGGCGCGCGCGTCTCGCGCGACAGGACGGGCTCGGTGTGGTCCCCGGCGCTGGTTCTCTCGGTCGTGCACGCCTGGGCGGGGGACCTGGGGGAGCCCGGGGGGACTGCCGCCTTCACGCTGGACGCCGCCAACCTCGACGCCTGCCCGTTGCGCCTGGCGGCCGGCCGCTGGGAGGCACGCGCCTGCGGCGCCCTGCTGGTTGGACGGCTGGCGGCGACCGGCTCGAACACCTACGCCCCGGCCTCGGCAAGCCGTCCGTTCGCGGCGGGCGGCGCCAGCCTGCTGCTGGCGGCCGCCCTGGGTCCGCGCCTCGTGCTGGGCGCGCGCCTGGAAGCCGCCGCGTCATGGACCCGCGACGCCTACGCCTTCTCGCCGACCGTCTTTCACCGTTCCGCCGCCGTGACACTGGCCGGCGGCCTTTCCGTGGGCGTGCGGTTTCGGTGATCGAACCGGGCCCCCCGGCGCATGATGGGGTGGGATGTTCGGCAGGTCTCGCGCGGCGCGGCAGGTGGACGGCGGGCAACGCCCGGATCCGCCCGCGGCGTTTGATCGACGCCTGGAACGCATGTTTGTGGCCCACCACGCGATGGTGTGGCGGACGCTGCGGCGCCGCGGGCTGACGGCGGACGCGGCCGCGGACGCCGCCCAGCAGACGTTCCTGATCGCCGCCGAACGGCTGGATGACATCCAGGCGGACAGCGAGCGCGCGTTCCTGGTCGGGACCGCCCTGCGGGTGGCGCGTTCCATGGGCCGCAAGACACTGAGGTGGCAACTGGAGGAGGACATGGACCGGCGGGTGGTGGCGGTACAGGATCACGGCGACACGCGCGCAGCGGTCGAGCTGTGCGATCTGGCTCTGTCCAGCGTCGATCCCGACGTGGCCGAGGTGTTCGTGCTGTTCGAGCTGGAAGGGTTGTCGTCACCCGAGATCGCCGCGTCGCTGGAGATTCCGCTGGGCACCGTCGCGTCGCGGCTGCGGCGCGCGCGCGAGCAGTTTCGACGCGTCGTGAGCCGCCTCGAGACGGCCATGCGCCGCGAGGGGACGCCGTGACCGACCGCGAGCCCGAGCGCCTGCGCGTGGTCGGCGCGACCGACCTCGAGAAGCGGCTGCTGGCGGCCGCGGCCGGCGAAACCCCTTCGCCCGAGCTCAGGCGCCGGATGGCGGTCGCCGTCGGCATCACGGCCGGTCTGGCGACGGCTGCGGCGCCCGCACCGGCGGTCGCGACAGCGGGCGCCGGTGCGAGCTGGCCGCTCGTCTCGGCGGGCGTGCTGCTCCTCGCCGCGGCCGGGGCGGTCGTCGGCTGGTCGCGCGTGCATCACCCCGCAGCGGCGCCGATGCGCGCGGCGGCGATTGCCGCGCCTTCGCCCGGGCCCGCTCTCGAGCCGGCGCAGGACCCCGCGCCGGTCACGGCAGCGCCACGGCCGCATCGCCACACGGCCGCACCCGCGCGGGCCAGCGACCTGCGGGCGGAGATCGCGCTCCTGGACGCCGCCCGCGCCGCCGCGTCCGCGGGCGACGGTGCGCGCGCGCTGACCCTGCTGCGCCGGTACGACGCGACCTTCCCCGGCGGGATGTTCCGTCCCGAGTCCGCCGCGCTGCAGATCGAAGCGCTGGCCCGCCTGGGTCAGACCGATCGGGCCTGGGCGCTTGGACGGGCGTTCATCGCCGCGCACCCCGACAGCCCGCTGGTCGCCCGGGTGCGGCGGGCGACAGCCGGCCCGTAACCTTTGCGAGCCGCCTTTGCGAACCGGCGGCACTTCTCATCGAATGACACCGACGCGCGCGCCGGCGATCCTGGTGTTTTGGGCGGTCGTCGCTGGCTGCAGTTCCAGTGGTCCAGCCGGCGTCGCGGCGACGGGCGGCCAGCCTGCCGCGACGGGCGGCGGACCGGGTTCCGGCGGCGCGCGCGCAAGCGGCGGCGCTGCGGGCACGAGCACGGGCGGCGCCACCGCCACCGGCGGCGCGGCGGGTGCGGCCAGCTGCTCGTCGACCCTCGCCGGCCGCGTCCGCGTCACGGAGGTCGACGTGGGCGCCAGCGCCGCCTACAACGAGGTCGACAACAACGGCGCCGGGCTGGGGCTCACACCATTCGCGCTCTCCCCGCTGCCCGGCGGTGGTTCGCGCCTGGCGTTCCTCGGAAAAGGCGACGGCATGGTCCACGTCGTCACGCTGGACGCCGCCGATCAGGTGACCGGCACCGCCGTCACCCTTCCCGCCTACGACTTCCAGGACCTGTACGCGGACGCCGCCGGTGGCGTGCTGCTGGTGAGCCGCGCCGCGATGGGCTCCACCGCCAACAACAACTGCGGCGACATCAACCACCTCTGCGGCCTCACCGCCAGCTACCCGACCGCCGCCTCCTGCTACGACATGTACATGGTGCGCTTCGACGGCGCCGCGGAGACCTGGGCAGCGAAGCTCACCGACACCAGCCCCACGTCACCCGCCTACGGCTCCGGCGCGACCGCCGGCGGCAACGTGATCTTCATCTGGTCCGAATACGCCCACAACGGCCGCATCGCGTTCGACGGCAGCAACTACGCCGGATATTTCGGCGCCGCCATCACCGTCCCGAATCAGGCGTGCGTCGGCTCCAGCACGCTGGCAACCGGCGTGAACATCCACCAGGGCGATCGCATGAAGGTGGTCAGCGCGTCGGGCGCGCTGCAATCGAGCGGCTTCGACTGGGGTTGCAGCCACAGCGGCTTCGAGCGCGTGGTCTGGGACGGCGGCGCCAAGAAGTTCGTCGCCGTGTGCAAGAACGACGCGCAGACCGCCGGCAAGTCCGGGCGCCTGGCGTTCGCGCCCAGCACGACGACCATCGCCCCCGTCGACCTGTCGTACGCGAACCTGGGAAACGTGCTGGTGGCGCCGGGCGGCGGCTACTGGATCGTCTCCAGCGACATCCGCGCCGGGCAGACCGCCAACGCCAATGGGCTCGCCGACGTGCACCTGTTTCACGTCCCGTCGACCAGCACACCGGCCCCCGATCACGACCTCACCGTGGCCAGCGACGCCCAGAACGATCGCGCGCCTCATCTGGCTGCCTACGGGCACGGGCAGCTTCTGCTGGCCTGGGAAGAATCGACCGCCA
>JBJMQQ010000077.1:0-29691 GCA_045802645.1 Polyangia bacterium
AAGACCGGGCCGCCCGGAATCGACGCGCCGGTGATGCGCGCCGGGGCGTGGCGACCGCTGTCCGCGCGCCCGAGCAGCGTCCCGTCCTCGCGAACCAACTCGACCTGCACGCTCTCCCTCTCGGGCGGCTCGACCTCGACGTCCAGCAGCGCGATCCCCGCCGTCGCGTAGCGAAAAACGTCCACGTCGCCGCGCGCCAGGTACCCCAGCGCGGTGCCGTCCTCGACAGGCTGCGCGTGCGCGATGTCGTCGTTCGGCTCGGCCTCGGAGCCGGGGCGCGGCAGCTCGGCGCGCGGGCGCAGGTTGTAGCGCGCCGACGCGCTCCACCCGGCGTCGGTGCGCACCACCACGAACACCGCCGGCCCGCCGGGCGGAATCCGAACGTTGCGCAGCGCGACGCGCTCGCCCTTGTGGCCGCGGGCCTCGCTGAGCTTGTGGCCGTCGGCGCTGAAGAGCTGCAGCGTCGCCGCGACCTCGGCCACTGGGTCCAGGTCTGCGGAAAACACGCTGCCGTCGGCGACACCGCCGGTCGCCAGGCGATACCAGTCCTGGTCGCGATGCCAGCCCAGGTACCCGACTGCCTCGCCGCCCAGCGCCAGCTCGGTCGCGCGCGCGGCCTCGCCGTTGGGCTCGATCTCGGCGCCGTTGTCGAATACGGCCAGGCGGGCCGCCAGACGATAGGTCGGCGTCGGACCTTCGGGCCCGACGGCGCGCACCCGCAAGGCGACCGCACCGCTGGTCATCGCCAGGTTCGGGATGGCGACGGCCTCCCCCGCCCCACCCGCCGCGCTCACCAGCACGTGCCCGGCCTCGTCCAGCGCGTCCAGCGCGACGGCCAGCCCGGCGGCCGGGCGCAGGTCCACCCGCAGCACCAGCCGCGGCGGCAACGGGCCAGCATCCGCGCCTCTCTGGTCGGCGGCACCCGCGTCGCGTGCGGGCGTCTGCAGGACGAACAGGTCGGTATCGCGCTTGGCGGCGCGCGGACGCAAGTCACCGGCGACCGCCGTCCCCGTGGTCTCGGTCAGCGCCAGCCGCTGAGCCGCGGCGACCGTGTCGTTGGGCTCGACCTCGCCGACCGTGGGCACGCCGTCATCGGTCTGGTCGGCGGTCACGACGACAGCCGCACCGTCGGGCCGGGGCGGTAACCCGGTGCGGTGGCAGCTCGCCAGCGCCACCGTCGTCGCCAGGGTCAGCGCTTGGCCCGCGCGCATCGGCCCCGATTCAGGCCGCGGTCGCGTCGGCGGCGGCGCGCGGCTGGATCGACGCCAGCAGTTCGGCCTCGGCGACCACCGTCCCGTCGACCTTGGCTTCGCCCCGCAGCTTCCAGATGGCGCCGCCCTTGCGCAGCGGCGTCACCTCCAGCGACAGGACGTCACCCGGCACGACGGGCTTGCGGAAGCGCGCCTTGTCGATGGCCATGAAGTAGATGACCTGCTTGGCGGGGTCGAACGACACGATGCTGGCCGCCAGCAGAGCGCCGGCCTGAGCCAGCGCCTCGATGATGAGCACGCCCGGCATCACCGGGTGCCCCGGAAAGTGCCCGTTGAAGTGCGGCTCGTTCCGGGAGACCAGCTTGCGCGCCACGATCCGCTCGGGCCCCAGCTCGTCGACGCGATCGACGAGCAGGAAGGGATAGCGGTGCGGCAGGATCCGCTCGATGTCGCGGATGTCCAGCACGGCTACTTCTTCGCCGACGCCGCCGGCTTCGCCGAATCCGCGCCTTCGCCCGAGTTGTAGCGGCGAATGACGTCGTTGGTCAGGTCCAGGTGCGGCTTGGCGAACACCAGCGCCGACTTGTCGACGATCATCGAGAAGTTCTCGGTGGTGGCGATCTTCTGGATGATCTTGTTCATCCGCTCGTAAATCTTGGCGGTGGCCTCTTGCTCCTTGCCCGAGAGGTCCTGCTGGTGGCGCAGGTAGGTCTGCTGGACCTTCTGCATGCGCTGCTGCAGCTCGGCCTCTTTCTCGCGAACCTGGTCAGCCGGCAAGAGCGTCCGCTTCTTGTCGAGGTCCTCGATGTCCTTCTTCAGGACCGCCTGCTGTTCGTCCAGCTCTTTCTGCTTCTGGTCGAACACCTTCTTCAGGGCTGCCTTGGCCTTTTTGCCGTCGTCCGTCTCGTTCAACGCGCGCTGCATGTCGACGAAGCCGAGCTTGAACTCCTCGGCGTAGGCTGCCGAAGTGCTCAAAAGGAGCGCGGCCGCAAGGACGAAACGAGAGATCCGGGGCATTTTCATCTTCATCACCGGCCGTTTGCTTAACACGTTTTAGACCTCGTATTAGAAGAAGTTCCCGATGGTGAACTCGAACACCAGGGGCTGCTCGCCGGGCAAGGTCCAGAACGGGACGCCCCACTCGAACCGCAGCGGCCCGATGGGCGAGAACCAGCGAAACCCGAAGCCCCAGCTCGCCCGGTAGGCATTGGGGTTCAGCGGCCCGTGGCAGGGGTCCTTGCTGATGTCGACGTTGAACGGCCGCAAGCGGCAGTACTGGCTCTCGAGGTTGAAAGCGTTGCCGGCGTCCGTGAACACGACGCCGCGGATGCCCACCTTGTCGAACAGCGGGAATTCGATCTCGGCGTTGGCAATCACCTGCATGTTGCCGCCGACCAGGAACGTGTTCAGCGACGCGTCCGGCGATTGCTGCGACAGCGACCGGATGACGGGCCCCAGCGACAGGGGCGAGAAGCCGCGGATGTTGTAAATGCCGCCCGTGAAGTACCGCTCGAAGATCGGCACGCCGCGCGGGTCGCGGCTGACGATGAGGTCCGCCTCCAACTTGGCCCGAAAAACGAACGGCCCCCAGATCGGATAGAAGAACCGACTCACCCCTTCGTACCGGGTGAACGTGTTCTCCGACAGCGTGACCTTGGGGTCCGCGATCTCGGCGCTGATGGTGTTGTACCAGCCGCGGCTGGGGAACATGCGGTCGTTGCGCGAGTCGTAGGACAGCGTCCCGCGCAGCGACGACGTGATGCCCGACCGGAACAGGTTGGCGATGCCGCTGGACGAGATCGGCGACCCGATGGTGGGCGATCCGAACAGCGCGCCGCCGAAGCCGAGCGAGCTGGAGCCGATTCCGACCTGCTCGAGCTTGTACGTGAGCAGCAGGCGCAGGTCCTCGGCCAGCAGATACCCCCACGTCAGGCTGCCGCCCTTCGACGACCGGATGAACGAATAGAGGTACTGGTCCTGCTTGAACAGGTTGAAGCCGAACGTCCAGTTCGTGTCGAGGAAGTAGAGGTCCTGAAACTGCATCAGGAACAGCTGGCGCAGGCTCGAGAGCTGGGCCTGCAGGGTCCAGAGCTGTCCCCGCCCGAGGAGGTTGTTCTGCGAGATCTGCGCCTGGGCGATGAAGTTCTCGACGGACGAGAAGCCGGCGCCGATCTGGAACGTGCCGGTCGGCCGTTCGGCGACCTCGAAGTTCACGTCCATCTTGTCGTCGGTGTCGGACCGGCGGGTCGACATGTCGACCTTCTCGAAGTAGCCCAGCGCGTTGACGCGCTTCTTCGAATAGTCGAGCAGCGTCTGGTTGTAGCTGTCGCCCTCGTAGATGCGCAGCTCGCGGCGAATCACCTTGTCCCGCGTCTTGGTGTTCCCGCGGATGTTGATCCGGTTGATGGAGACCAGCTCCCCCTTCTGGATCTCGAAGATGACGTCGACGATGCGCGTCTTCTCGTTGACCGGCGTGCTGGGCGAGGCGTTCACGTACGCGAAGCCGCGGTCCTTGTAGTAGTCGGTCAGCTTCTGCAGGTCGTCGGACAGCTTGGACCGGTTGAAGATGTCACCCGGCTTGACCGAGATGCGCCCCAGGAAGAAGTCCTTCGGCATCAGCAGGTCGCCGATCACGTCCACCCTGCCGAGGCGATACTGCGGCCCCTCGTCGACGGTGATCGTGATGTACATCGACTGCTTGTCGGGCGACAGCTCGACCAGCGGGTTGCCGACCTTCACCTGGACGTAGCCGCGGTCCCAGTAGTGCGCCTGGATGAGGAGCAGGTCGCGCTGGAACACGTCCTCGCGGTAGGTGCCCGCGGACGTGAGCACCGACAGGATGTTCCCCTCCTGCGTCGAGATCACGCCGCGCAGCTCGGCATCCGGGATGGCGTGGTTGCCCACGAAGTTCACCCTCCGGACTTCGACCTTGCTGTTCTCGCGGATGTGGAACCAGACGTCGACCGTCGAGGTGGTGTCGCGCTTGATCTCGTACGACACCTCGGCCATGTAGAAGCCTTTTTCGGTGTAGGCGTCCTTGATCTTCTCGACGTTCTTCTTGATCTTGGCGAGGTCCAAGATCTGGTCCTTCTTGATGTCGAGGACCTCGTTGATCTTCGTCAGCGCGACCTCGTCGTTGCCGGCCACGTAGATCTTGTTGATGGCCGGCTTTTCACGCAGGACGAAGGTGACGACGCTGCCGCTCTTGTTGTCGCTGACCTCGACCTCGACGTCCTCGAAGTAGCCCATCTTCCAGATGGCGCGGACGTCCTCGCGAACCAGCTCCTGCGTCAGGGTGGTGCCCGGCGCGGTCTTGAGGTTGACGCGGATCGCGTCGTCCTCGACCTTGCGGTTGCCGCGGAACTGCACCTTGGCGACCTTGAGGTTGGGCGCCGCAGGGGCGGGCGCGGGCGGCTTCTCCTCGTCGTCGGCCGCGCGCACGGCGGGGCCGGCCAGAGCGGTGGCGACGAGTACGGCGGCGGCGAAGGAGCGGAACGTCATCGGCGCGGCCGTCAGTCCCGCTCTACGATTGCGCCGTCGGCCATGCGCAGGCGGCGGGGCGTCTTCGCCGCCAGCTCGTCGTTGTGGGTGACGATCAGGATGGTCGTCCCCAGCTCGTGATTCAGCTCGAAGAACAGGTCGTGGATCTCGCGTCCGGTCTTGGTGTCCAGGTTCCCGGTCGGCTCGTCGGCCAGCAGCAGCCGCGGGCGAAGCAGCAGCGCCCGGGCCAGCGCGACCCGCTGCTGCTCGCCACCGGACAGCTCGCCCGGGCGGTGCGTGAGCCGCTCGGCGAGGCCGATGCGCGACAGCATCGCGGTCGCGCGGTCGGCGCACTCCCGGCGGGGCATCCGCAGGATCAGCCCGGGCATCATCGTGTTCTCGAGCGCGGTGAACTCCGGCAACAGGTGATGGAACTGGAAGACGAACCCGATCTCGCGGTTCCGGAACTCCGCCAATCGCGTGGGGCTCATCGCGGTGACGTCGACGCCGTCGAACGTGATGGTCCCCGCGGTCGGCGCGTCCAGCGTCCCCAGGACCTGCAGCAGCGTCGACTTGCCAACGCCCGAGGCCCCGACGACCGAGGCAATCTCGCCCGGTGCCAGGTCGAAGCTGAGCCCGCGTAGCACCTCGATGACCCGGCCGCCGTGCTCGAAAATCTTCGAAAGGCCGCGAACCGAAACCCGAGCGCCGCCGCGCGCGTCCCGCTCGACGGGAGCGGACGTAAGGGGCGTCTCCATGGGGTGCGCCAAATTAGTCGGCACCCCCCAGGGTGTCAACGCGACTTGCGGTTTTCGCTGACATGAACCGTTGGCACTGGGACCGGCCAAACACCCGGCGGGTTGCCCGAGCTACCCCCGACTACTCATACCGCAGGCCGTCGACCGGCCGCATGCGCGAGGCCAGGAGCGCCGGGTAGAGCGTCGCCAGGCAGCAGAGGGCCAGGGCGGCCAGGTTCACGGCCGCGATCTCGCTGACGCGCATGACGACCGGGAGCCGCTGGATATAGTAGACGTCCGGGTCCAGCGGAAGGCCGTAGTGGGACAGCAGCAGGCAGCCGCCGATGCCCAGGACCAGCCCCAGAGCCAGCCCCAGCAGGCCGATGTAGAGCCCCTCGGCGAAGAAGACCCGCAGGATGGCGCCGTCCCGGGCGCCCATCGACTTGAGAATCGCCACCTCGCGCGCCTTCTCGGTGACCAGCATGATGAGGTTCGAGACGATCGAGAACGACGCCACCAGCGCGATGAAGGTCAGGACCACGAACATGGCGACCTTCTCCAGCTTCAGCGCCGTGAAGAGCCCCCGGTTCAGCTCTTCCCACGAGCGGACCTCGTAGCCCGGGCCAAGCCGGCGCGAGATCTCGTCGGCGACGGCGCGCGCGGCGTCCGGGGTCGTGGTCCGCACCTCGATGCCCGTGATCTCGCCGGGCATGTTCAGGAACTTCTGTGCCTCGGGCAGCGCGATGTACGCCAGCTTCGAATCGAACTCGTACATGCCGCTGTAAAAGTGTCCGGCCACGCGGAACTCTTTCAGCTTCGGCATCGGGCCCATCGGACCGACGCCGCACATCGGGCAAGCGATGTCGACGTCGCTGCCGACGAACACGCGCAGCACGTGCTGGTAAAGCTCGTCACCCAGCAGGATGCCGGGCAACACGGCCGGCTTGGCGGGCGGCGGCTTCTTGGCCTCGATCTGCTTGCGCCCGTGCTCGGCGGGCTTGTCCTTGGCCTCGCCTGGGGCGTCCTTGTCGTCCTGGTCGCCATCCCCGGTGGGGACCAGGTCGAACGCGCCGACCGGGATCTCATTCGGGTGGGACAGATAGGAAATCTTCCCCTCCTGCATCGTCTTTTCGAGCCCCAGCACGTACGGTGCGCTGACCGGGTCGATGCCCCGCACGATGATGCCCATGCCCGCCGGGTTGGTGGCGTGCTTGATGATCACCTCGCTCTCGACGTAGGGCATCGAGCCGACCACGTCCGGGATGCCGGCCAGCTTGGCGTCGATGGGCTGCCAGTCCGTGAACGGGCGGTCATCCGACGTGCTGATGACCACGTCGGCCTTCGTCGCGCGGATCTTCCCTTTGAGGTCCGCCTCGAAGCCCGACATCACCGACAGCGCGATGATCGGGGCGCCGGTGCCCAGGAAGACGCCGAAGATCGACACGGCCGTGAAGACGGTGAACAGCGCGAACAGCGTCCCCAACAGGCTCAGCAACAACCCGACGCCCACCGCGATCATGCCGGCCGTCCGCAGCCGCTCGACGATGGCCAGCGGCGACGGGTCCATCCACTCGCCGGGGGCCCGGGCGTGGACGCCCATGAAGCGCGGGATCAGCGCAGCGGCCGCGAAGCAGAGCCCGCCGGCGACCAGCGCCGCCACGCCGACCCACAGCGTGCGCCGCGACCGGCGCTCCGGATCGCGGAGGTGCCGCCAGGCGACGAACCATTCGAACCCAGGGGCAAGCACCGGTGCGCCGTCAGTCTTTCTCGGGGCGCATCAGCGGAAACAGGATCACGTCGCGAATCGACGGCTGGTCCGTCAGCAGCATCGCCAGCCGATCGATCCCGATCCCCTCCCCCGCCGTCGGCGGCAGGCCGTACTCCAGCGCCCGGCAGTAGTCCTCGTCGTAGTCCATCGTCTCGTCGCGGCCGTGCGCCTTGGCGTCCACCTGGGCGGCGAACCGCGCGCGCTGGTCCTGCGGGTCGTTCAGCTCGGAGAATGCGTTCGCGTGCTCGCGCCCGACGATGAACAGCTCGAACCTGTCGACGCGCGACGGGTCCGTGTCGTTGCGGCGTGACAGCGGAGACGTCTCGGCCGGGTACTCGGTCACGAACGCCGGGCGATCGGCCGGCAGCGCCTTTTCGCCCGCGTAGTCGAACAGCGCGCCGATCCGCTCGCCGTGCGACTCGGACTTGCGCAGCACGGCCGCCAGCTCGTCTTTACCGTCCGGCAGCCCCTTTTCGGCCAGCCACCTGGACAGCGCGGCCGCGTCGTCCAGCACGGGGCGCTCGAGCCCGCCCGGCAGCAGGCCCGCCGCCGACGCCTGGACGATGGCGTCTTTCATCGGGATGCGCGGCCAATCGCCGGCGAAGCTGACCTTCTGCCCCTGGTACGTGATCTCCTCGCCGCCGGCCACCTCTCGCGCGAGCTCGCGGAAGAGGGTCTCGGTCAGCGCGATCAGGTCTTCGTAGGTCGCGTACGCCTGATAGAACTCCAGCATCGTGAACTCGGGGTTGTGCTGGCGCGACAACCCCTCGTTCCGGAAGTTGCGGCCGATCTCGTAGACCCGCTCGAAGCTGCCCACCACCAGCCGCTTGAGGTGCAGCTCCGGCGCGATGCGCATGTTCAGATCCAGGTCCAGCGCGTTGTGATGGGTCGTGAACGGGCGCGCCGCCGCTCCGCCGACGATCGAGTGCATCATCGGCGTCTCGACCTCCAGAAAGCCGCGCGCATCCAGGAACCGCCGGATGCCGCGGATGATCTGCGTCCGTTTCCGGAACACCTCGCGCACCTCGGGATTTGCCACCAGGTCGACGTACCGCTGGCGGTAGCGCACCTCCTGGTCCGACAAACCGTGCCACTTCTCGGGCAGCGGCCGGGTCGCCTTGGTCAGGAACACCAGATTCTGGGCGACGATGGTCAGCTCGCCGGCGCCGCTCTTGGGCTTCGTCACGGTGGGGCTGCCGACCACGCCGATGAAGTCGCCGCGCTCGGCGTGCTTCCAGACCTCGAAGGCGGCGTCCCCGATGACGTCCTTGCGGACCCAGACCTGAATTTCGCCGGTGCGGTCCAGCAACTTGATGAACGCCGCCTTTCCAAAGCCGCGATACGCGACGATGCGACCGGCGATCTTGAAATGCTCGTCCGAAATCAGCGCCGGCGGCGCCCCTTTTTCGGTCGCCTCGGGCGGAGGCGGCGCGTCAGCAAAGCGGGCGATGATCTCGCTGGCCGTGTGGGTCGGGCTGAAGCCGTTGGCGTACGGGTTCCCCCCCAGCGCGCGAATTTCTGCTGCCTTTTTCTCGCGTTCCTCGATCAGCTCGCGCTCGTCGGCCATCTCTCTCCACGGGTTGTCAACAGAGCCCACAGCCCCAGCGGGCTGGAATCGTTGACCTTTTCTGAACTAATCCACAGATGTTCAATTTGTAGCGTTTCGGTGACTATCCTACACGTCGTCCTCGGCCGGATTGGTAACACCCCCGGGCTGCCCGGGCTTGGCGGTGGGATCCCCCGCCAGCTCCAGCAACACCTCCACCATGAAGGGGTCCAGATCGCCGTCCAGGACCGCGTCGACGTTGCTCACCTTCTGGCCGGTCCGGTGGTCGGTCACCTGACGGTAAGGCGCCAGCACGTACGACCGGATCTGGCTCCCCCACTCGATCGCCTTCTTCTGGGCGTGGATGTTGCCCATCTTCTCTTCCTGCTTCTTCTGTTCCACCTCGAAGAGCTTGGAACGCAGGATGCGCATGGCGGTCGAGCGGTTCTTGTGTTGCGAGCGCTCGCCGTCCGAGTGGACCGCGATGCCCGTCGGGATGTGCGTGATGCGCACCGCCGACTCCGTCTTGTTGACGTGCTGGCCGCCGGCGCCGCCCGACCGCATGACGTCGATGCGCAGGTCCTTGTCGTCGATCTCGACCTTGATGGTCTCGTCGATGTCCGGATAGATGAAGACGCTGGCGAACGACGTGTGCCGCCGCGCCTGCGAGTCGAAGGGCGAGATGCGGACCAGCCGGTGAACGCCGGCCTCGGCGCGCAGCCAGCCGTAGGCCCACTCCCCCTCGACACCGATGGTGGCGCTCTTGATGCCCGCTTCGTCCCCGGGCTGGCGGTCCAGCTCCTCGACCTTGTAGCCCTTGCGCTCGGCCCAGCGGATGTACATCCGCAGCAGCATCTCGGCCCAGTCCTGCGACTCGGTGCCGCCAGCGCCGGCGTTGATGCTGACCAGCGCGCCGTTCCGGTCGTAAAGGCCGGACAGCATGCGGGCGAACTCCATCTTGGCGATGGCGTCCTCGGCCGCCCGCAACGTCGCGTCTGCCTCGACGGCGGTGGCTTCGTCCTTCGCCTCGTCCGCCAGCTCGATGAGGACGTTGGCGTCCTCGACGGCGCGCACCTGCGCCTCCCACCCGTCGACGCTCGACTTCAGACGCGCCTGCTCCCGCAGGACGGCTTGAGCCTTGTCAGCGACGTTCCAGAAGCCTTCTTCGCCGGACTCGTGCTCGAGCTCGGCTATCCGTGTCTTTTTGCCGGCGATGTCAAAGATGCCCCCGGAGAACCTCGAGCCGGCTCTGCAGCTTCGACGAGCGCTCTCTCAGGGGACCGATTTCCATGGGCGCGGAGTCTACACTATTCGTTTCTGCCCGAATGACCCGCGCGCTCTTTTTCCGCGAGAAGCGCCTCTAGCTCCGCGATGGCTTCGAGGTCTTTCGGCCGGCCAGCTGCGCGCTTGGATCGAATCAGCCAGGGAAGGTCGAGCACCAGCACCGATTTCCCGAAAACAGGCAGTTCGACCGCGTGCGGGAGAACAACTTCGAACGCTCCGATGCCGCTGACCTCGCCGAGGAGATCGACGTCCCCCAGCGCCGTCGTCAACGTGAAGTTCAATCCTCGTTCTACGGTCCTGGTGTCGAAACGGAACGGCAACCCAGGAGGGGCACCCCGGAGGTACGGCTGATAGGCTGCGAGGGCGCCGGTCAGCCTGTCGATATTTTCGCGGGTCCGCCGGTACAGGAAGTCGGTGTCCTGGGTGATTCGCGCCGACCCGTGCGCCTGTGCCGCAAGTCCGCCGATGACGATGACCTCTACTCGCGCCTCCACGAGAAGACCGACAACGCCGGCGAAATCAACGGCCAAAAGCCTTCGCTCCCGCTCGCCGAAACTCCCGAGCGAGCTCGTACATGCTCAAGAGAGTTTGCCACCGCTCTTCGGGCGTCCGACGAAGGTTCTCCCGAAGTAGCGTCCGGTCGACGTCCTTCTTGTACGCCTCAATCACCGGATCCGGCTCGATGCCGTATCGCCGCAAAATGGTTGCGTCGTCTTCGGCTTCCGTCGGCACTTACTTAGTTTAGCCGCTTTTTCAGCCCTGG
Source organism: Polyangia bacterium (assembly GCA_045802645.1). GTDB lineage: Bacteria > Myxococcota_A > Polyangia > Fen-1088 > Fen-1088 > JADGRB01. The sequence goes on from JBJMQQ010000077.1 coordinate 10,790, forward strand.
CGGAGGGCGTCGCGGAGGTAGTTTTCTTTCAGGCGGACGTACTTGGCGGCGTGGGCGCGGTGGAAGGCTTCGTCGTCGGCGGTCAGGGTCCGGACGACCTTGGCGGGGACGCCCAGGACCAGGCTGCGGGGCGGGATGACGGTGCGCTGGGTGACGACGGCGCCGGCGCCCACCACCGACCCGGCGCCGATGATGGCGTCGTCGAGCACCGTCGCCTGCATGCCGATGAGGCAGGCGTCCTCGACCCGGCAGGCGTGCAGCATCGCGCGATGACCGACCACGACGTCGGCGCCGACGACGCACGGGCCGTCGTCGGCCACGTGCAGCACGCTGCCGTCTTGCACGTTCGTTCGGGCGCCGACCGTGACCGGCGCGAGGTCGCCGCGCAGGACGCACCCGTACCAGACCGAGGCGTCCTCGGCGAGCCGCACGTCGCCGACCACGGCTGCCCCGGGCGCCACCATCACGCGTGCGCCGAGCAGCGGGAGCGACGCGAGGTAGCGGTCGATGATCGCGCGCGGGAACCGGGCCCGGAGCTCCTGAAGGCGCGCCTCCAGCTCCGCTGCGTTCGCGGGCGGGCCGTCGATGACCGTGACCGATGTCGCGATCGTCGCCATGGCGCGCGCGTGCCCCGGCCTAGCCGGAGATGAGGCGCAGCTGCCGGAGGCGAGCCGGCGGCTGGTTCGCGATCGGGTAGGCGCCGGAGAAGCAGGCGTCGCAGAAACCGCCCCGCTTCTCGTTGTTCCCGCCGTTGACGGAGGCATAGAGCCCGTCCAGCGACAGGTAGCCCAGCGAATCGGCCCCCACGTAGTCGCGGATCTCGTCGCGGGTGTGCGCCGAGGCGATCAGCTCTTCGGCCGTCGGCGTGTCGATGCCGTAGCGGCACGGACCGACCGTCGGCGGCGAGCTGATGCGCATGTGCACCTCTTTCGCGCCCGCGCCCCGGATCATGCCGACGATCTTGCGCGAGGTCGTGCCGCGCACGATGGAGTCGTCGACGACCACCACCCGCTTGCCCGCCAGCACCTCACGCACGGGCGACAGCTTCAGCTTCACGCCGAAGTGGCGGATGTGCTGCGACGGCTCGATGAAGGTGCGGCCCATGTAGTGCGACCGCATCAGCCCCTGGTCGTACGGGATGCCGCTCTCGCGCGCGTAGCCGATGGCGGCCGCGACGCCCGAGTCGGGCACCGGGATGACCACGTCGGCGGGCACCGGATGCTCGACGGCCAGCCGCCGCCCCATGCGCGCGCGCGCGCGGTAGACCGACTTGCCGTCGATGGTCGAGTCCGGACGGGCGAAGTACACCCACTCGAACACGCAGCGATGCGACGACTGTTCGACGAAGGGGCGTTCGCTGCGGACGCCGTTGCTGTCGATGATGACCATCTCGCCGGGCTCGACGTCGCGAACGAAGTCCGCCTCGAGCAGCTCGAACGCGCAGGTCTCGGACGAAACGACCCAGGTATCCTTGGACTTGCCCAGCGCCAGCGGCCGGAAGCCCATCGGGTCGCGCACCGCGATCACCTGGTCCTCCGTCAGGAACACCAGCGAGTAAGCTCCACGGACCTGGCGAAGCGCGTCGGCCACCCGCTCGGGCAGCGTCTGCTCGCGCGAGCGCGCGATCAGATGAACGATGGCCTCTGTGTCGGCCGTCGTCTGGAAGATGGCGCCGTCGGCTTCCAGTCGCTCGCGCAGCTCGGCCGCGTTGACGAGGTTGCCGTTATGCCCGACCGCGACCGACCCACCGAAGTAGTCGACCGCGATGGGCTGCGCGTTGCGCTTGGATGAGTCGCCCGCGGTCGAGTACCGGACGTGCCCGATGGCCGCGTACCCGCGCAGCTCACGGAGGCGGTCGACGGTGAAGATGTCGTTGACGTGCCCCATCTCCTTGACGGAGCGCAGCCGTTCTCCGTCGGTCGCGACGATTCCTGCTGATTCCTGGCCGCGGTGCTGGAGGGCGTAGAGCCCCAGATACGCCAGGTTCGCCGCTTCCGGGTGTCCATAGACGCCGATCACCCCGCACATGCGCGTGCAAGGTAGCACACTCAGGTGCGCCTCGCGGTCCATTCGGGAAGGCGTTCAGGAATAAGTCGCGTTCGTCCGAGATTTCAGCCGTTAAAAACTTCGGGCATAATCGCGCCGCGGCAAAAATCCCCTCCCCTGCGTAAAGCCCCCCCCATGATCCAAGTCAAGGGACTGACCAAGTACTACGGCGAGCACGCCGCCATTCACGACCTCAACTTCGAGATCCAGCGAGGTGAGGTCATCGGGTTCCTCGGCCTGAACGGGGCCGGCAAGACGACCACCCTCAAGATCCTGGGCTGCGTCCTCCTGCCGACCGCCGGCGAGGTGACCGTCGACGGAATCGACATCGCCCGCGATCCCCACGCGGTGCGGCGCCGGATCGGGCTCTTACCCGATACGCCGCCGGTCTACGGCGAGATGACCGTCGGGCGCTACCTGAAGTTCGCGGCCGAGTTGCGGGGCGTCCCCGCGGCCGGCGCGGCGGCAGCGGTGACCGAAGCCGAAGAGAAGACCGCCCTGCGCGACAAGCACGAGGAGCTGATCTCGAGCCTGTCGCACGGCTACAAGCAGCGCGTGGGCGTGGCCCAGGCGCTGGTGCACAAGCCCAAGCTGCTGATCCTGGACGAGCCGACCAGCGGCCTCGACCCCGTGCAGATCGTCGAGATGCGTTCGATGATCCGCGCGCTGCAGGGCGAGCACACGATCCTGCTGTCCAGCCACATCCTTTCGGAGATCAGCCAGACCTGCGACCGGCTCCTGGTCATTCAGAAGGGCGAGATCGTCGCCCAGGGCAGCGAACAAGAGCTGGCCACGAAGCTGGGCGGCAGCGGGACCATCGAAGTCGAGGTGGCCGGGGCAGCCCAGCGCGCCGTCGAGGTCGTCAAGACGGTGACGGGGATCGGCCCCTGCCGGGTCCTGCGCGAGTCGGGCGGCGTCGCCCTCTTATCTATTGAAGGCTCGCCCGACCTGCGACCCAAGGTCGCGCGGGCGCTGGTTCAAAACGGGATCGACCTTCTGCGGATCGACCGGGGCGCGGCCCGCCTCGAGTCGATCTTCCTGAAGCTGACCAAGGCGCCGGACGGCGCCGCCCCCACGACCACGACGGCGGAGACGCTTCCCCAATGAACGCGACCTTCTTGATCGCCCGGCGCGAGCTGGGCGCCTACTTCCGGTCGATGACCGGCTACGTGATCGCCGCGGCGGTGTTGATCATCGACGGGCTTCTGTTCAACGCCTTCGCGCTGGGCGGCCCCGACAAGCTGTCGGCGGAGGTCCTGAGCCTCTTCTTCTACTTCTCCAGCGGCACGACCATCATCGCCAGCGTCTTCATCTCGATGCGCCTCCTGGCCGAAGAGCGTCAGACGGGCACGCTGGTGCTGCTGACGTCGTCGCCCGTGCAGGACTGGGAGATCGTCCTCGGCAAGTTCCTCTCGGCGTTCGGGTTCCTGGCGCTCATCACGCTGGCCAGCGTCTACATGCCGGCGATGATCTTCGTGAACGGGAAGATCTCGTTCGGCCACATGGCGGCCGGGTACCTGGGGCTGCTGCTGCTGGGAAGCGCGACGGTGGCGCTGGGGACCTTCGGGTCGGCCATCGCCCGAACGCAGGTCCTGGCGGCGATCTTCTCGGGCTGCATCGTGGTCGCGCTGATCGTCTGCTGGCTGTTGACCAAGGTGACGGAGCGGCCGCTCAACGACGTGTTCGTGGCGCTGGCGCTGCACGGCAAGCACTTCCCGCCCTTCCAGGCGGGGACGGTTCACCTGCGCGACGTCGTCTACTACCTGATGGTCACGTACATCGCGCTCTTCGCCGCGACGCGCGTGATGGAGAGCCGCCGATGGAAGTAACGGCGCGGCGGAACACGAGCGGTCGGTGGTCGGCGCTCTGGGGCGCCGGCATGCTGGCCATCTTCTTTGGCGAGCGGATGATCGGCGCCGGCACCAGCCGGGGCGTCGCGACCATCCTGGGGCTGCTGCTGGTGCTGGCGGCGATGGGGATCCGTGCCGCTCGGGCCCGGTCCGCGGCCCGCGATCGCGCCCAGGTCGAGCGGACGCTGCTGGGCTTTTACGCGCTTGGGTTGGGGGCCGTGGTCCTCTACTTCGTCCAGTCGGATTTGCCGGCGGTCCTGTGGAGCGGCAAGCCCCTCGAACATGGCTGGCCGAAGCTCGCGACCGTCCTCAGCGCGCTGTGGCCGCCCATCTGGCTGGCGGCCGCCTCGCCGATCGCCCTCATCGAGCTGGCGTACGCCCAGGTGGCGCGCGCGCCCCGGATCGAGATTGGCCGCGTCCGGGACGCCATGTTCACGGGACTCGGGCTGGCCGCCGCCCTGGTGTTCGCGTTCTCGATCGCGTACGTCGCGTCCGAGCGGGACAAGAAGGTCGACCTGGCCTACTTCCGGACCACGCGCCCGGGCGAGGTCACGCGCCGGATCGTCCGCAACCTGGACCAGCCCATCGAGGTGGCCGGCTTCTTCGCGGCGGGCAGCGAGGTCGCCGAAGAGGCCTACAACTACCTGCAGGACCTGGGGCGCGAGTCGGCCCAGTTGAAGGTCGTGCACTACGACTTCGACATCGACCCCATCAAGGCCAAAGAGTACGGCGTGTCGACGAACAGCGTGCTCGTGTTCTCGCGCGGGACGCGCCATGAGCAGCTGGGCCTGCCGAAAGAGATCGAGAGCGCCAAGAACGCGCTGCGGACCCTGGACAAGGAGGTCCAGCAGCGGCTCCTGATGATCGTGAAGCCGCCCCGGGTGGCCGCGTTCGTCCAGGGGCACGGCGAGCGCACCTGGGACAAGCCGACCAGCGACACGGACAAGCGCGCGCAGATCAAGACGTTCCGCGACATGCTGGTCGACCAGACCTACGACGTCCGCTACCTCAGCGCCGCCGAAGGCCTGATGGAGGACGTTCCCAAGGACGTCTCGATGGTCGTCATCCTGGGGCCGCAGCAGAAGTATCTGCCCGAGGAGTACGCCGCGCTGAACCGCTACATCGACCGTGGCGGGCGGCTGCTGATCGCGCTGGACCCCGAGAACCACGTCGACTTCCACGAGGTGTTGAAGCCGCTGTACCTGGAGTACAAAGACGTCCAGCTTGCGAACGACCAGGTGTTCGCGCGCCGCACGCATCAGGACAGCGACCGCATCAACCTGGTCACCGCGACGTACACGTCGCACCCGTCGGTGACCACGCTGCAACGGCTTGGGCAGCGCGCGTTCGTCGTGCTGCCGGGCGCCGGCTGGATCAACACCGACCCCAAGCGCAAGCCCGACATCACCGTCGACGCGCCCATCAAGGCCCACCACGCCACGTTCCCCGACAAGAACGGGAACTACCAGCAGGACCCGGGCGAGGACCGCCGCGCCTGGGAAGTCGCCGCCACCGCGGTCAAGAAGGACGCGCGCGTCTTCGTGCTGGCCGACTCCGACGCGCTGGACGACGAGGCGCTGCCCGCCGGTGCCAACCAGCTGATGGCGCTGGACGTCGCGCACTGGCTCATGGGCGACGAGGCGTACACGGGTCTGACCTCGACGGAGGCTGACGTGCCGATTTCACACACGCGCAAGCAGGACGTGATCTGGTTCTACGGGACGATCTTCTTGGCGCCCGTGCTGGTCATCATCACCGGCATCGGCGTGACCCGACGCCGGCGGCGCGTGGCGCCCAGCACCCCCGCCTCCACGGAAGGAGCAGCGTCGTGACGGGCCGTTCGGCAGCCATCCAGGGTGGGCTCGCGGCGCTGGGCCTTCTGGCGGCGCACTTGACCTGGCAGCGCGACCCCGAGCGCGCGCCCGGCGCGGCCACGGTCATCGACGCCTCGAAGAGCGACGTGGCGCTGGTCCATTACGCCGACAACAACACGATCGTCGACTTCCGGCGTGGCCACGGCGACAACGACGCGCCTGTCTGGATCCACATCGTCAAGGGCGACGGCGCGCTGAGGCACAAGGGTCCGGTCAAGGACGCCGCCAAGGACAAGAAGAACGACAAGCCGGAGGCCAAGGCCGACAAGCCAGAGGAGGCGGACACGCCGCGCGACCTGCGCGGGTCCGACCAATCCGGCAAGCTGGTCGACAACTTCGCCCCCTTCGTCTCGCCGCGCGCGTTCGGCGTCCTGGACGCCGCCAAGCTGAAAGAGCTGGGGCTGGACGCCCCGGTGCGCAAGCTGGACGTCACGGTTCGCGGCGACGTGCGGCACTACGAGATCGGGCAGCCCGAAAAGGCCGCCGCTGGCGAGTCCTTCCTGCGCGACACGCGCGACGGGCGCGTCTACTTGATGCCCCGCGGGATGCTGGCCGACCTGCAGAACCCGGGGCACCTCGTCGATCGACGCCTGCACTCGTTCGACCTGGGCGACTTCGACCGCCTGGTAATCACGTCCAACGGCAAGACGAAGGACTACGTCCAGACGGACCGCCAGGTGCGGGCCAAGGCAACCATCGCGTCGGCGAAGTCGCCCGACAAGCCCGACCAGATGGCCAAGAACTGGCACGACAGCCTGTGGCGCGCGTTTGCGTCGGACATCCTGGGCCGTGGCGAGGAGCCCCCGGGCGGCAAGCCGGCCACCGTCCTGCGCGTCGAGTATTTCGACGGCAAGCAGTCGGTCGGATTCGACGAATTCGCGCGCGTCGAGCCCACGGCCGAATCGTCGTCCGGCGTCTCCGAAGAGCCTGCGGGTTCCGACGTGTACGTTCGCACGGAGCACTCGGCCGGGTGGATGAAGCTGTCCAACGGCAGCCAGCTGATCACGGACGCCCAGAAGCTGGTCGCGGCACCGTAGTCGCCGCACTATCCCCGCATTGACGCGGGGGCCGGTGCAGGGAAGAATCGACCGGTGAGGCGCGCGCTCGCGGTGCTGCTGGCGGTCGGATTGCTGGCGGCAGCGTACGCGGTGTCACGCACGATCGAGGCGGGACGCGCCCGCACCGTACGCCTCGAGGCCTCGCGCAGCGCCGAGGCGGCTGGAATGCGCGCGGCTGACGCGCTGGGCGCTCACGTCGGCGAGCTGAAGCTGGAGGCGCAGAACGCCGCCCAGAACCCGCGGCTGGTGGCGGCTTTGCGCGGAAACGCGGACGCCGCCACCCTGCAGGACCTGTTCAAGACCGAGCAGTGGTGGGAGCCGTACCGCAACGCTTTCAAGGTCTACGCGGTGGCGTTCGACGCCGACAAGCTGGACGTCATCGTCGGGATGGAGAACGCCGATTTCGCGTCGGATCTCCTCATTCGCGAATCGCGCGAGCGGCACGAAGCCGTCGCCGAGATCGTCATGGGCAAGGGGTGGCCGTACGCCGCCGCCGCCGCGCTGGTCGACCTGCCCGGCAAGTCCGTCCCCGCGGTGCTGCTTCTGGCGCGCCCCATCGAGGAGGGCGCGATCCGCAAGCTGGCCGACAAGGCGCGCGGGGCGGTGATCCTGTCCGACGGCACGCGCGCCGTGCTGGAGGCCGGACCGGAGCCAGAGCGCGAGCTGCTGCGCGCAGCGATCGGCGGCGAGAAGCGCGGCCCCATTTACCAGCCGCCGGAAGGCAACGGACCGATCTGGGCGGCCGCGGTCAGCTCGGTCGTTCCCGGGTTGTGGCTGTGGACCTACGGCGCCGGCGCGGCCGCCGCGCACGACGCCGACAGCGCGGCGGTGGTCACCAGCGCGATCGTCTGGTCGCTGGCCGGCGTCCTGGCGATCATCACGCTGGCGCTGGGGCTCCGCCGGCGCGAATCCGCTGGCTACCCGCTCACGGGCACGGGCGCGGCTGGCTTCGGCAGCGGCATGGAGACCGTCCGCGCCAGCGAGCCCGCGCGGTCCGTCCCCGCGACCAGGCCGGGGCTGGGGCAACCGGGCGGTGACGCGCCGGGGTCGACGGGCCGCGCCGTCGGGCACGGCGCCACCGAGACGTACGAGACGGGCGGTACGGAGCCGCGCGTCGGCAGCGGCGTGCGCTTCGGGCGCTACCAGCTGATCGACCTTCTGGGTGAAGGCGGAATGGCGCAGGTATTCACGGCCGTGACCTTCGGCGCGGAGGGGTTCCGCCGCGCGTTCGTCGTGAAGCGACTCCGGGCCGAGCTGTCGCGCGAGCCGGCGGTCGTCGCGCAGTTCATCGACGAGGCGAATCTCGGCTCCTCGCTGGTGCACTCGAACGTCATCCCCGTGTTCGATTTCGGCAAGGTCGGCGACGAGTACTACCTGGCGCAGGAGTACATCGTCGGGCGGGACATGGCGCGGATCACGATGCGTTCGCTCGAACGGCTGCACCATCCCGCGTCGCCGGCCATCGTCCTTTACGTCGCTGTCGAGACGCTGAAGGCGCTGGAGTACGCGCACTCGAAGCTGGGCGACGGCGGCCGCTCGATGGGGATCGTCCATCGCGACGTGTCACCCAGCAACATCCTCATCTCCGCGCGCGGCGAGGTGAAGCTGTTCGACTTCGGCATCGTCAAAGCCGAAGGTCGCGTGACGAAAACTCAGCACGGCGTGGTCAAAGGGAACGTGAGCTTCATGTCCCCCGAACAGGCCCGCGGCACGGACGTCGATGGACGGGCCGATCTGTTCTCGCTGGGGCTGGTGATCTTCTACTGCCTGACCGGCTCCGTGCTTTATCAGGGCGACACCACCTACGAGCTGCTCGTGAAGGCCGCCACGGGGCCTGGCCCTGCCGAGCTGGCGCGCATCGCCGCGCTGCCGCCCCCCTGCAACACCTTGCTGGCGAAGGCGCTGGCGGTCGACCCCGCGCAGCGCTTCCAGAGCGCGGCGGAGTTCGCGGCGGCGCTGGCACCGCACGTCGGCGGAGGCGCCGCCGCCGCCGCCAGCCTGATGCGGGCCCTGTTCGGCGACGACTTCCGGGCGGAAGAGGCGCGGTTCGCCGCGGCGATTCCGGCCAGCGACAGCGGCCCGCGCAGTCAAGGCGGCGGAGGCGAATGGCAGAACCGGCGATCCTGAGCGACGGGGCGACACGCCCTGCCCTCCTGATCTTGCACGTCGACGCGCCCGGGGCGGCGGACGCGGTGTACCGAACGGTGCAGCCGTGCCGCGCGCTGGGCGAGCTGCCTGAAATCGCCGTCATCAGCGGCTCGATCCTTTCCCCCGAGCTCTATCGCGCTGCCCCCGGCGGGGCGCCGGGCGTCGATTTGCTGAGTGCGGCGGACATCCTGGTCATCCGCGATGTGGCCGTTCCGGATCTGCTTCCGGTGGTGGCCGCTCGCCGTCGCGAGGGTCGGCTCACCATCTACGAGCCGGGCGCGCGGCTCTTTCCGCCGGGCTCGACCAACGCCGGCGGCGACCTGGCCCCGCGCAGCTTGGCCCCGCAGCTGGCGCGCCTGGCGGACGGGGTGCAGGTCGGTGGCTTCGGTCTCGAGGCTCAGCTCGACGCGGTGAACCCGCGGCGCGCCCGTTTCCCGAGCCACCTGTGGGAGATGCCGGCGCGCGAACCGCGGGAGCGCGACGCCGGCCCCGTCATCGGCTGGATGGGCCGAGCGCCCGACCGCGAAGATCTCGCCGTCGCGATCCCGGCGCTGGCCGCCGTCCTGGAACGCCACCCCGAAGTACGCGTCGCCGTTCAGGGCGACCGCGAGGTCGGCGAGGCGCTGTCGGGGCTGCCCAGCGAGCGGGTGACGCTGGTGCCACCGGGCGACGCGATGGAAACCCAGCGCTTCCTGCGTGGCATCGACATCGGCCTCCTGCCGCTGGCGCCCGCGTCGCGCCAGCGTTTCGTCTCCGACGTCCGCGCGCTGGAGTACGCGGCCCACGGCGTTCTGGTGGTCGCCAGCGACGCCGAGCCCTTCCGCGAGTTGATCCGGCCCGGGCAAACCGGCCTGCTCTTCAACGGCCCCACCGACCTGGACGCGGTCCTCGAAAGCGCGCTGACCGACGTGGAGCTGCGCGCGACGATGCTCGCGCGTGCGGCAACCGCTGCCGCCGAGCGGCTCGAACGCCTGCACGCCGCCCATCGCTTGGGCTTTTATCTGAGACTGGCCGCCCAGCGCGGGATCCGGTGGGGCGCGCGCCCGGGTCAGGCGACGGCCGTCCTGGAGGCGGCCGTCGACGCGCTTCGCTTCCCGGGTTCGCAGTACGCGGCGTTGGGGTCAGGCGAGGTCGAGCGACTGCTGGTCGAAGGAGTGCGACGCCGCAACGCCGGCGACACCGCGGAGGCGACGCGCGCCTTCGCCGAGGCCGAGCGGCTGGCGCCCGATTCTTACCTGCCGCCGTTGCTGCTGGGCGGTGTGCTGGCCGATCACGCCCGCGCGATCGACGCGCTGGCGCGGGCCGAGGCGCGCCGCCCCAGCGGGTGCCGCGCGCCTTACGAAAGAGGTCTCCGCGAGCTGGCGCGCGGCGATCAGACGGCGGCCGCCGAAGCGTTCGAGCGCGCCTGCACGGCCGCTCCGGCGTTCGGCGCTGCGCAAGAGCGCTTGGGCCGGCTGGCCGACGTGGCGGGACGCTCGGCTGACGCCGTGCGCCTCTACGAAGAGTCCGCGCTGCAGAACCCGAGCTTCGCCCTGCCCGTCGCGCGCCTGGCCGTGCAGGCCCAGCGCCGCGGCGAGATTGCCCGCGCCGTGGCGCTGCTGGAGCGGGCGCTGGCGGCTGACCCCGAGCTGCCGCTCACGCACTTCCTGCTGGGGCGCGCCTATCTGGAGCTGGGGCGGCTGCACCAGGCGCGCGCGCATCTGGAACGCGCGGAGGCCGAAGAGCCATCCGGCTGGCCGGCCCACCTTCCCGACGGGTTTTCGGAGGCCGGCGACCGCACCGCGACGATGACCGCACTCGCCCGGGCCGAGAACCGTGGTTAAAAGGGGAAGCGAGGTGGAACAGCCCAACCGCGAGCTCCGGCCGTCCCAGGTGACGCTGAAGACGGTCTTCACCGTCAGCCTCGGCGTGCTGCTGGTCGTCGGTCTGGTCCAGGCCGTGCTGCACGCGGTCGTCTCCCTCACGCTGATCGGCGCCTCGATCATGATCGCCGTCGCGCTGGATCATGCCGTGGGGATGCTGGAGCGGCGGCGCGTGAACCGGTCGCTGGCCATCGCGATCGTGTGCCTGGTGCTGCTGGGCCTGGCCGTCGGCCTCTGCTTCACGCTGATCCCGCCGGTCATCGATCAGGGGCGGGAGCTGATCAAGGATGCACCGTCGTTCCTGAAGACGGCGCGTCAGAGCTCGCTCTTCCACACCCTCGACAGCCGGTTTCACATCGCCGCGCGCATGCAGGACGGCGAGCGCAAGCTCCCCGAGTATCTCGAGGGGGCGGCGACTCCGTTGCTGAGCGCGCTGGGCGGGCTGGTCTCGGCGCTGGGCGCGATCATCACGATCATCGTGCTGGTCGTGTTCATGATGATCTTCGGCGGGCGCCTGGTGCACGGCCTCTTGGCGGAGGCGCGCACCGAGCACCGGCCGATCTACGAGGATCTGGTCCGCAAGATCTACCAGTCCATCGGCGGGTACCTGGGCGGTTTGACGTTGATCTGCGGCGTGAACGCCACGCTGACCACCACGTTCCTGGCCATCGACGGCATCCCGTTCTTCTTGCCGCTGGGGATCCTGTCGGGATTTTCGAGCATGGTCCCCTACGCCGGACCGCTGGTGATGGGGACGACCATCTCGCTGGTGGCGCTTCTCACGAAGGGTCTGTGGCACGGGCTGGCGGCGGTGATCTACTTCCTCGCGTACGGGCAGCTGGAAGGCAACGTCCTGGGGCCGCTGGTCTTCCGCCGCACGGTCCACGTCAATCCTTTGCTGACGACGCTGTCGATCGTGGTGCTGGGCGAAATTGCCGGCGTGTTCGGGGCCATCATCGCGGTGCCGGTCGTCGCCACGTTACAGATCATCGTCCGCGAAGTGCTCCGCATCCGCCGCGAACAGCTGCAGCTCCGACGGCCGAGCTCAGCCCCGGCTGACGCCGATTCGCCTCAGTGACACAGGGCGGACCCTGAAGCTTTCGACGGCCGACTGCCGTCGACGGCGATGAACTGCCATTCATAGCTGGCTGAACGCAGCGTCAGCTCCAGAACGCCGTGCGTGCCGGCGATGCTCGTCTCGAGAGCGCCGGCGCGCGGTCCCCCGAACGTCACGTCGTAGTCGCCGCCGCCGGTCCCCACGACGAAGGTGCGAATGCCGCGCGCGAGATCCAGGTGTCCGTCCTTGTCGAGTCCGGAGAGCTGCTGATAGCCGTGTTCGTGCCCGTTCAGGACCACGTCCACCCCGGCGTCGTAGAGCGCGTTCCACAGCGGCGCCGCCGCGTCGAGCTCGCCGGACGTGGTCCCCGCCTGATATCGAGGATGGTGCCAAAACGCGATCGTACATCCAACGGGATGCGCGGCCAGGTCCGCCACCAACCACTGGTATTGCGGGGACGTCGATGCGCAGGAGACGTAGCGACATTCGTCGCTGCTGTTGAGGCCGATCACGTGCCACGCTCCAACGTCGAAGCTGTAATAGCCTTGCCCCCGAGGCCCCGCCGGGCCGCTCGCTGCGCCGGCGCCGTTGAAGTAGTCGAAGTAGTCACCTGCGGAGCCGCTCGCGTATTCGTGGTTGCCGGGCACCGGGTGAGAGATCCCCAGGATGTCCGGGCGGCCCCAGGTGGGCGCGTAGAACGAGCGAAACTCCGCGGCCGACCCGCTCGAATACGCGAGGTCGCCCAGGGCCAGCACAGCCGTGACGTGATCCGCCGCAATGAGCTGTTCGATCAGACCCGCCGTGGCGCTCTGCCCGCACCCGTCGCACGCGATGTCTCCCGCGGCGACCACCCGCAGCGTGGTCGCGGCATCACTCTGAGCACGCCCGTCGGACGCGTCGGAGGCGCCGGGGCGAACGGGCGCCGGGGCCGACGCGGTCGGGGTGCCTCGTACGCATGCGAGCCCGAGAGTCAGCAGAGCGATTGCCGGTGCCAGCCGCCAGGCGAAGGGCATGCCGATCACCATAAGCACGCGGAAGCAAACGGTGGATAATCCGGCCATGCGCCGGCGAGCGGATGCGGCAGCCTCGATCGCGGTTCTGGTCATGGCGCTCGGCGCGGCCTGCGCGAGTCAGGCGGGCGTTCCCCGAGAGATGCGCGGCTGGAATCGGCAGTACCCGCCGTTTCACGTCATCGGGAACATCTACTACGTCGGCAGCAACGGCATCGCGCAATTCCTGGTGACGACCCCCGACGGTCACTTCCTGATCGACAGCGGCTTCGAGACCAGCGTGCCGCGGCTGCGCGCCAACATCGAGTCGCTCGGGTTCCGCTTCGCGGACGTGAAGCTCCTGCTCACCTCCCACGCGCACATCGATCACGTCCAGGGGCATGCGGCCGTGCGACGCTCCACGGGGGCCACCGTGGTCGCCTCGGCGGCAGACGGGCGCGTCGTGGCGGCCGGCGGAAAAGGCGAAGCGGTGTACGACGGTGTTTACGCCTGGACGCCGTGCCCGGTGGATCGGATCGTCGCCGACGGCGAGGCGATCACGCTCGGCGGCACCACGTTCGTCGCGCACCTCACGCCCGGACATACGATGGGAGCGACCACGTGGACGACGCGCGTCGTGTCCGGCGGTCGTTCGTTGGAGGTCGTGTTTTTCCCAAGCGCCAACGTCAACCCAGGCGTGCGCCTGGTCGGCAACGCGCGCTACCCGAATATCGCCGACGATTTTGCGCGCAGCTTCGCCACGTGGCGGGCACTGCCGTGCGACGTCTTTCTCGGCGTGCACGGCAGCTTCTTCGACCTCGACGCGAAGCGCGGCCGGATGGGCGCCGGCGGTCCGAACCCCTTCATCGATCCGGACGGCTACCGCAAGTTCGTCGCGGAGGCCGAGCAGCGGTTCCGGGCCCAGCTCGCCTCCGAGCATTGAACGTCGCTCAGGGGAGAATCTCGACGCCCAGCAGTGTCCGGTACTCCAACTGGAGAATGCCGGGCGACCCCAGCGCCGGCGCCACGACGGCCAGCGAGAGCGGGTCGAACGCCACGGCGACGACCTTGTTCGGCTGCCACCGCAACCCGGCCGGCCGCAGGTCGACGAACAGCCCCGTGGTTCCCTTGCCGTCGAACGTGGAGTCGAACCAGAGGATCGACGGCCCCGCCGTGGCGCTCACGCGGACACGCCCGCCGACCGGCAGCCACTCGGCGCCGAGGCCAATGTTCAGCGCGCCGGGGGCCACTGCGTGCGACAGCTCGGTCGGAAGCCAGTAATTGCGCTCGATTTCTGCGACGACGCCCCACCCGCCCAGCCGGTAGCCGACCCTGATTCCGTACCCCATGGTGGCGTTGATGAACGAACGCTCGGGCGCGTCCGACAGCAGCGAGATGTGCCCTTCCAGCCCGGCGAAGAAGGCATCGCGCGGCGCCTCCTCGCTCGCGCGCGCAGGCCTTGCCAGCGCAATGGCCAGCACGAGCGCGGTGGCGGTGCCCCCGCCAGGGCGCCCCGGACGACGCCGCCTCAGCCACCACACCAGCGGCAGCGCGATGGCGCCCCACCAGGAGAGCTGGCGCGGCTTCGGGCCCGACGCCGCGCACGACAGGACCTGCTTCAGATAGGGCTGGGTCAGCTTCTTGCGGGCGACGGTCAGGAACGGCGACCCACAGTAGCTGTTGGTCATCGAGCAGCAGGCGGCCACGTCGGGCGGTTGCGTGTCGGGCTGACAGGCCGGGTTGTAGGACATCCATTCGCACGCTGCGGTCGACTCCTCGGCGGCAGCGCAAGGCCGGAACCCCGCGTCGAGGAGGCTCGTGTCCCCGCGCGTGGCGAGCGCGACCGCGGCTGTCGCAAGCGCGGCGCTCACCTCCGCGGCGCGCGCGACGAGCGGCGCCAGGTCCGGGTTCTCGCAATCGTCGAGCGCGTCGGAGTGGGCCATTCCGTCTCGGGCCTCGTCCAGGTTCCCCTCGACCGCCTCGATGTAGTTCAGGACGGAATACACGGTGCGCGCGTCGGCGCTGCGCAGCGTGTGCGCGTAACAGTCCTGCGCCGTGTGCATGGCCCGGCCAATGAGGTACGACGCCGTGTCGACCTCGACCTCCAGCTGCCCGTAGAAGTCGAGGTAGAGGGGCGCGGTCGTCTGGAGCTGCCCCTGGCCGACCGCCGCAGCTGCTTCAGACAGCGCTTGCCGGATGAGCGCCTCGCTGCCGCGCAGGACGGACGTATCGCCGGCGACTCCGTCCTCGGCCGGCGCGCGCAGGCAATGAAGGTGCTGGCTGTCCGGGGATGGATTGACCTGCTCGCGCCGGAGGTCATCGAGGTTGGCGACCGAGTGGCCGCCCGTGTCGGGAGACCGGATGCCGACCACCACGCTGAACAGAAGGAACTTTTGCCCGTCGGTCAGGGTGGTCGCCGCCGTGAGCCCGGCGTTGTCGAGAAGCAGGGGGGCCATCTGCGCGGCGACGTCTCGCCAGATGCCGCCAGCGGGAACGACGACCGTATCGACGGGCAGGTGCTGGAGGAGCACCGCCATCGCGACGAGCCCCAGCCGCTCGTGGCAGGAACGCGAAAAGCCGCTCGAGATCGTGAACGCGGCGGCTGGGCGGCCCGCGAAAGCCAGGCCCGCGGCCAGGAACAGCGCGAGCGCCGCGGCGTGCCCCCGACGGAAGCTCAAAAGTCGCGCTCCGCGAAGATCGTCGTGCGGTACTGAATCGACACCAGGGGTATGCCGGTCGGAACGGGGATCGCCAGCATCAGCGAGAGCGGGAGGACGCCGAGCCGCACGCCCGGCGCCAGCGGCCAGGCAAAACCCAGCGGCCGGACATCGACGAACGCGCCGACCGTGCCCGCCGTGTCGACGTCGCCGGGGAGCGCCAGCAGCGTCGCCCCCAGTGCCAGGCTGGATCTCAGGCGGCCGCCGCCGTAGTCGAAGCGGGCGCCGACGCCGAGATCGAGCGTCAGGACGAAGTCGTCCGTGCCGTCATCGCGCCGATCGCGCCAGGCGTTCGCTTCGGCGCGTGCGAAGAGATGCAGCTGTCTGAAGCCGCGGTCGACGCTGAGCCCGAGAGCCTGGGCGCGCGCCAGCGTCACGGACGTGGCGGCCGTGCTCGAGCGGCTGGCCAGCGTGGCGCCCAGCTCGCCCTGGATCGACCAGCGATCGCTCCCGGCGGCCGCCGTGGTCGCCTGCGCCCGTGCCGGTTCGGCGCCGCAGATGCCCATCAGCGCCACCACCACCGCAACCGACGGGCGCCCCGGCATGTGCGTGCCTATCGTGGTCTCGACACCCCGGCGCGGAAGCCAGCCTCTGCCTGATTCTGCGGCGAGGGCTGGAGCTCGACCAGACCGGCGCGCGCCTGGCGGCGATGTTGTAGCCTGTCGCGCCCGATTGGAAACGCCCGAGTCACGCCCCGCCTCCCCCCTACGCTTCATCCAAGGCGCACGCGACCCCGAGTCGCGCGCGCGCCGGGGAACGCTGGTGACGTCGCGTGGGTCGATCGAGACGCCGGTGTTCATGCCGGTGGGCACGCGCGCGACGGTGACCGGGCTGACGCCCGACGACCTGCTGGCCGTGGACGCGCCGATCCTGCTGGCGAACACCTATCACCTGCTGCTGCGGCCCGGGCCGGCGCTGTTCCGGCGCGTCGGTGGCCTGCACAAGTTCATGCGCTGGCCGCGCCCCGTCCTCACGGATTCGGGCGGGTACCAGATCTTCTCACTGCCCGGCGACCGAACGATCGACGAGAGCGGCGCGCGGTTTCGCAGCTACGTCGACAGCCGGATCCAGCACCTCACGCCCGAGACCTCGATCGACATGCAGGCGGCGCTGGGGTCGGACATCATGATGGCGCTGGACGAGTGCATCCCGTCGACGGCCGCCGACGACGCCGTGCGCGCCGCGATGGAGCGCACGCACCGCTGGGCCCTGCGCAGCCTGGCCGCGCGCAAGAACCCGTCGCAGGCGCTGTTCGCGATCGTCCAGGGGGGCCTGGTCCCGGCGCTGCGGCGGCAGTCGGCCGCCTTCCTGACTGACCACCCTTTCGACGGCTTCGCGATCGGCGGCCTGGCCGTCGGCGACACGCGCGCCCAGCGCGAGGAGGTCACGGGCCTGGCGGTGGAGCTTCTTCCCGAGCTGACGCCGCGGTACCTCATGGGGGTCGGCACGCCGCCCGACCTGCTGTACGCGATCGGGTGCGGCGTCGACATGTTCGACTGCGTGCTGCCGACGCACCTCGCCTGGCAGGGGACGGCCTTCACCTCGACGGGCCGCGTGCGCGTCACCCGTGGCGCGAATGCGGCGGCCGACGACGCGCTGGACGCGCGCTGCGCCTGCGCGACCTGCCGGACGTTCAGCCGGAGCTACCTGCACCACCTCTTCAAGTGCAGCGAGCCGCTGGGCCCGCGGCTTCTCAGCGTGCACAACCTTCATCACTACCTGGACCTGATGCGGCAGGCGCGCGAGGCAATCGACGCCGGCGTCTACGCACGCTTCGCGCGCGAACGTCTGGCCGAGATCGATCGCCACGAGCACGCGGCGGCGCCCACATGAGTCACGAGATTGTTCGGACGCGTGGTGGCGCGCTGGCCATGCGCAGCCTGGCCGACGGCGAGGTGATGCACCCGGGCGTCGGTCCGCTGGTCGAGGCCGAGCAGCTCTACGTCCGCCAGTCGCGCCTGCGCGAACGATTGCTCGCCCGGGACGGCGCCGAGCGCGATCGCCTGGTCCTGTTCGACGTGGGCCTGGGCGCCGGGTCGAACGCGCTGGCGGCGCGGGCGGCCTCCGAAGGGCTGCCGCCAACGGCAGCCTGTCTCGAGCTGGTCAGCTTCGAGCGCGACCTCGGCGCGATCAAGCTGGCGCTGGAGGCAGGCGAGGCCTTCGGCTGGCGAGGCGAAGCGGCGGACGCCGCGCGCGCCCTGCTGGCGCACGACGCCCACACGACCGCCCGGACGCACTGGCGCCTGATTCGGGGCGACGTTCTCGAGTGGCTCGCCCGGCAAACCGCGCGCGCGGACCTCATCTACTGGGATCCCTTTTCGCCGCGCGCGAACCCCGCGCTCTGGACGGTGGCGGCATTCGTCGAAGCCCGGCGGGTCGCGAGCCCCCGTTGCGCGCTTTACACCTACAGCGCGTCGACCGCGACGCGCCTGGCGCTGCTGCTGGCCGGCTGGGCGGTCGGCGTCGGCGACCCCATCGGCGACAAGGCGCAAACCACGGCGGCCGCCGTCTCGGCCGGCGATCTGGCGCGGCCGCTGGACCGCCGGTGGCTGGCTCGCCTTTCGCGCCCCGACGTCCCGCTGCCGCCCGACGCGGCATCGGACGCGATCGCCCGCGCCCGGGCCGCCCCTCAGTTTGGCTGACCGGCCACTCAGCGCCGCTCCCGGACGTGGGGCTCGAGCACCTCCGTGAGCCATCCGAGAAACGTCGAGATTCTGGGGTTGCCCCGCATGTCGGCGTGGAACACCCCCCAGAGCTCCCGGCTGGGTCCGGCGTGCCGAGCAAAGAGCTGCCGGAGCCGAGGCTCACGGGTCGCGACGAAGACGGGGAGCAGCGCCAGCCCGAGCCCCTCGGCGCAGGCGATGGTCTGCGTCGTCAGGGTGCTCGCGCGAAGGACGTAGCGTGGCGAGCGAACGGCGCGGTGTAGCCACCGGACTTGCGGCAGGTGATCGAGCGCCTCGTTGTATCCGATGAAGTCGTGGGCGGCTGCCGCCGAGAGCGTCCGCGGCGTGCCACGGCGCTTGAGATAGGTCTCGCTCGCGAATATCGCGAAGGGCAACTCGCCCAGGCGCCGAGCCACCAACGCCGCCTCCTTCGGTCGAACCAGGCGGAGCGCGACGTCCGCCTCCCGCCGCGACAGATCGACGATCGCCGTCTCTGTCCGAAGCTCGATCACCAGGTCAGGATGCGCGGCAAGCAGTCCCCCCATGACCGGAAGGACCGCGTAGTTGACCAGCGCGTCCCCCCCACTCACGCGCAGCGGGCCGGCCAACGCCGTCGGGTTGGCGAGGAGCTCCCGCTC
>JBJMQQ010000078.1:0-6559 GCA_045802645.1 Polyangia bacterium
CGTGCTGAGCGTGGTCCCCAAGTCCGCGGACTGCACGACGGTGATCGATCCGACGGTCAACTTCGTCGACCGTGACCCGACCACGGCCCCGGTGGAAGAGCTGAAGGACTGGCAGGCGCTGCTGAAGTACGTGAGCAGCTTCCCCGACCCGGACGGCGACGGGCTGCCCAACATCCCCGCGGCGTACGCCCTGCCGCAGATGCGCATCGTCGGGCAGTGATGCGGGCGGCTGCGGGAGCGATGGCGCTGGCGCTCGCGACGGCAGGTTGCGCGCCCAGCATCGGGAATGATCCGGTGCCGGCGGCGATGGAATGGGACGCGACGCCGCCGCGCGTGCCCAGCCCGTCGCTGCTGCTCGTCAACCCGGCCACCGGTCGGATCGACTTCAGCCTGGCGGGAATTCCCGTTCCGGACCAGTGCGCCGCGCAGGGCCCGCTGCCGGAGGGGGCCTGCGAGTTCGACCAGTATCTCCAGACCTTGAACGGGTTCCCGACCACCACGACGGCGATGGCGCCTGCCAGCGCCGCGCTGGATCCGGCGACGCTGACCCTGGGCACCAACGTCGTGGCGATGGCGACGGCGGCGACCGGGGCGGTGGCGCCGGCGAACGTCGCCGTCGGTTTCGACCCGCTCAGCAACTTCCTGACGATTGCTCCCCAACCGACGTGGGAGCTGGGGACCCTCTACTGGTTCGCCGTGCGCGGCTACGAAAACGGCGTCCGCACGACCACCGGTGCGCAAGTCGTCGGCTCTCCGACGATGTCGCTGCTGAAACAGGAATCGGCTCTTGATTGTGGCGCGCCCGACGACAGCCTGCCGGATCGCGGGTGCCCCGCCTATGATCTTCTGCTGTCGCAGGGGTTCGCCCCACAGGATGCCGCCGCGAAGGTGAGGCAGCTCGAACAGGCGCGCCTCGCGTATCTGAAGACCGGCGCCTGGGACGTGGTGGCCGCCGCGGGCATTCCCAAGTCGGAGGTCGCGGTGTTGTGGGGCTTCCCCACCCACACCAACTCGGTCGTCGAGGTCAGCGCCCCCGCGCCCGTCCCGCAGGTCATCGCGCCCAACCAGATTCAGGTCGCCGTGCACGGCCCGATCGATCCGGCGACGGTGGTCCCGTTCATCGTCAAGCAACAGCCGGGAACTATCGTCTTGATGGACCTGGACGCTGTCGCCAAGGGCGATCTCATCAACGGACTGCCGCCCATCGATGCGCAGGTCGTCGGCGGCAACATCGTCATCACGGGACAAAACCCGTTCCCCGCCAATCACACGATCGGGCTCTTCTTCACGAACGGGCTGCATGATCCGACGGGCCTGCCGCTGGTCGCCTCGCCGGTGTCCGTGCTGCTGACGCTGCAAGGGTCGCTGATCGACGCGGACATGCACAGCGTGATCTCGGGGCTGTCCGACGCGCAAGCCGCTGTCGCGGAGGCCGGGCGGCAGCAGCTTCAGCCGCTGTTCGACAACGCCGCCCTGACCGGCATCACCGGGATCAGGCGAACGAACCTGGTCTACTGCTTCGCGTTCGCCTTCGGAGGGACGCCGTGAAGCGCATTTGGTTGGCGAGCGCGCTGGCGGCAGCCGCCACGCTGGGCGGCGCGCGCCTCTGCCGCGCGGGCGGCTTTCTGATCTACGACCTGTCCGGCGAAGCCATCGGGCGCGCCTCGGCCGTCGCGGCCTCCACGGACGAGCCGGCGGCGATCTGGTTCAACCCGGCGGCGCTGTCGTTCATGGGGCCGGGCGCCTCGGCGGGCGGCGTCTACGTGACGGTGAAGTCGCGCTTTTCGCCGGCCACCGGCGGCGCCTCGACGGACAGCGAGCGTGGCAACTTCTTCCTTCCGACGGTCTTCGCGAACACACCCGTCAGCAACCGCGTCGCGGTCGGACTGGGCGTCTACACCGCCTTCGGCATCGGCGTGCGCTGGCCCGACGACTGGCTCGGGCGCGAGGCGACCGTGGCCGCCTCGCTGGAGACGCTGGCCATCAACCCGACGGTGTCCGTGCGGCTCGAGCACCGGCTGTCGGTGGCGGTCGGCTTCGACGCGGTCCGCGGGGCCGTCGACTTCACGAACGGCCTTCCGGCGCTGGCCGGCGGCGACGTACGCCTGGGCGGCGGCACCTGGGGATTCGGCGGCAACGCCGCCCTGCTCTACCGGCCGTTGCCCAACCAGCTGCACGTCGCGCTGACCTATCGCAGCCGCGTCCGCCTGAAGTTCAACGGGCAAGCCGACTTCGATCCCACGAACCCGGACTTCGCGCCGGTGCTGCCCGACCAGCCCGGGACGGCGACCATCACGCTGCCCGACGCGATCACGCTGGGGGTGATGTTCCGCCCGCGCGCCGACCTGACGCTGGAAGCGGACGTGAACTACGTCCTGTGGAGCACCTACGACCAGATCGAGATCAAATTCCAGAGCGCGCCGAAGCACGTGATCCAGCCCGACGGCCGCAACGCGATCACCGCGCGCATCGGCGGCGACTTCCGCCTGCCCCGCCCCAACCTGCACCTCCGCGCGGGCTTCATCTTCGACCAGCAAACGATCCCGTCCGCGGCCCTGGGCCCGGGCCTTCCCGACGGCAACCGCCTGGACGGCACGGTCGGCGTCGGCTACACGATCGACCGGTTCACGGTCGACCTCGGCTACATGCTGGTCTACGTGCTGCCGGCGGACTCGACGACCGGCCGTGAAGGCCCGGAGGGCACCTACCACACGCTCGCGCAGCTGGTGGGCCTCACGCTTCGCGCCCGCTGGCCCTGAGCGCGACAGCGCGTGACGATTGACCGCTTCAGCTCTGGTGGGTGACCACGATGCTGGTCTTCACGCCGCCGCGCACGTTGAACACCGCCTCGATGCGGGCGTGGCGAGGCTTCACGGCCGCGACCAGGTCGTCGAGAATTTGGTTGGTGACCGCCTCGTGGAAGCCGCCTTCGTCGCGGTACGACCACAGATACAGCTTCCAGGACTTCAGCTCGACGCACAGCTTGTCGGGAACGTAGTCGACGTGGATCACCGCGAAGTCCGGCTGCCCGGTCTTCGGGCACAGGCAGGTGAACTCCGGGCACTCGAAGACGATGTGGTAGTCGCGTTCGGGCTTGGGGTTGGGGAACGTCTCGAGGGTCTTGCTGGGGCGGGTGCTCATGGCGGCCAAACAGGTTATACGAAATGAAAGGCATGCGGCTCGCCGGCATCGACATCCCCGCTCCGCCTCAGGTGGCGCTGCCGCTGCTGATCGTCGGTCTGGTCGTGCTGGGGCTGCTCGCGGCCCGCGCGGCGCGCGCGCTGACCGGCCGGTGGCTGAAGAGCCGTCCGGCGGTCTCGACGCCGACCGCCTGCGCCGTCATCGTCGGCGGCCTGCACTGGGTCCCGGACCTCGGCCTGCCGGGCAGACTCGGGCGCTGGCTGGCGGGCGCGCTGGACATCGCGTTCGTCTTCGCCTGCGCGCTGGTGATCGCGCGCATCGCGCTGGCCGCCGTGACGGAATACGCGGACAAGAACCCGTCCGTGAAGCCGGCGGTCGGCGTCGCGCGCCTCGCGGTCCGGCTGCTGGTCGGCGCGGTGGCGGTCATCATGGCGCTGGACAGCATCGGCGTGCCGGTCACGCCGCTCTTGACGACGCTGGGCGTCGGCTCGTTGGCGGTCGCGCTGGCGCTGCAAGAGACGCTGGCCAACTTCTTCGCCGGCCTCTACCTGCTGGCCGATCGCCCCGTCCGCGCCGGGGACTACATCAAGATCGACGCGGCCGCGGGCGAGGGCTACGTCGAATCGATCGGCTGGCGGTCGGCCCGGCTGCGCACGCTGGCCAACAACACGATCATCGTCCCCAACCAGAAGCTGTCGCAGGCGATCCTGACCAACTACCACCTGCCGGCGGCGCCCGTCGGCATGGCGGTCAACATCACGATCGCGCACGACGCCGACGCGGCAAAGGTCGAGACGGTCTTGAACGACGAGTTGACGCGCACGCAGGCCGCGCTGCCGGCGCTGATCGGCGGCAAGCCCGCCGCTCGCCTGGCCGACGTCACCGAGGCGGGACAGCTCTGGGCCTGCGGCCTCGAGGTTGCGGAAGTCCAGTTACAGGGGCCCGCCGGTCACGAGGTCCGCAAGCGCCTTTTGAATCGATTGCAGCGCGAAGGGATCCGCCTCGGCATTCCGGCCCGCCTCTTGCGTAACTCCGAGCAGGAGTCCGCGCAAAACAGCGAACCCCACCCACCGGACGCCGATCACGCATTGACAGGGGGGAAAGCCCCACGTTAGCCTGCTGACCTCCTTGCGGGGCCGTGTGCCCCCTGGCCCCTGATTCGCGGATGGTTTCCCGCCTCTTTTTCCCCGCTGTCCGTCTTGCGCTCGCCACGACGTTCTTACTCGCGGTCGGCTCGCCGGCGCGCGCCGGAACGGTGAAGGGCACGGTCAAGCTGCCCGACAACGCTCGGTCGACCCGGCTGTACCAGGGTTACTGGCGGCTGGAGAACGGCAACGTTCCGGTCCAGACCACGGGCGGCGCCAAGCTGGAAACGGCGGTCGTCCTCGAGAACGTCAACGGCGCCCACCCGCCGCCCGCGCGCACGGTCACCGTGGAAATCGGCGGTCTGGACGCGCGCCCGCGGCTGGTCATCGTCGGCCCGGGCTCGGTCATCGAGATCAAGAACACCGGCAAGGTGAAGCTGAACTTGTCGACGCCGGCCACCACGTCGGTCATGCCGCCCGAGTTGCTGCCGCCCGGCGCGACTCGCCGGCAGAAGTTCGACAGCGTGGGCGGCTTCGCCATCCGCGACTCCGACTACCCGCACATCATGGTCTCCGTGCTGGTGGTCGATTCGCCCTACTATGCCACCGTCGACGAAAAGGGCGCCTTCGCGATCAGCGGCGTCCCCGACGGCAAGGCGAACCTGAAGGTCTGGACGCGCGGCAAGTGGTCCGCGCAGCAAGAAGTCGAAACGGGATCGAAAGAGGAGCTGACGGTGAAGGTCGGGGCTTCGGGGGAGAAGGAAGCGGCCGAGTAGCGCGACGAGGAGTCCATGTTCCTATCGAAGATCTGGTTCATCCTCATCGCTCTCGTGTCTGCCGTCGCGGGGACGTTCGCGCTGGTCGCCCCCCGCCCGGCCGTGCAGAAGCTGGCCGCGCTGGAGGGGCAGCGCCTGGATCGCGCCCAGTACGCGGCCGAGCAGATGTTCAAGGTCGACGCCCACAAGTGGATCGACCGGGTGTCCAAGCTGGGCCGCGACGCGATCCTCTCCGAGTCGCTGGACGCCGCGTCGCGCGGGTCGGGTGAGTACGCGGTCATTCACCGTACCATCCAGGACCGCTTCCGCACGCTGATCCCCGACCTGTCGACGGGCGGCATCGACGAGATCGTCGCGGTCGACAACAAGGGGCGCGTCATCGCCCGCGTCGGCGGCGAGAACGACAAAGAGTACGGCGACTACATCGGCGGCATCGAGGTGGTGGCCGACGGCCTGCGCGGGTACCTGTCGGACGACGTCTGGGGTGTCGGCGGCAAGCTGGAACGCGTGGCCGGCGCCCCCGTGCTGTCGAAGAACAAGGACCGCATCGTCGGGGCCATTTATGTCGCGGCCGAGACGGGGCCCGGCCTGGTCGAGCGCCTCAAGAAGAACCTGAACGTCGACGTCGCGCTATTGCTGCACAGCAAGGTCGTCGCGTCGTCGCGTCCGGCCGGCGAGCTGGACGCGCTGCCGGAGCTCATCGGCCAGCACGAGGCGGACATCGCCTCGTTGAAGCGGACGCCCGCGCTGCCGCTGAGCGTGGGTCAGGAAAAGCTGCTGGTCGTCGCGGCCCCCTTCCCCGGGCAGGCTGGCGAGCAGCACGCCTATTACGCGCTGCTCGGCGTGCAGCCGGCCAAGACGGACCTGGGCGCCCTTCTGGCCAACGTCCGCGCCGAGGATCTGAAGTGGGGAAACTTCCCCTGGGTCAGCCTCGTCTTCATGACGTTCGCAATGATCGCGGTCGGCCTGGTCCTGCAGCGGGTCGAGGTCGAGGCCCCGCTGCGCAAGCTGCGGCGCGAGCTGCAGCGGCTCGCCGCCGGGGACATCCACAAGATCGACGACCACAAGTACCCGGGCATGATCGGCGGCCTGGCGCGCGACGTGAACGCGTCGCTGGAGCGGTTCACGCATGCGCCGGCCGGTGGCCGGTCCGAGATGGCCGGCAAGGATTTGAACGCCATCCTGGGGCCGTCGGGCGGCAGCACGTTCGATCTGCCTGCGACCGGTTCGCCGCTGGGCGGCCCGCCGCCGCCCCCCGCTTTTCCGCCGCCCCCGCCGTCGTTCGCGGCGCCGCCGCCACCGCCGGCTTTCCCGCCTCCCCCGCCCGCCTTCCCCCCGCCGCTGCCGTCGCTGGCGCCGCCGCCCGCGCCGCAGCCGTTCTCCGCGGCGGCGATCGCGGCCGCGGGTGGCGCGGTCTCGGCGTCGCCGGCGATCAAGCCCGCCTCCTGGGCCAACCTGCCAGCCAGCGTGCTGGGCGAAGAGGACCTGATCGCCGAGGCCGAAAAGCAGATGCCCGAAGGCGAGGCGACCCGCGTCGTTCCGTACGACCAGCAGGAC
>JBJMQQ010000079.1:0-16276 GCA_045802645.1 Polyangia bacterium
CGGCAACCTTCCCACCATCGGCTCGCCCCTCTCGGCGTTCAACACCGTGTTCGGCACCTCGATGCCCGCGGGCATGCCGGCCGGCTCCATGCTGGCCCGGCGCAAGAGCATCCTCGACACGGTCAGCGCGGAGATCAAGAGCGTCGAGGGGACGCTGGGCAGCGTCGAGAAGACCAAGATGGAAGCCCACCTGGATTCCATCCGGCAGCTCGAGAACAAGCTGCAGGCCAGCGGCTCGGGCGGCGGCGGCACCTCCTGCACGAAGCCGCCGGCGCCGGGGGCGGACGGCACGTTCCAGTTCATGGGCGACATGGACGCGATGGCGGCGAACCTGGTTCACCAGCAGATCATCGTCAACGCGTTCGCGTGCGACATCACGCGCGTGGCTTGCCTGGAGTACGGCAACGACCAGAAGCTGATGGTGAACGCGACGGGGATCCCGTACGACGACCAGCACGGCGGGTTCATCCACAGCGGCGCCGCGTCCAACTACGCCAACCTCGTCAAGTTCGAGGCGTACCTGGCGCAGCAGTTCGTCAGCATCATCAACGCGCTGAAGGCGGTACCCGATCCGCTGGGCACCAACGGTCAGACGCTGTTCGACAACACGCTGATGGTCTGGGCGCGCGACATGGGCGACGCGCAGAACCACAACCAGCAGTCGATGCGGTTCGTGCTGGCCAGCGGCAACGGCGGCTACCTGAAGACCGCATCGGGCGGGCGCTACGTCAAATCGACCGAGCGTCACGAGCGCCTGCTGCTGAACATCTGCGAGGCGTTCGGGATCACCAGCTACACGGGCTTCGGCGATCCCGGGTTGACCGGCAGCGGCAAGACCCCGCTGCCGAACATCGCCGCCTAGGTCAGGCGCGCAAAAGAAGGCGCGCGTCGCGCCACAGCCGTTCGACCATGTCGGCGGCTGGTTCGGCGTGCCCCAGCGCGGCGGACTGGCCGGCCCAGGCCTGCATGCGATCGAGGTCTCCGTCCTTTTGGGCCTGCGCGCGCAGGGCGGCGGTCAGGCCGCGTTGGACGGGGTAGGGGGCGGGCGCGGGTGCGTCGGGCGCGGCGGCGGCGGTGACGTAGCGGGTGGCCAGGCTGCGCCCCGGCCGTCCGCTGAATGCGCGCGTGAGCAGCGTGTCTTCGGGGCGGGCGCGGGCCAGCGCGTCGGACCAGGCGGGGGACAGCTGCGCCTCGGGGCAGCGGAGAAACGCCGACCCGACCTGAACGGCGCTGGCGCCGAGGGCCAGCGCCGCCGCGACGCCGCGCCCGTCGGCGATGCCGCCCGTCGCCACGACCGGGACGTCCACCGCGTCGGCGATCGCGGGGACCAGCGCGAACGTGCCGACCAGGCGGCGTTCCGCCAGCGCCGGATCGAACGCGCCCCGGTGGCCGCCGGCTTCCGAGCCCTGGGCGACGATGACGTCGGCGCCCGCGTCGCGCGCCGCGACGGCTTCACCGACGGTGGTCGCCACGGCGAACCAGGCGATGCCGCGCGCCTTCAGCTCGGCGACGAACGCACCCGGGAACAGCCCCATGATCGACGACACTGCGGCGGGTTTCGCGTCCAGCACCGCCTGGCACTGCGCGCCGAAGTCGGGCGGCGTCGCGTCGCCGGCGTCTGCCGCGACGGCCGGCCCCCAGCCGCCCAGAAATTCGCGCACGCGGCGTTCATGCTCCGGGTCGCGTCGCGGCGGCGGGTCGGGGACCCACAGGTTCAATTGCGCCGGCTCGTCGCTGCCCGCCCGAAATTCGCGCATCCACGCGGCAATCGCTTCGGGGCCCAGCAGCAGGACGCCGGCCGCGCCCATGCCGCCCGCGTTGGCGACGGCGATCGACAGCGACGCCGGACAGGCGCCCGCCATCGGTGCCAGCAGGATCGGCGAACGCAGACCAAAGCGGTCGCAAAAGGCGGCGGCGCGCGTCTGTGGTGGGCGACTGTCGGGCATCGGTCTCGCCTAGGCTGCCCGGTCTCGGAAAAGGTCGGCGATGATCTTCTGACGGAAGCCGAAGATCGTCTCCAGCTGTCGTCCGACGACCAGGCGGCGGACCAGGCGTCCGAGCGGTCCGAACGGCAACCTGTACTCGACGCGGTCGCGCATGCGCGTCGTGCCGTCGGGCAGGTCCTCGAAGCTGTGGGTGTGGCGCCACAGCGCGTACGGACCCTTCGTCTGCAGGTCGACGAACCGATTCGGCGGATCCCACTCCTCGATGACCGTTCGCCAGCGGAACGGCAGCCCCGACAGCGACAGCCGGTAATCGATGACGGCGCCCGCGCGCATGTCGATCGGCCCCTCCGTCAGGATGCGGAACTTCAGCCCGTCCGGTGTGATCCGTTCCAGGTT
The DNA here is from genome assembly GCA_045802645.1 of Polyangia bacterium. GTDB lineage: Bacteria > Myxococcota_A > Polyangia > Fen-1088 > Fen-1088 > JADGRB01. The sequence continues at coordinate 2,343 of JBJMQQ010000079.1, forward strand.
TCGGGCGTCGGCGAAAAACGGGAAGACCCGCGCGCGCGGCGCCGGGATGATCGTTTCGCGTTCGAGCACGTGCACCCCCGGTTCATAGCGCGCTGTCGAGAATCGGCACGATACCGGCCGCTCCGGCCGCTTCCTGGATGCCGAGTCCGTGCAGCAGTTGCCGGCCGACGCCGCGCAGCCCCGGATCCGTCGGCGCGCGGGCGGCGCACGCCAGCGCCAGCGCCAGCGGAACGTCCAGCGCCGCGGCGGCCGCGACGCGCGTTCGATACAGCGCCTGGAAATCCGGAGGCAAGCGCAGCGACCAGTTCTGCTCGCTGACCAGGCCCGGGCGGTTGTAGACCTGCTCGACCCCGAACAGGTCCGCGAAGAACACCGACACCCGCTGGGCGCGGCTGGCGAACAGCTCCGCGAACACGCCCTGGCACAGGTGCCGCGGATCGGCCGCCAGCCAGTGCGCGAGGCGCGGCCGCAGCACCGGGTCCGGCATCAGCCGCTCGGCCAGATGCGCCGTCCAGGCAGCCTCGGGGGCGTTTCCGCGCCACTGCCGCGCCAGCGCCCAGATCGGCGGCGTGTCGTGGTTCCCGGCCATGATCCAGTCGTTCGGGGCGGCATTTTCAGCGCGGTAGACGTCGTCCGCACGCGTGAGGTCGGCCTTCTGCGTGACGCGGAATCGCCCCAGCCCGTGGCGCTGCATCACGCGGCGCAGCGGGTACGGCCAGGTCGACAGCACCTCGCAGATCACGTCCGCGACGCTGCGGCCGGCGGCGCGGACCTGCGCCATCATGCCGTCGAACAGCAGCCCGTACCGATCGACCTGCTGGTCGCTCAGCTCGCGCACCCAGTCGTCCGCGTAACGCGCGATCCCTGGATCGGCCGAGAGCTGGGCGCGCGTCGGGATCGCCAGCGGGGCCAGGCGCGGGTGATCGGACAGATCCGGCGACTCGAACAGGCGCGCGCCGTGGCCAACGGCGGCGTCGGGGTTCGGATCGGCGGCGTCGTAGACCCACGGGCAGATGAGACCGTGCGGGTGATCGACGCGCAGGCCGTCGAAGTCGTCCAGCATCCGCGCCACCCGCCCCAGCACCAGGTCCAGCACGGGGCCGGCGCTGCCGTCGGCGTTGCGATAGCGGTCCGGATCCAGCACGGGGTAGCCCCAGGCCTGGCCGGCGGGGTTCGTGCGGCTGGGCGGCGCGCCCATCAGGTAGTCGCGGCGGAACAGCGCGCGCCGACTCCAGACGTCCCGGTGCGAAAACCCGATCTGCAGATCGCCGAACAGCGCGATCGGCTCGGCGCCGCCGGCGGCGGCCCGCCAGGCGCGGTGCTGCTCGCCCAGCAGGAACTGCCCGAACTGGTGGCGCTGGAGCTCCCGCGCGCGCGTCGCGTGCAGCGCCTCGCGGCGCGTGGCGATCGTGCTCGCGACCGCGGCGTTGGGGCTCCACAGATCGCGATCGACGGCCGGCCACCGCCGCCACTCGTCGGTGGCGTGTTCGGCGGTCAGCGCCTCGAACTCGCTGTCGGCCGCCAGCGCGGCGCCATGTTCGGCCCGAAACCGTTCGAATCGCGCGGCCAGCGCCGGCGTCGCGCCCGGGTTGGCCCGCAACCGATCGTGCAGGTGGACCAGGATGTTCCGCGTCGCGTGCCAGGCGTGCGCGTACTGCACGCGATCGGGCGGGCCCGCGGGACGGGCGTCGACCGCAGGTTGCAGCAACCCGTCGGCGAGCCGGCGCCACTCGAGGTCCTCGCCGTCCAGCAGCGTGCCGAGCGCGATCGAGGACGGGCTGCGCGTCCACTGCGCGCCGTCGTACGGCGACGGATTCACGAGCGTGGTGTCGCCTTGCGGTCCCAGCTGCACGCCGTTGAATCCAAGTTCCCGGATGAACGCCAGCAGGCGGCGCCCGCCACGGCCGTAGGGCGAGCCGCGCCCGAGGTCCTCGTCAGCATCCGACGGAAAGCTCTGGTCGTGAATCGCCAGCACCAGGCGCTGGATGCCCAGCGCGGCCAAACCTGCGCGGATCGCGGCGGTAGTCGACGAGCTGATGCGATCACTTTACACGCCAGCCGTTGAAAACCAGGCGACCGAACCTAGTTTGTGCCCGTGCCTGAGTCCGCCCCCACAGCTCATAGCTTCCCCGCGGGGCTGGACGGCCGCCGTCGCGTCGTGCTGAGCGACGTGCGCCCGTCCGTGGATGGCGGACGCTACCCCGCCAAACGGATCGCCGGCGAGCCGGTCATCGTCGAGGCAGACGTGCTGGTCGACGGTCACGACAAGCTGGCCGGGGCGCTGCTTTACCGGCGCCGCGGCGAATCCGCGTGGCGCGAGGAACCGCTGGAACCGCTGGAGAACGACCGCTGGCGCGCGGTGTTCCTGCCGGACGTCGTCGGCGTGTGGGAGTTCGCGGTCAGCGCCTGGGTCGACGGCTACGCGACCTGGGCGCACGGTTTGCGCCGCAAGCTGGACGCGAACCAGGATGTAGAGCTGGAGCTGGCTGCGGGCGCCGCGCTGTTCTCGTCCGCCGCCTCGCGCGCCCGTGGCGGTGCCGCCGATCGCCTCGGCAGCATCGGCGCCGTGCTGCGCGCGCCGGGCGACATGCGGGGGCGCGCCGCCGCCGGGCTGGCCGACGACGCCGCGGCGCTGATGCGGGCCCACCCGGATCGCAGCGCGGCGACGACGCTGGAGCCGCCTTTACCGCTGACGGTCGATCCGCCGCTGGCCGTGTTCAGCGCCTGGTACGAGATGTTCCCGCGATCGTGCGGCACCGACGGCAAGCACGGCACGTTGCGCGACGCCGAGGCGCGCCTGAGCTACATCGCCGACCTGGGGTTCGACATCGTCTACTTGCCGCCCATTCACCCGATCGGGCAGACGCACCGCAAAGGGCGCGACAACAGCCTGGTCCCCCAGACCGGCGATCCCGGCAGCCCGTGGGCGATCGGCGGGGCCGAGGGGGGCCACAAGTCCGTGCACCCGCAGCTGGGCACGGTCGAGGATCTGCGGCACTTCGTGGCGGCGGCGCGCGAGCACAGGCTGGAGGTGGCGCTGGACATCGCGTTTCAGACGTCCCCCGACCACCCGTACGTCAAGGAACACCCCGAGTGGTTCCTGCACCGGCCCGACGGCTCGGTTCAATTCGCGGAGAACCCGCCCAAGAAGTATGAGGACATCTACCCGTTCGACTTCGCCGGGCCTGCCTGGCAAAGCCTGTGGCAAGAGCTGCGCAGCGTTTTCCTCTACTGGATCGAGCAGGGGGTCCGCGTGTTCCGCGTCGACAACCCGCACACGAAGCCCATTCCGTTCTGGCGATGGTGCATCGACAGCCTGAAGGCCCAGCACCCGGAGGTCATCTTCCTGGCCGAAGCCTTCACGCGCCCGAAGCTGATGTACGCGCTGGCGAAGGTGGGGTTCTCGCAGTCGTACACGTACTTCACCTGGCGCACGTCGAAGAGCGAGCTGGCCGAGTACGTGCGGTCGCTGGCCGAGACTGAAGTGAAGGACTTCTTCCGTCCCAGCTTCTGGCCGAACACCCCCGACATTCTTCCCGAGCATCTGCAGTACGGCGGGCGGGCCATGTTCATCGCGCGCGCCGTCCTGGCGGCGACGCTGTCGCCCAGCTGGGGGATCTACGGCCCGCCGTTCGAATTGATGGAGCATGTCGCTCGCCCCGGCGCCGAGGAGTACGCGCAGAACGAAAAGTATCAGCTCCGCAGCTGGAACCTGGACGACGCGCGCAGCCTGCGGCCGTTGATCAAGCGCCTCAATCACATCCGGCGTGAGAACCCCGCGCTGCACCGCTTGACGGGGACAGTGTTTCACCGAACCGACAACGACATGCTGCTTTGCTACAGCCGGCGTATTCCGCCGGCGGCGGCTCACGCACCCGAGCCGGGCGACGAGAACGTGTTGCTGGTGGTCGTGAACCTGGACCCGCACCACCCGCAAAGCGGCTGGCTCGATCTCGACCTGTCGGCGCTGGGGATCGCGCCTGACGCCGGATTCCAGGCGCACGATCTGATCGGCGACGGACGGTATCTGTGGCGCGGGCCGCGGAACTTCGTCAGCCTGGAGCCGTCGTCCATGCCTGCCCAGATCTTTCGGCTGCGGCACCACCAGCGGACGGAACGCAGCTTCGAGTACTACCTATGACCCGGCCGGCGAACGGGTGGGACGCGATGCTGGCCGCGACCGAGCGCGAGGCGCTGTCGGCGCGACTGATTGATTACGCGCGGCAGCGACGCTGGTTTCGGGGCAAGAGCCGGTCGGTGACGGGCGCGCAGATCAGCGACGTGCTGCCGCTGGACGCCGACACCGTCGACGCGGCGGCCAACGTGCTGGTCGTCGTCGAGGTGCAGTACGCCGCGGGCGACCCGGACCTCTACGTCATCCCGCTGACGTGGGCGCCGCCGGAAGAGCTGCGCAGGCTGCGCGAGAAGCACCCGCACACCCTGATCGGGACGGACGACGGCCTCGTCGACGGCCTGGCTACCGGCGATGCGGCGGTGTCACTGCTGGACATGGCGCGCGGAAACCTCACGCGGCGGGGGCACTACGGCGCGCTGGCGGGCGAGGGCTCGGACCTGCTGGCGGAGCTGGTGCCCCACGGCGCCGCGGCGCTGCCGCTACGGGTCGCCGGCGTCGAGCAGACCAACTCGACGGTGATGTTCGGGGATCGCGCGCTGCTGAAGGTCTATCGGCAGCCGGCTGCCGGTCCCAACGTCGAGCTCGAGATGGGGCGGTTTCTCGATCGGGCGTGCGACCCGCCCTGTGTGCCGCGGGTGCTGGGCGCGATCACCTACCGCCCCGACGGCGGCGCGCCGCGCAGCCTGGGCGTGGTTCACCAGCTGATCGCCAACCGCGGCGATGCCTGGGCGCTGGCCGAGCGCGAGCTGGGGCGCTTCTTCCAGCGCGCGTCGGACACGCCGCTGCCGCTGGAGCTGCGCCGCGGCGGCGAGGCCTGGCTGTCCGCCGTCGACGACGAGGCGGCGGCGCTGGACGCGCGCGCCGGCCGGTTCGTGGGGCTGGCCTCCGTGCTGGGGCGCCGAACGGGCGAGCTGCACGTGGCGCTGGCCGGGCGCCGTCGGCCCGTTCCCGACGCCGGCCCCGACTTCGCGCCGGCGCCGCTGACGGCCGAGGACCGGCACACGCTGGCAGAGCGGACGCGCTCGATGCTGGACGACACACTGGCCGCGCTCTCCTCGTCGGCGAGTCGGCTTGGTGCGGACAGCCGGGCGCTGGCGGAGCGCATCTTGTCTCCCGAAGGACGGGAGGCGGTCGCGCGCCTGCTGCGCGAGTTCAGCGACCAGCCGATCGACACCGTCAAGATCCGCACGCACGGCGACCTTCACCTGGGGCAGGTCCTGGCCATCGCGCGCGCCGCGAAAGAGGACGCGGCCCGCGACGACGCGGCGATCGACGACTTCGTCATCATCGACTTCGAGGGCGAGCCGGCGCGCCCCCTGCACGAGCGTCGCGCCAAGGGGTCGCCGCTGCGTGACGTGATGGGCATGGTCCGCTCGTTCGACTACGCGCCCGAGGCGGCGCTGCGCCAGGGCGGGGACAGCGGCGGGGGCAACCGGGCCGGGTGGGCGCGGCTGTGGACGCGGCAGGTGACCGCGTCGTACTTGCGTGCGTATCTGGAGACTGTCGGGCGCGCGCCGTTCGTGCCGCGCGACCGCGCGCAGCTGGTGCGCCTGCTGACCTACTACGAGCTGGAAAAAGTGATTTACGAGGTCGGTTACGAGTTGAACAACCGACCTGACTGGCTGGACATCCCGCTCCGCGGGCTGCTGGCCGTGGTTGGCATCGGTCTGGAGAGCGGCACATGAGCGACAGCGACGTCCGGTTGGGACCAGTGGATCTGCACCTCCTTGGCGAGGGGACACACGCGCGCCTGTTCGAAAAGATGGGCGCGCAAGTGACGGTGCGCGACGGTCAAAAGGGGACCCAGTTCTCCGTCTGGGCGCCGAACGCCGAGACGATCGACGTCGTTGGCGACTGGAACGAGTGGCGGCCCGGCGCGACGCCGATGAAGTCGCTGGGCCCGTCCGGGGTGTGGCAGGCGTTCGCGCCGGGAGCCGCCCCGGGGCACCGTTACAAGCTGCACATCCGATCGCGGGAGGGGGGCTACACCGTCGACAAGGCGGACCCGTTCGCGTTCGCCAGCGAGGTGCCGCCGGCCAAGGCGTCCGTCATCGCGGCGATGGACTACACCTGGAAGGACGGCGACTGGATGCGCGCCCGGCGCGAGCGCAACGCGCTGGACGCGCCGATGTCGATCTACGAGGTGCACCTTGGCTCGTGGATGCGCAGCCCCGAGCATCCCGAGCGCGGCCTGAGCTATCGCGAGCTGGCACCGCGCCTGACCGAGCACGTCCAGCGCTGCGGCTTCACCCACATCGAGCTGATGCCGGTCGCCGAGCACCCGTTCTACGGCTCGTGGGGTTACCAGGTGACGTCGTTCTTCGCGCCGACGGCGCGATATGGCTCGCCCGAAGACTTCATGTTCTTGGTCGACACGCTGCACCGCAACGGGATCGGCGTGATCCTCGACTGGACGCCGGCCCACTTTCCGACCGACGAGCACGGCCTGATCTACTTCGACGGCACGCACCTTTACGAACACGCCGACCCGCGCCGCGGGCTGCACGCCGAGTGGGGCAGCGCCGTCTTCAATTACGGCCGCAACGAGGTGCGCAGCTTCCTGCTGTCGAACGCGGTCTTCTGGCTGGACCGCTATCACATCGACGGGCTGCGCGTGGATGCGGTCGCGTCGATGCTGTACCTGGACTACGGCCGCAAGTCCGGACAGTGGATCCCCAACCAGTACGGCGGCAACGAGGACCTGGACGCCGTCTCGTTCCTGAAGACGTTCAACACGACGGTCTACCGCGAGGCGCCCGACGTGCAGACCATCGCCGAGGAGTCGACGGCCTGGCCGATGGTGTCGCGGCCGACGTACCTGGGCGGCCTCGGCTTCGGTATGAAGTGGGACATGGGCTGGATGCACGACACGCTGGCCTACTTCTCCGACGATCCGGTGTACCGGCGGTACCACCACAACAAGCTGACGTTCCGGGGTCTCTATCTCTTCAGCGAGAACTTCGTGCTGCCGCTGTCGCACGACGAGGTCGTTTACGGCAAGCGGTCGCTGCTGAACAAGATGCCGGGCGACGACTGGCAGAAGTTCGCGAACCTGCGCCTGCTCTACGCGTACATGTGGGGACAGCCGGGCAAGAAGCTGCTGTTCATGGGCGGCGAGTTCGGGCAGTGGAACGAGTGGAACCACGACGTCAGCCTGGACTGGCACCTGCTGCGCGACGGGGCGGCGCACGGCCAGCTACAGCTGCTGGTCGGCGAGCTGAATCGCCTGTACCGCGTCGAGCCCAGCCTGCACCGGCGCGACGCCGATCCGCGCGGGTTCGAGTGGGTGGCGGCGGACGACGTCGAGAACAGCGTCTACGCCTTCCTGCGCAAGGGTGACGAAAAAGATCCGCCGATCCTCTGCCTCTACAACTGCACGCCCATCCCGCGCTTCAACTACCGCATCGGGGTGCCGGGGGAGGGCGTCTGGTCCGAGATCCTGAACAGCGACGCGGCGGCGTTCGGCGGCAGCAACCACGGCAACATCGGCGGCGTCGAAGCCACGCCGGTCCCGTCCCACGGGCGACCCTACTCGCTAAACGTGACGCTGCCGCCCCTCGGCGCCCTGTACTTGAAGCTGACGACTGGCGTCTGACGCGGCGAAATCGTTGCGGCGCGCCCGCCGTTCGGCTTCCGCCACCCAGGCCGCCAGCAGGCCCAGGCCAAACACGAACAGGATGGCGCCGGCTGGGATCCACATGATGAGGCCCGCCAGGGTCTGGTCCGAGAGCGGATCGGTGCCGATGCCGCGCGCGCGGGCGTCGTAGATGGGGTACCAGAGGCGGCGCGCGAAGGTCAGCAGCACGCCCAGCAGGCCGGTGTGCAGCCCCGTCGCGAAGACGAACAGCACGGCGACGCCGTAGCCCGCGCGGCCGTAGCGGCCGGCCAGCAGCGACCACCAGAAGAGCGCCGCGGTCCCGAAGAACATCAAGTGCTGGACCGCGTGCAGCGGCTCGTTGCGCATCGCCGCCTCGAAGAGATACGGCACGTGCCACGCCCACAGCACCACCGCGTGCACGATCAGCGCGACGATCGGGTGCGTCGTGGCGTGCCAGACGGCGTGCGTGGTCGGCTGCTTGCTGGCGCGCAGCAAGCGATCGCGAACAGCCGTCGGCACGGCCCACAGCAGCGCGATGATCGGATGCCCCATCACGATCAGCGGCGCGGCCACCAGCATCAGCAGCTCGTGCTGGGACATGTGCGCCGAGAACAGCAGCGCCGCCAGCGGATCCAGCGGCGACACCAGCGCGACGATCAGCGACGCCATTCCGGCGCCGTAGGCCGCCACGGACAGGCGGCGAATGCCGTGTCCCACGCCGGCGTTCGCCCAGAGCCGCGCCACCCCGCGCGCGTAGGTTGCGCTGGCGGCGGTGAGGCCCAGCAGCACCCACGGGCGCCAGGACCACCAGCCCAGCACCTGCCGGAGCTCCAGCGGCGCGGTCACGGCCAGGCGCTCTGGTTTTGCGACGGGGTGGCGTTCGGCCGCAGCACGAAGTTCGGAATCGTCGTGGCCACGATGACCAGTGCGAAGAACGCGCTGGCGACGGCGCCGAACGCCGCCAGGAAAGCCGGCCCGTTGGCGTGCTCATCGGACGGCGGCTGCGGCTGCTGAGGTTTCGGGGAACGCAGGCGGCGCCAGTTGCGCAGCGACAGCAGACCCGCGGCGAGTGAAATCGCAAAGGCCAGGCCCGAAACGGCCAACCGCGCGCCCAGCGTGCCGTCACCGTGGCGCGCCGGCACCAGCGCGTACGACGCCCCCAGGTCCGACAGCCAAGCTGCTGGACCCAGCAACACGCCCGCCCACAATGTTGCGCTGTCGCCCTTCATCGCGGAAACACCAGCGGTTCCAGGTACACGATCGCGTAAAGCGGCACCGTCGTCGCGATCAGCCAGTACCAGAAGTACCCGCCCAGCTCGAGGTCGTGACGGTGCTTCTGCTCGACCGGGCCGATGAGCAACAGCGCCAGCATCACGAGGTTCTCGGCCAGCGCCGTGACCTGGTGAAAGGTGTTGAGGCCCAGGATGCCCCACACCGCCGAGCCGTAGGCGTGGGTGTCCCAGCGGAACTGGAGGCGCGGAAACTCCAGCACCCGCGTCGCAAACGCCGCGGCCCCGAGGGCGGTCGTGACGATCAGCCAGGTCCGCGCGCGCTTGATTCGACCAGCCACCGCGGCGGCGGCCATCAGGTGATTGGGCACGGCGCTCACGACCAGCAGCGCGACCCCCACCGTCGCCAGGTGAAAAGACCGGTCGCCCGCCCAGGTCGGTGGCCAGCTGGTGAAGTTGCCGCGAACGTAAAAGTAGCTGAGCACCATTAGCGCCAGCATCGTCGTCTCGATCGCCATCAGCAGCACGACGCCCCAGAAGATCGGGGTGCGCGCGCCGAACGCGAACGCCGGCAGGTCCGAGACGTCCAGCGTCGGATTCGGCGTCGATTCCGTCGTTCCGGGCGCGTCGCTCATGACGGTGACTCCGGCGCGGGCGCGACGGCCGGCTGTTCTTCGGCCCACTCGCGGTTCGGGTGCTTGGGCCAGAACCACCCGCTGAGCGCGATCAGAGACGCCACCGCTCCGACGGGAATCGCCCAGGCTGTGAACATGCCCGGGATGAAGGTGATCGCCGTGGCCAGCGCTGCCGCCAGCGGCCAGATCGAAGGCCCGGCGATCGGGCTGCGGTGGTCGGGTCGGGCGTCGACCAGCGTGGTCACCAGGACCTCGGGGCGGACCGTGCGCAGTCCGGTCACGCGCGCGCGCCGCTGCGGATCGGACCAGAGCGGCGCCCGGCTGGTCACGATCGGCAGGTCGCGAAAGCCGTACGGCGGTGGCGGCGAGCTGGTCGCCCACTCGAGCCCGTCCGCCTCCCACGGATCGTCGCCCGCCCGCTGGCCGCGGCGTCCCGCCCAGATCATGTTGGCCAGCAACAGCAGCAGCCCGATCGCGAGCAGGATGGCGCCGGCGGTCGCCAGCTCGTTGAGGCGCGTCCAGCCGGTCGCCGCGCCGTAGCTGTAGACCCGGCGTGGCATCCCGCGCAGCCCCAAAAGGTGCATCGGGAAGAAGGCCACGTTGAACCCGACGAAGATCAAGCCGAAGCTCCAGCGCCCGGCGCGTTCGCTCAACATCCGGCCGGTCGCCTTCGGGAACCAGTACGTCAGCGCGCCGAGCAGTGGGAACACGGCCCCGCCGATGAGCACGTAGTGGAAGTGCGCGACGACGAAGTAGCTGTCGTGCACCTGCAGGTCCAGCGGCACCGACGCCAGCATCATTCCGGTGAGGCCGCCCATCACGAAGATCGCGACGAACCCCAGCACGTACAGCAGCGGCACGCGGAAGCGCAGCTTTCCCAGCCACAGCGTCGCGATCCAGCAGAAGATCTGCACGCCGTTGGGGACCGCGATCATCATGCTGGCCGCCGTGAAGAAGCTGTGTCCCAGCTGCGGCAACCCGGTGGCGAACATGTGGTGCACCCACAGTCCGAACGCGATGAAGCCCGTCGAGACGACGGACAGCACCAGCGGTAGATACCCGAACACGGGGCGCCGCGTGAAGGCGGGCAGGATGGCCGAGACCATCCCCGTGGCGGGCACGAAGATGATGTAGACCTCCGGGTGACCGAAGAACCAGAAGAGGTGCTGCCACAGCAGCGAGTCGCCGCCCTCGGCCGGGTTGAAGAAGTGCGTCCCAATCAGCCGATCGGTCGCCAGCATGCTGCTGGCGAGCATGACGGCCGGCATCGCGAACACCACCATGAACGCCTGCACCAGCATCGCCCAGACGAACAGCGGCATCCGTGACAGCGCCATCCCGGGCGCGCGCTGCTTGAAGATGGTGGCGATGATGCTGACCGCGCCGCCCAGCGCCGCCAGCTCGGTGAACGTGATCATTTGCGCCCAGGCGTCCGTGCGCTTGCCGGGCGAAAACTCCGGGCCGGACAGCGGCGTGTAGGCGAACCAGCCCGCGTCGGGGCCCATGTGGATCAGGAAGCTGCCGTAAAGAAGCAAGCCGCCGATCAGATACGTCCAGTACGCGAACGCGTTCAGGCGCGGGAAGGCCGCGTTGCGCGTCCCCACCATCAGCGGCACGAGGTAGACGCCGAACCCCTCCATCACGGGGACGGCGAACAGGAACATCATCGTGCTGCCGTGGGTCGTGAAGAGCTGGTTGTAGAGATCGGGGCCCACGAAGTGGGCGCTGGGGCGGGCCAGCTGGATGCGCATGATCAGCGCCTCGATGCCGCCCAGAAACAGGAACACGAACGCCGTCACGACGAAGCGGCGGCCGATGTGCGCGTGATTGACGTCGGTCAACCATCCCCACGGGCCCGGCTTGCGCTCCCAGACCTCCCTCAGCTGGTCGGGCTCGCGTGGGGCAGGCATGCCGGCGGTCATTGCAGCGCCTCCAGGTAGGTCACCAGGTCACGCCGGTCTTCCGGGCGCAGCGCCACGATTGGCATGTGGTTGCCGGGTTTGATCGTTTGCGGGTCGTTCAACCACGCGTCCAGCGGGCCGGGCTCGTTCGGCAGCGCACCGGCCGCGAGGGCCCGGCGTGATCCGAAGTGGCTGAGATCGGGCCCCAGCATCCCAAACGCCCGCGTGCCCGACAGGTGGTGGCACAGCGGGCAGGCGCTCTCCAGGAACACGGCGCGCCCATGCGCGGCGGCCGCCGTCGCGGGTTGGGCCGACGGCGCGCGCTGGGCCGCGAGCCAGGCCTCGAACGTTGCCGGCGCCTCGGCGACGACGGTCAGCGCCATGTTGGCGTGCTGTGCGCCGCAAAACTCCGCGCACCGTCCGGCGAACACGCCGGGCTCGTCGGCGCGCACGGTGATGACGTTCTTGTATCCGGGGATCAGGTCCCGCTTGCCGTTGAGGGCGGGGACCCAGAAGCTGTGGATGACGTCGCGCGACTCCAGCGTGAGCTGGACCGGATGTCCGACGGGCAGGTGCAGCTCGTTGGCCGTCGTGACCATCTGGCTGACGTCGTGGTTCTGGTACTGCAGCTCCCACCACCACTGGTGACCGATCACCTTGATCGAGAGCGGCTCGCCCGGCGTGTCACCGAGCGTGCTCAGCGCGCGCCCGGTCGCCACGCTACCGCCGAAAAGGCCCAGCAGGATCAGGACGGTCAGCCCGACGGAGATCGCCACGACCCGCGCCGGTCCCTGTTCGCCGGCGCCCTGCACGGCGGCGCGGCGTCGCCGGACGATGGCCGCGATCAACGCCACGATCACAGCCAGGTAGACCAGGCTCAGCACCACGAAGAACACCCACCAGAGGCGCGCGATGTGCCCAGCCTGGATCCCGGTGGCGTGCAGGACCGGATACGAAAGCGCCGCGGTCTGGTTCACTGTGGCGGCTCCGCTTCCGTGGGGTGCGGGTGGCCCTTCGCCGCGTTCGACTCCTGCGGCGCGACCTGCATGTGATCTTCACGGCTGGGGGCGGCCAGCTTCGGGACCAGCCCGTTCAGCGACCGCACGTACGCGACCAGCTGCCAGACCTGGGGCTCCGGAATCTTGCCGCGCCAGGCCGGCATCCCGTTCGGGCGCCCCTCGATGATGGTCGCGTAGATGTTCTGCGGCTCGCTGCCGTAGATCCATTTGTCGTCCATCAGCGCCGGGCCCATGCCGCCGCCGCCGTGACCGTGGCAGCCGACGCAGTTGAACCACGAGAACAACCGCTTCCCCTCGCTCATCGCCCAGGCGTTGTTGTCCTCGGGCAGGGCCATCGGCGGCACCGGTGCGCCGCCGCCGGGACGCAAGTCGACCATCTCGACCTTCGCGAGTGCCGCCCCGCGCGTCCAATCGGCGGCCGACGGGTGCAGCTCGCGCTTTTCGCGCTGGCACGCGCCCATGGCAAGCGCCGCCAGTGCCACGGAGCTAAGGGACCGCGAAGACATACAGCGTGCCTCCTTTGGTCGTCGCTTTCGGCAGGTCCTTCGTTGCGCCCACGAAGCCGTTGGCGCCGCTCTCGTCGCGCGGATCCAGATCGTTGACGACGATGCTGCCCGCCCAGCCGCCGACGCCGGCGAACACGGCGATGTACTGCTTGCCGTCGGGGCCCTGGTAGCTGATCGGCTGGCCGATGACGCCCGAGCCTGTCTTGATCTTCCACAGCAGCTTGCCGCTCTTGGCGTCCAGCGCTTTGAACCAGCCGTCCATCGTGCCGTAGAAGACCAGGCCGCCGGCGGTGGCCAGCGCGCCGCTCCAGGCGGGGAAGTTCTCGGGGATGCTCCAGACCTTCTTCTGAGCGGCGGGATCCCAGGCGGTGAAGGCGCCGCGGTTACCGCCCGGGCCCGCGTACATCTTGACGTTCGTGCCGATGAACGGCGTGCCCGCGATGTAGTTGACCTCCGTCGCCTCCACGTCCTCGCACATGTTGTTGTGCGGGATGTAGAGCCAGCCGGTATCCGGCGAGTACGCCATGGGCTGCCAGTCCTTGCCGCCCGGCGCCGTCGGGCAGACGCCGCGGATGACCGTCCCCATGTGCGGCTCTTTTTCGGCGATCGGAATCAAGCGGCCGGTCTTCATGTCGACGCCCCGGTTGGTGGTCACGGGCACGAACGGCGACGCGGACAGCACCTCTCCCGTCGTGCGATCGAGGACGTACAAGAGGCCGTTCCGGTCGGCGTGCGCCAGCACCTTGCGCCGGTGGCCGTCGACGGTCAGGTCGAAGAGGACGTTTTCATTGATGCCGTCGTGGTCGTAGAGATCGTGCGGGCTCCACTGATAGAACCAGATCGCCTCGCCGGTCTCGGGCCGCCGCGCGAAGATGCCGGCCGCCCACTTGTTGTCGCCGGGACGAAGCTCC
>JBJMQQ010000080.1:0-10981 GCA_045802645.1 Polyangia bacterium
CGCCCGCGGTCGGCGGCGGTCCCTGAAGCCCCGCCAGCGGAAAGCGGCGCCAGGTCCGGCACGAGGTCGGGCCCCAGGTCGAGACTCATCGGCGCGTCCCCCGGCAGACGGGCACTGGCCAGCGCGTCGCTCCACGGCCCGTACGGGCGCACCATCTCGGCCTCGAAGGCGCGGCCGCGCAGGACCGAGCCCCCGGCGCCCCGCACCTCGTCGGCGACCAGGTCCAGGAGGCGCGTCTTCCCGATGCCCGGGTCCCCGACGAACAGCAGGACGGGCGCTGCCGTCCCGGCCCGCGCCGACGCGACCGCCGCTTCGACCGCCGCGCGCGCGCCATCCCGTCCCACCAGCGGGGGGCGCTCTGGCGGTCGAACAGCGCCACGGGCCGGCGCAGGCTCATCTCGCGTGACCATCTCGGCGGCAGCGGGCGGCGCGGCGCCGGCCCGGGTCCCCAGCTCCCGCCGGGCCTGCTCCAGGGCATCCGACACGTGGGCCCCGAGCTCGCTCTGCAGGATGCGGCGGCAAGCCTCGTACTGGGCCAGCGCCTCCCGCGCCCGCCCCAGACGGCCCAGGATGCGGACCACGTCGACGTGACACGCCTCCGTCAGCGGATCCGCCGCGACCCGCAACCGCGCCCAGCGCAGCGCCTCCTCGAGGTCGGCCCCCGGCGCGCCCGCGCCGAGTCGCGCGGCCAGCTCCGCGAGGACGGCGCCGCGCAATCCACGCAACGCCTCGCGTTCGCCGACGTACCACTCGTGGTAGCGGAAGCAGGACGGCAGATCGAGCCCCTCCAGAGGCTCGCCGCGAAACTGGGTCGCGGCCGCTCGCAGCGCGTCCAGCGTCGCGTCCGCCGCGGAACGACCGATCAGCGCCCGGACGGCGACCGCGTCGACACGAACGGGCCCCGCGACGAAACCGGCACGCTCGCGATCGGTCTGCAGCTGCCCGCCGCCACCGTCGAGCAGGGGGCGAAGCTTCGTCAGGCTCCAGCGCAGCTCGGCGCGCGGATCGTCCGGGCCGTCCCAGAGCAACGCGCACAGGCTTTCCCGCGAGTGCGGGCGCCCGGTCGCCACCAGATACGCCAGCAGCGCCCGCGTCTTTTTCGACGCCGGCAGGGGCAGCGCCCGGCCCTGGCGGCGGACCTCCAGGTCCCCGAGAAGCCGGATCTCGGCCGCCGGCACCCGACTCTCACCCTCGCCTCGCGACGCTGACCGGCTCACGTTCGTCCCCCGCCCGGACTATCTCGCAATTCCAACGCGGGCTCCAACGGCGGCTTCCACGGTCGAAGCGGAAGTTCGGTTTTGTGACGCAGCGGGCATTTCGTCCGTCTCGCCCACCCAACCAGGAGAACGTCCATGCGCAACCACATCATCCGCGGAACCCTCGCCCTCACGCTCGCCCTCGCCACCGGCGGCGCGGCCCTCGTCCGCCCCGCGCACGCCGACACGGCCCCCGCCCCCGAGGCCCAGGCCGTCAAACCCGACCTGGAGAAGGTCAATCAGCACCTCACGCGCCACCAGACCTACCCGGCCACGCGCGCGCAGCTCCTGGCGTCCTGCAAAGGGCTGGTCGACTTCTCGCCCGGCGAGAAGCGCTGGTTCGCCGACCACCTGGCCGACGGGACGTACCAGTCGGCGGCCGAGGTGATGAAGGCCCTCAATCGCAAGTAACGGCCCGAAGGAAAGGAGATCATCATGACCACGACGACGATCGACGAAAACAAGTTGAACCAGTTCATGGGGCGCGCGGTCGGCGACATCGGCGCCGCGATGAGCGCCGCGCTGGTGCTGATCGGCGACGAGCTGGGCCTGTACAAGGCGATGGCTGCGGCCGGTCCGGTCACGCCGGGCGAGCTCGCGAAGCGCACGGAGACGAACGAACGCTACGTGCGCGAGTGGCTCAACAACCAGGCCGCCGGCGGCTACGTCACCTACGACGCGAGCAACGGCCGCTACACGCTGCCGCCGGAGCAGGCCGCCGCGCTGGCCGACGAGGCGAGCCCGGCGTTCATTCCGGGCGCGTTTCAGGTGATCGCGGCGGCCATGAAAGCGGCACCGCGCATCGCGGAGGCGTTTCACACGGGGGCCGGCCTCGACTGGGGCGATCAGGATCCAATCCTGTTCGTCGGCACGGAGCGGTTTTTCCGGTCGGGGTACCTCGGCAACCTGGTCAGCGCCTGGATCCCGGCGCTGACCGGCGTCGAGGAGAAGCTGCGGCGCGGGGCTCGGGTCGCGGACGTGGGCTGCGGCCACGGCGCGTCCACCATCCTGATGGCGCGGACCTATCCGAAGTCGGAGTTCGTCGGCATCGACGTGCACGCCGCCTCGATCGAAACGGCCCGGCGGCGTGCGCGCGATGCCGGCGTCGGCGACCGCGTCCGCTTCGAGGTGGCGGGGGCGCAGGACTTCGCGGGCACCGACTACGATCTCGTCGCCTGCTTCGACTGCCTGCACGACATGGCGGACCCGGTGGGGGCCGCGCGCCACATCCGGCAGGCGCTGGCGAAGGACGGCACCTGGCTGCTGGTCGAACCGTTTGCCAGCGATCGCGTCGAGGACAACCTCAATCCCGTCGGGCGGGTGTTCTACGGCGCGTCGACCGTGTTCTGCGTTCCGTGCTCGCTGGCGGGTCACGGTCCGGCCCTGGGCGCCCAAGCAGGCGAGGCGCGGCTGCGTCAGGTGACGGTCGAGGGCGGGTTCTCGCGGTTCCGGCGAGCGGCGGAGACGCCGTTCAATCTGGTGCTGGAAGCCCGCCCCTGAGTCAGGATGTCGATCAGGACCTGCGCCGTGCGGTCGAAGCGGCTGCGGTCCGGATCGAGCCGCGACACCTCGTGCTCCAGGTCGTCGAGCGATCGCACGACGACCTGGCCCTGGGTGGCCTCGAACTGCGCGCCGGGATCGAGGGCCTCGTGGCGGAGCAGCCGCACGATGTCCTCCATCGGCGTAGTCGGCTGACCGCCGCCCAGCATCCCGCGAAGAAGGTCGATCCGTTCACACTGATGCATGGCGACCCGGGTTCTTTGCACCCGGCGTGCCAGCGCGACAGCCCAGGATTCACCGCGATTCATCAGGCGCCGCTGTACAAGCAGCGCAAGTTGCCGGCACGAGGCGCGACAACTTGTGCAATTGCCGCCCAGGGGTGTGTCAGCGTTTGTGCAGCCGCCGTCGGAAAAGGGACAGCCCGATCACCAGCAAAGCGATTACACCCGACGGCGTCGGGCGGTTCCCCGGCAGCTGGCACGAGCAGCCGCTGTCCGTGCCCGGTGAGCCGGTGCCGGCAGCCGTTCCGCCGGTCCCCGGCACCGAGGTCCCTCCAGAGCCGGTCGACCCGCCCGTGGCGTTCGACCCGCCGGTCCCCCCGGAGCTCGCGCCGCCCGTGCCGGACCCGCCGGTTCCGGAGCGACCACCCGTCGACGTGCTGCCCCCCGTCCCGCTGGAACCGCCGGTCGCAGCCCGTCCACCACCGCCGCCGCTCCCCGAACCGCCGGCGACCCCGCCGCCACT
The DNA here is from genome assembly GCA_045802645.1 of Polyangia bacterium. Taxonomy (GTDB): domain Bacteria; phylum Myxococcota_A; class Polyangia; order Fen-1088; family Fen-1088; genus JADGRB01. The sequence goes on from JBJMQQ010000080.1 coordinate 3,501, forward strand.
TCCCGCGGCGCCCGCGCGACCGCCGGCGCCGCCCGGTCCGCCGCCTTGGCCCGCCTGACCGGCGCGGCCGGCCTGTCCACCTTGACCGCCCGCCCCGGTGCTGTCGAGCGGGCGGAGCAGACCGTCGTGCATCACCTGTGCGACGACCATGTACCCGCTGTCGTTTGGGTGAACACCGTCCGGGAACCACTCCGAATGCGACGCCGTCGGGGTGTCGACGTCGATGACGGGCAGGCTCTTCGCCGCCGCAACCTGGTTGATGAGCGGAATCATCTGGTCGTGGATGATCGTCCCGCTGATCCCGTACGTGTTGGTGAACGCCCGCGGCGGATACGCCAGATAGACCAGCGGATGCGTCGACAGCGTCGCAAAGTGGTTGACCATCGCGGTCAAGTCGGTCACGAACTGGGCGGCGCGCGTCGACGTGCCGCTCATCCAGTTGTAGGACTTCGAGTCGTTCGTCCCCAGCATGATGATGACGTCGACCACGGCGCTGGTGCCCGCGCCGGACACGAACGTGGTGGCGGCCGTGTACTCGGACTGGTTCTTGTACGGCAAGTCGCCCATCGAGAGCAGGGTCGCGCCCGAGTGGCCGTAGTTCCCCACGTGCACGGTGCTGCCGAACAACTTTTGCAACACCGCGGGGTACGAGGTGGTGCTGGCATTCGACGCGCCGACCCCCTGGGTGATGCTGTCGCCCACGCAGGCGACGTGCGTCGGCATCCGGGACTGGGCGGCGGCGGGCCATGAGGCCAGCGTGATCGCAATCGGAAGCACGACGAGCAAACGCGATGGGGGGCGCATCGTCGGGTGAGCTTATCGTCCCTTTCGATGAAGATCATCCCGTGGTATTCGCGTCCCATGACGCGTGTCCGCTGGTCGGTTTCGTTTGCAACGTTGACGCTGGGCGCCGCACTGGCGACCACCCCGGCCTTCGCCGGGCAGATCGAGCCGCTGCCTCCCGCGCCGCTCCCGGCGGCGCCCGCCGCACCCGCGGACGTGGCGGCAGCTCCGGCCGACGCGCAGAAGACGCCCAGTGGCCTCGCCTCCAAGGTGCTGTTCAAGGGCAAGGGGCACGGGCACCCCGGCCCGCACGACAAGGTCACGGTCCAGTACACGGGCTGGACCACCGACGGCAAGATGTTCGACAGCTCCATCCCGACGGGTGAGCCCGCGACGTTCCCGCTGGACGCCGTCATCAAGGGTTGGGGCGAGGGGCTGCAGCTGATGGTGAAGGGCGAGAAGCGGCGCTTCTGGATCCCCGGCGAGCTGGCCTACGGCGACACGCCCGAGCGGCCGGGCGCGCCGGCCGGGACGCTGGTCTTCGACGTCGAGCTGCTGGATTTCAAGCACGTCGCGCCGCCGCCCGAGACGCCGGCGGACGTCGCGGCTGCGCCCAAGGACGCCAAGAAGACCGCCTCGGGGCTGGCCTACAAGATCCTCAAGCACGGCAAGGGGAAGGAACACCCGACTGCCAGCAGCACCGTCGAGGTCCACTACACGGGCTGGACAACCGACGGCAAGATGTTCGACAGCTCCGTCACGCGCGGCCAACCCGCCACGTTCCCGCTGGACGGCGTGATCAAGGGCTGGACGGAGGGGCTGCAGCTCCTGGTCGCGGGCGACAAGGCCCGCTTCTGGATCCCCGGCAACCTCGCCTACGGCGAAAAGCCAAGCCGCCCGGGCGCGCCCGCCGGCACGCTGGTCTTCGACGTCGAGTTATTGTCGATCAAATAGTCAGCGGCCCGGGAACTTTCCCTTCAGCAGGTCGCCCAGGGTCCCCAGGCCCTGGCCGCCGCCGGAGGCGCGGGAGGCGGCGGCGTGACCCTCGACGTCCACGCCCGCTTCGCGCGTCGCGAGCCCCAGCGAGATGCGCCGCTTCTCCGAATCGAGCGCCAGGACGGCCACCTCGACCGATTCGCCCGGCTTGACGGCCTCGCGCGCGTGGCGCAACTGGCGGTTGCCGCCGCCCAGCTCGCTGATGTGCAGCAGCCCCTCGACGCCTGGCGCCACCTCGACGAAGGCGCCGAACGGCTCGACGCGGGTCACGGTGCCCCGGACGACCGTTCCCGCCGGCAACTTCTCGGCTGCATCCAGCCACGGATCGCGCTCGAGCGCCTTCAACGAAAACGAGACCTGCTCTGGCCGGCGCGGGTCGTCGCGCTTTTCGATCCGCAACACCTGGACGGTGACCGGCTGGCCGACGGTCAGGAAGTCCGACGGGCGGGTCCCGCGCTGAAAGCCGATCTCCGAGGCCGGCAGCAGCCCCTCGATGCCGCCGACGTCGACGAACGCGCCGAAGTCCTTGATTGCCACCACCACGCCCGACAGGACCGCGCCGACGGACAGCTTGCCGCGGGTCTCCGCCGCGCGGACCTGGTTTTCTTCTTCCAGCAGCGCGCGGCGCGATAGCACCACGTTCGGGCCGCGGCGATCTTCCTCGTAGCGCGTGATCCGGAACGTCATTCGCCGGCCCACGTAAACCGATGCGTCGGCGACCTGCCGCAGTTCCAGCTGCGAGATCGGGCAGAAGGCGCGCACGCCGTGCAGGTCGACCTCCACCCCGCCCTTGTTCACGGCGGTGACGACGCCCTCCACGGGCAAGCCGCTTTGCGCGGCCAGCTCCAGGTCGCGACTCGCCTCGGCGCCAGTGCCCGTGCCGCGCGCCAGGTAGACGAACCCCGGCCGGTCGCCCAGCCGAACGACCCGCGCCTCGACGGTGGCGCCCGTCGCGACGGTGAGCTGGCCCTTGGCGTCCTGCAGCTCCAGCGTGTCCAGCGTCCCCTCGCCCCCGCCAACCAGCTCGAGGATGGTGACCTCCTGCCCGATCGAGACCACCTTGCCCTTGACGCGATCGCCGACGGCGAACCGCGGTCCGCGCGCACCGCGGCCTTGCGCCCTTTCGGACTCGGCCAGCATCGCGGCAAAGTCTTCCTGGGGGGCCTTCTGATCGCGTCCGTCACTCATGCCAGGGTTGTAGCATTTGCCTGCCCCGCCGGCGCGGCCCCCGCGCCGCGGCCGCGTTAGTATTTGGCCCGCGATGGACAAGACGGTCGGGAGGCTACCTCCCACGACGCAGCTGAAGGCGCTCGAGTCATGGCGGGCGCCCGTGCTGCGCGGGATGCTGACGGTCGGCTCCATCGCCGCGCCGCTGGTCATCGTGGTCGCGGTGGCGCTGCGGTCGGTGCGCTATCCATGGCCGCAGCTCGTGATCCTCAGCATTGCTGCCGCAGCGTTCCCGTTCCTGCGGTTCGCGACCGGTCTGTCCGTCATGACACGTGCCCGGCTGACGATTGCCTCCTGCTACCTGGCCGGCACCACCGCTCTCATCACCTTCGGGTTCACGTCGGGCTCGGGAATCGCGCTGACCGGAACGTCGCTCCTTGCCGTCGTCTTCCTGGGGCGCCGCGCTGGCCTGGTCATGACCGCGCTGTCCGTCATGTCCTTCCTGGGCGTCGGCGTGTTGAACGCGCGCGGCATCCTGGTCATGAACCGCGCCGGGCTGGACCCGGCGTCAATGACGAACTGGGCGCGGATCGGAATCGTATTTTCCTGTCTGGCGGCTCTGCTCACGGCCGCGATCGACTACGTCATTCGCCACGTCGAGCACAGCTCGCGCGCCGCCAGCGACGCGCTCAACGACCTGCGCCTCGCCTACGAACGGCTGGGGCTGGTGCACGAACGTCTGGACGCCGCCAAGGAAGACGAGCGACGCTTCATCGCCGGCGAGCTACACGACGACCTGGGGCAGCTTCTGACGGTGATCAAGCTGCGTCTTCAGATGGGCGCGCCGGGCGCGGAGACGCTGGGTCTGGTCGACCAGGCCATTGACCGGGTCCGCAAGATCTCACGTGAGCTGCGCCCGGCTCTTCTGGACGAGGTCGGCCTCATCCCCGCGTTGCGGGACCATGTCGTCTCGCAGTCGGCGCTGGCGGGCGTCCCCATCCAGCTCGACTTACCCGAAGACGATTCGGCGCGACTGGCCCCGGCGCTGGAGATCGCCTGCTTCCGGATCGTGCAGGAATCGCTGACGAACGCGCTTCGTCACGCTGCGGCCGCGCAGATCCGTGTCCGGGTCGTCCGCAGCGCCTCGACACTCGATCTGACGATCTCCGATGACGGGCGGGGCTTCGATCCCGCTTCGCTCGCGGCGCCCAGGGCCGGTCATCTCGGCATCATCGCCATGCAAGAGCGCGTTCGAGCGCGCGGCGGAAGTTTCGCGATCACGTCCGCCCCGGGCGCGGGAACCCGCGTCCAGGTGGAGCTGCCGATCCTCCAGTGACGGGCGCTGATGTGGTCGTGTTCAGCGGCTGTTGGGGCGGCCGCAGAACACGACGATCGAGATGCAGTGAAATCCGGAATCCGACGACTGCATGACGACTGTCGACAGGATCGGCACGTCCGGGTTGCCGCGGATCCAAGCCGTGACGCGCTCGCCCAGTGATTCGCGATCCCGCGCCATCGTGGCCGAGAACACCTTCACCGCACCGATCGCGCCCCTTTCCATCTCTCCCGATACCGTTTCCCCTATTGCCATGGTCACGCTCCCGATTCTTCGCCCGCCGGACGGGGCATTTTCCCCACCGCCGGCAAATCCAGCAGCGACCCCAACCGGTCGCCAAGCTCGTTTTTTTCGATCAAGCCGTCCGCGCCCGAGTCTGCCAGGACCGCGGCCGGGATGGCCTCGGCATCGACGGACAATAGGATGATCCGCGCGGAAATGCCGTCGGCGCGCAGCCGGCGGGCAGCTTCCAGACCGTCCATATTGGGCATCCGAACATCCATGAAGACCATCTCAGGTTGACACGCGCGGGCCGTCTCTACCGCTTCTACCCCGTCCGAGGCCTCCGCGACGATCTCGATCCCAGGGACACTGCTCAAATACCAGGCCAGCAGCCCCCGGAACGGCCCGCAATCGTCCACGACCAGGACACGACGGATGGCGGTCGGGCGGGACGGCGGGCTGGGCATGCGCAGGACCCTTTCGGACATGGCTAGGCCGAACATGGCAGCCGCCGCACCCCGGGGACATCCGGGAGGTCACTGAGGAATGCCTGTACGGACCCTTAGGCCCACTCCTGAAGGCCCACCCCTGATCAGCGGTCCGGCGACACGAGGCCGGTGCGGACCGCATACCGAACGAGGCCCGCCAGATCACGGATGCTCAGCCGGTCCATGATTTGCGACCGGTGCGTCTCGACCGTCTTCGCGCTGACGCCCAGCACCTGCGCGACCTCTTTGGTCGATTTGCCCTCGGCGACCAGCTGCAGGATCTCGCGCTGGCGCGGCGTGAGGACGTCCACCGGCTCGCCTTCGGGGGTCCCGCCGGTCGCCGCGGCGACGCGACCCAGGTAGCCGTCGACGACGTGCTTCGAGATGGACGCCGACAGATACGTCTCGTCGCGGGCAACGGCGCGCAGAAGCACCGGCAGCTCGTCGGCGGCGGCGTCCTTGAGGACGTAGCCGGACACACCGGCCCGCAGCGCCTGCGCGACGTGCCCGGGCGTCCCGTGCATCGACAGGATGACGACCTTCGTCGCCGGAAACTCGCGCGTCGCGCGCGCCGCGATCTCGAGCCCGTTCAGACCGGGCATGGCGATGTCGACGAACGCGATCTGCGGCTGCATCTCGCGGATCAGCGCGAGGGCTTCCTGGCCGTCGCCGGTTTCGGCAACGATCTCGACACCCGGTAAGTTCTCGAGCAGGGCCCGAATCCCGGCCCGAACAAGCGTGTGATCATCGGCGAGCAAGACCCGCATCCCCAACTCCCTCAGTCGAACATCGTAGCATCGGTCAGATGAACCGCGGCCAGCCCGTTCGGTGAGCCGCCTTGTACCCGCGGTACCAGCGGCAGACCGGGTAGAGCAGCGCCACCGCCGCCCCGGCGCCCAGATACGTCGCGCCGAGACCCAGCTTTTCGTTCACGCCCATCAACCGCGATCCGCCGACCAGCAGCGGGAAGTGTAGCAGGTAGAAAAACATCGGCGTCTGCCCCAGGACCATCAACACGCTATTGGGGCTGATCGCGCGGCGCCGCTCAGCCAGGCGAAAGAGCGCGGCAAGGATCAGCGCCATCAGTCCCAGCTCCAGCGCGTCGTACGTGATCGACGGCGGGTACTTGCTGACGTGGAGCCACTGGACCAGCGCCGACGATTCGCGCAGCAACAGCATGTTGCCGTAGCCATTCGCCGCACGCAGCACCACGAAGATCGCCAATCCGACCAGCCCGGCCCGCGTCGCGTCGCGCGCGGCCGTTTCGCGCGACGCAGGCGTAGTCACCAGGCGGCGACCCCATGACCAGCCCAGCAGCAGGATCGCCAGCCAGTGCAACGTCGGGTACGCGACGATGACCCGGCCGCGAAAGCCGCCGGTCAGCAGCAGCGCGACGGGCCAGGTGTCGGCGACCTGGGCGGAGGTCGCCCACCTCACCAGCAGCTCGCTGGCGGCGATGAATCCCAGCGCCACGATCGGCACCACACGATCGGGCAGCCGCCGCAGCGGCGCCATCAGCATGTAGCTGGTCCCGATGCCGTAGAGGACCTGCAGCACGAGGCGGCCGTGCCCGATGACGGTGAAGGAGATCCAGAGCTCGAACAGCGCGATCACCAACCCGCGGACCAGCACGTAGCGGTCGATGTCCCGGGGTCGGTCGCCCGCGGCCACCTGGCGCGACACGGTGAACGCCAGGCTGGTCCCCGCCAGGAACAGGAACGTCGGCGCGCAGATGTGCGTGATCCAGCGGGTCAGGAACTGGCCTGCTGGCAGAGCCGACCCCGCGTGAAAGATGCGCGCCGAGTCCGTGAACAGACGCCCGGCGTTGAACGCGTCGGAGCTGTGGTCGATGGCCATCAGCACCATCACCAACCCGCGCATCCAATCCAGCGCCGGAAGTCGCGAAGCGGCCCGGGCTGTCTGAGCGTCCGAACCGTCCGAACCGACGGGGGTCACATGCAACGGCCCGAGCTCTGACAGGTGTACGACCCGGCGCAGGTGTTCCCCGCGCAGCACGGTTCGTAGAAGTCGCCGCAGGCGACGCAAGAGGTGTCGGCCGCGGCGCACAGCGCGCCGGATGCGCACGCGCCCGCGGCGCACATGCCGCCGGGCTGCCCGGAGGTCCCCGTGTAGCAGCGGTTCTGCCCACCCAACGTCGCGCAGCTCGCCAGCGGCCCGCAGTCGAGATTGAGGCCGCAGCAGGCCTGGCCTGCGCCTCCGCAGCGCACGCAACCGATGTTCGCGACGCAGTTCGCGCCGCTGCCACAAACGCTGCCCGCGCAACACGGCTGCCCTGCCCCGCCGCACGCGAGGCAAGTGTTCGACTGGCACGTCGTCGACGAAGCGGTGCAGAGCGACCCCGAACAGCAGGCCTGGCCGAGGGCGCCACACGGCGCACCACCACCGGCCCCGCCGGCCGCGCTGCCGCCGACACCCGACCCGCCCGCACCACCGGCCCCGCCGGCCGCGCTGCCGCCGACACCCGACCC
>JBJMQQ010000081.1:0-17856 GCA_045802645.1 Polyangia bacterium
ATCTCGGCGCGGCGAATCCGCTGCACGCAGTACTTGCACTTCTCCATCACGCCGCGCTCACGCACGGAGACGTCGGGGTTGTATTGCAGCTCGACGAGCCCGCGGTTCATGGCGACGCGCGTGCCCCAGTCGAACCAGTTGAAGCGCCGGACCTTGTACGGACAGTTGTTGCTGCAAAACCGCGTGCCGACGCAGCGGTTGTAGACCATCTCGTTCAGGCCGTCGGGGCTGTGGACCGTGGCCTCGACGGGGCAGACGTACTCGCAGGGCGCCTTTTCGCAGTGCTGGCACATCATCGGCTGATGGACGACCCGCGGCGCCCCGGGTGCCCCGAAGAAGTACGTGTCGATCCGCAGCCAGTTCATCTCGCGGCTCTTCAGCACGCCGTCCTTGCCGACGGTCAGCAGGTTGTTCTCAGCCTGGCAAGCGACCGTGCAGCTGCTGCAGCCGGTGCAGATCGACAGGTCGATCGACATCGCCCATTGATTTCCTTGGTAGGGAAACTCCGGCATCAGCGACGGGGCGGGCGCGCGGTACCGGGCCGCGAAGTCCGGCTGCCGGCGGTATTCGGCCAGCGTTCGCCGCAGCGCGATCGGTCGATCGTGCGTCGACCAGTGCTCCTGGGTCAGGGCCAGATCGTGGTGCTCACCCGTGGCAACGGCGGCGGCGTTCGGCACGCTGTGCAGGTGGTCGCGCGTACGCAGCGGGTAGGCGTTGAACCCGACACCGGCCGCATTCCGCTCCTGGCCGGTGCGGCCGTATCCCAGCCAGACGGCGGCGACACCGTCGGCCATTCCGGGGATCGTCAGAACGGGCGCGCGCACCGCCGCCTGCGCCGCCCGCAGCTCGACGACCGAGCCGTCGCCGACACCCAGGCGCTTGGCCGTCGCCGGGCTGAGCAGCGCGGCGTTGTCCCAGGTCAGCTTGCCGATCGGGGTCGGCTGCTCCAGCAGCCAGGGGTTGTTGGCGAAACGGCCGTCGCGCAACGTCGGCGACGGATAAAGCTCGATGGCCAGTTGCCCGCTGGCGCTCGACGGCATGGGTAGCGACGCAACGGCGCGCGCGACCGCGGCGGGGTTGGGCGCGACGTCCACGGCCGCCGCCGCCGTCCCGGACTGCACGCCCAGCTGCAACGCCCGCTGCCAGGCGGTCTCGCCCAGCCCGCGATCGTGGGTCCAGAAGTCGTGCGCCAGTCGGTGCGGATCGGGGCTGGGGTCGCCGGCCAGCGCCGACAGCAGCTCGGCAGGGCCGCGCGCGTCGATGAGGGGCTGCACCAGCGGCTGCGCCATCGAGACGGTGCCGTCGTAGGCGCGCCCGTCCCCCCAGGCTTCCAGAAAGTGCGGCGCCGGCGCGAACCAGCGGCAGCGCTGGGCCGTCTCGTGCTCGTAAAGCGCGAGGCAGATGCTGTCGCGAACCCGATCCAGCGCCACCCCGAACCCGAGATCGGCCGGCGCCGTGTAGAGGGGGTTCGTATCCAGGATGACAAGCGTGTCGACGCGCCCGGCACGCATGTCGCCGACCAGCTCGTCGAACGTCTGAACGGGACCGGCGGGTTGCGGCAACACCGGCTCGGTCAGCGACATCGTGGTGCCGAGGTTGCCGAGCGCCCCGTTGATGACGAACGCCAGCGCGTGCACCCCGGGCGGCTGGCGATCACCAGCCAGCACCAGCGTCGTCCCGCGGGCACGATCGCGTAGGTCGCGGGCCACGGCGTCCGCCCAGCGGGCGGTCTCCGGATCCTCGCCCCCGGCGCGCGCGGCGGCGGTGACCGGCGCGGGCAGCGCCAGCCGGGCGGCCACCGCCCGCGCCACCTGCGGCACCGTCGCGGTGGGGCGCGCCAGGCGGTCGTCCGCCATGGACCCGGTCACGCTGAGCTGGCTCTCGACCATCGCCAGTCGGGACGGCGTCTGCGCGGGCGAGTCGGTCCGGCGGCGCGCCGCCCACTGTCGCGCGTGACGAACGGCGAACGGCCCCGTGCCCAGGAAGTCGGCGTCCAGCGAGAGGATCGCCTCGGCGCGCGAGAGGTCCAGCTGGGGCAGCAGTGGTCGCCCGAACGCCAGGACCGCGCCCGCCGCGGCGCCGCCGCGGTCCAGCGGGTCGTGAAACGCGACGCGCGCCTCGGGGTGGCGCGCCCGAACGCGATCCAGCAGCGCGAGCAACAGCGGCGACGCCGTCGGCTCCATGAGGATCCGCAGTCGCGCGCCGCGATCCGCGCGGGGCGCGCGCAAGCGGGCGAAGAGGTCCTCCCACGCGCTGACGGCCCCCTCGAAACGCACGCGCCGGGCCCGGCAGTCGTCGTAGAGCTGCCGGATGGACGCCTGCTCGAACAGGTTCGTCGCGCCGCCGGGATTGGCGGGGTGGTCGGGGTTCCCTTCGATCTTCACGGGACGCCCTTCGCGGCTTTGAACCAGCAGGCCGCTGGCGTAGCCGCCCATCGTCATCGACGTCGCATAGAACGCCGGAATGCCCGGCACGACCGTCTCCTGCCCGCGCGCGTAAGGGACGATCTTGCGCGGCCGATCGAGCGCGCACCCGGCGGACGCCAGCGCCGCCGAACCGCCCGCGAGCTGCAAGAACGTCCGGCGCTGCAGCGTCGTCGGCGGTTCGGCCGCGCCGGCCGCGAACTCCGGGGCCGCATCCGACGACTGCCCGTCGTGCTCGCGCAGGCTGCGCCACGCCCGTTCGTCGACCTGGCGGCGCGAACGAATCTGGTAGAGGCGATCACTCATGGCGACTCACCGGTGACACGTCGTGCAGGAGGTGAGTCGCGAGGGTCCGTTCAGCGTGGCGGGATGCCCGGGCGCATCGGGCGGCGTCTTGGTCTGACCCTGCAGGCTGGCCACGGCGGGCTCGGGCAGCGTGGACGTGCGCTGGCGGTGGCAGTCGAGGCACCACCCCATCGTGAAGAGGCGCTTGCGTTCGACCAGCGCCTCCATCGTGACGTCGCCGTGGCACGTGACGCACGCGACGCCGCCGCCGGTCACGTGCGCCGCGTGATTGAAATAGACGAAGTCGGGGACCCGATGGACGCGGCTCCAGGCGATGGGTTGGCCCGAGAAATAGCTGCGGCGAACCGGCTCCAGCATCGGGCTCTTGTTCCAGATCTGGCTGTGGCAGCCCATGCAGAGCTCGGTGGTGGGCACGCCGGCGAACGGCGCGCGTTCGGCGTCACCGTGGCAATAGAGGCAGTCGATGCCGTCGTCCTTCGTGTGGTGCCGGTGGTCGAACTGGACGGGCTGCTCGACGGGCGCCTGCCGATCCAGGTTGTACGGCGAGCGCACGTACAGCATCGGCACTACGAACACTCCCGGGATCGCCAGGGCGACGCCGATCAGCGTCAGGCGAAACCCCGTGTCCGACCACTCCGGAAAGACGAACGCCACGGGCGATGGAGATAAACACCGCCCGGTGGCGCAGCAATCGGGTGACGTCCCGTCGTTTGCCGCGCCGGGAGCCGCGCCGGCGGCATCAGCAGTGCCGTTGAGAACGAACGTTCAGCCTGGCGCCGCCCGCGCTGCCGCGCCAAACCCAGCATGTGACTCTGCGGCGAGTGGACGCGGTTCTCGTCGCGGCGTTCGCGGCGGTCGTGTTCGCGTTCGTCGGGGCGACGGTGATCACCCAGCACCGCACGCGCCAGATCGAGGGCGCGGCGTTGAGCATTCAGGGGGACGCCGCTCCGAGCATCCGCTACCTGGCCGACGCGCGCACCGAGCTGCGGCGGCTGCAGCTGCTGATTCACCGGGCCGTCGCGCGACCGGTGCTTTCGACGGGCGCGCTGGAGATCGAGACGGGGCGCGCGTTGCTGGACGCCGAGATCGCCGCGTACCGGAACCTGCCGTTCTATCCGGCCGAGGCCGTGGCGTGGGGGCATTCCGTCTCGGCGCTGGCGCACTTCGACGAACAGGTCAATGAAGTCCTGGATCGGATTCGCCAGGGCGATCGCCCGGGCGCGCTGGCCGCCGAGGATCGCCTGGACGCCACCGGCGAGGATGTCGCCCGCGCGCTGTCCGTCGGCATCGACGCGAACGTCGCGGCCGCCGCCGAGCTGGCGGGCACCATCCGCGAGAGCCGGCGGCGTGGCGCGATCTGGGCCTTCGAGCTAGACGCAGCCGGCGTGTTGCTGGCGATCTTCGCAGCCGCCGTCGGACTGCGGATCTCGCACGCGCACGCCCGCGCCGTCGAGGAGTTGCAACGCAACGCCGAGCGCCGCGCGACCGAGCTGGACGTGTTCGCGACGCGCATGGCGCACGACATCCGCAACCCGCTGGCCGCGGCCGGGCTGATCTTCGACGATATCGCGCGCCGCCCGGGCGCCGACGAGCGGCTGCTGCGCGCCGCCGAGCGTGGCCGGCGAGCCATCGCGCACACCGCCGGCGTCGTCGAGGCGCTGCTCGACTTCGCGCGGGCCGGCGCCCGTCCGGCGCTCGGGGCCACGGCCTCGCCTGCCGACGTCGCCGAAGAGATCGCCACGCTGATGCGGGCCCGCGCGGCGCAGGTGGGCGCGGACGTGCAAGTCCGGGTCGCCTCCCGCGCGCGCGTCGCCTGTTCGGCCGGCATGCTGTCCAGCGCGCTTGGCAACCTGGTCGGAAATGCGCTGACGTATGTCGACGGCGCCGCTGAACGCCGGGTGACGATCGCCGTCGAAGCCGAGGACGACCGCGTCCGGATCACCGTCACCGACACCGGGCCGGGGCTGCCGCCGGGCCTCGATCCCACCACGCTTTTCCAGCCCTACGTGCGGGGGCCGCAAGCCAGGGGCCGCGGCCTGGGATTGGGCCTCTCGACGGTCAGCCGGATCGTCGAGGCGCACGGCGGTCGGGTGGGCGTCGACTCCAGCGCCGCCGGGTGCTGCTTTTGGCTCACGTTGCCGCGCGCGGGTGACGAGACGAAGCACAAGGTGGCCGGCATCCAGGAAGGGCGCGACCGGGCTCAGTCATCGCTGTAGGCCGGTTGCTGACCGGGTCGCCGGGGGACAAGGCTCGGCATTCCGCGCCGGTTGTCGCGCGCCTTCGAGGCTCTACCTTGCGTGGGTGGGACGTGCGCGGCGGCTCGGTGTGGTGGTCCTGCTCGCGGGCGTGCTGGCCGCGCCCGTCGCCGTGGCCGACCCGCCGCCGCCGCCAGAGCCGAAGTCGGTCTACCAGGTCAACCTGCCCGTCGACGGCGCGATCATCCTGGCCGGCGCGCTGGGCGGCATCATCCCCTATGCGCTGTCGTCGCACCTGCTGCACCCAAGCTGTCCGTGCCCGTCGAGCTCCGTCAACAGCTTCGACAGGGGCGTCATCGGCAACGCCAGTGACGCGGCGGACTGGGCCAGCAACGTGACCGAGGCCCTGGCGATCGCCGCTCCCCCGATCGCCGACTGGCTGGTCCTGCGGCACGGGCGCATCTGGTTGGAGGACGCCGTCGTGTTCGCCGAGACGATCAGCTTGAACGGCGCGTTCGTCACGATGGCCAAGTACGCCTTCCAGCGGCCTGTCCCGCGCGTCTACTCGGGCGACGCCGATCCGACCGACCCCGGGAACTACCGGTCGTTCTACTCGGGGCACACCTCGTTCACGTTCGCGGCGCTCTCGACCGCTTCGATCACGATCGACGCCCGCTACGGGCTGACCTGGCAGCCGTGGGTCGTGACGTTGCTGGTTGGGAGCAGCGTGGCGGCCGAACGGGTGCTGGGCGGGTTCCACTTTTATTCTGACGTCCTGATCGGCGCGGCGGCGGGAACGGTGATCGGCACGGGCGTCGCGCTCTTGCACCTGCGCGCGCCCGGCCTGCGTGTCTCCGTGTTTCAGCCGTCCGGGGGCGGTGGGGCGGGGGTCGCGTTGGCCGGCGCGTTTTAACCGCTGGGGCGGCGTCCCGCGGGCCTCCATGGCATGATCGCGCGGAAGTGAGCGTACCCCGCGTTGAAGACGCCGCGTTCGGCGGCGAGGCCGTCGACCTGGCGGCGGTCACGGAGTTGCTGGCGGGCCGCCGGTTCGTCGCGCTGACCGGCGCCGGGTGCAGCACCGAGTCGGGCATCCCCGATTACCGCGGCGCCGGCCGGCCCGGGCCGCGCAACCCGATCCAGCACGACGCGTTCATGCGCCGGGCCGACGTGCGCCAGCGCTACTGGGCGCGCGCGACGCTGGGCTGGGAGCGCTTCAAGTCCGCGCGCCCGAACGCGGCGCACGCGGCGCTGGCCCGTCTCGAGGCGGCCGGGCTGCTGGCCGGCGTCATCACCCAGAACGTGGACCGCTTGCATCACGCGGCCGGCAGCCGGCGCGTCGTCGAATTGCACGGCGCCCTGGCCGACGTCCGCTGTCTGGGCTGCGCCGCGCACGAGCCGCGCGCCGAGCTGCAGGCGCGCCTTTTGCGCGCCAACCCCGACTGGCTGCAGGCCGCGCAGGGCGCCGCGCGTCCCGACGGTGACGCCGAGCTGCCGCCCGAGCTGGTCGCCGCGTTCCAGGTCGTCGGGTGCCGCGCCTGCGGCGGGGCGCTGAAGCCGGACGTGGTCTTCTTCGGCGGGACGGTCGCCGAGCCGACCCTGTCCGCCGCCTGGGCGCTGCTGGGCGCGGGCGACGTGCTGCTGGTGGTCGGATCGTCGCTGACCGTCTACTCGGGGTTCCGGTTCGTCCGTCGCGCGCACGAGCTGGCGATGCCCATCGTCATCGTCAACGTCGGTCCGACGCGCGGCGATTCTCTGGCGCAGGTGCGCGTCTCCGCTCCCGTCGGAGAGGTCCTGCCGCGCCTGGCGGCCGCGCTCGACGCCAACCTGGCCTGACGCCGGTCTCCCGTTATCGGTTTTGCGCCCGCCGGAGCTGCTCGGACAGCGTATCCAGGTCGTAGTGCCCGTCGTGAAGGACGCCGTTGAAGAAGAAGCTGGGCGTGCTGTGGACGCCGGCCGCGCGGCCCCCCTGCACGTCACGCTCGATCCGGGCGGCCACTCCTTCGTCGGCCAGCAGCCCCTGCACGGCGGGCAGATCCAGGCCGATCTCCGCCGCGTCGTTCAGGATGTCGTCGCGCTGGACGCCGTGCCGGTGGCTCATCAGATGGTCGTGCATGGGCCAGAACTTCCCCTGCCGCGCCGAGGCCTCCGCGATGCGGGCCAAGATCTCCGCGCTGGCGTGCATGTTCCGCAGCGGGAAATACCGGAAGACGACCCGCACCCCGCCGCCCGCCACCAGCTGATCGACGTTCGCTTGCGCGGCGCGTGTGTGCGGGCAGTCGTAGTCCCCGTACTCGATGATCGTGACGGGCGCGTCCGGGTCGCCCCGGACGTGATCGTCGACCTGGATCGGCGGCAGGTTCTTCTGGGCGCTCACGTTCCTTATTTTAACAACGGCGACTTGATGATGGGCTCCACCGAGAGGGTCAGGCGCTCGGTCCCGCGCATGACGACCAGCGGGTGCGCTTGTCCGGCGCGGTCCTCGGTCAGCAGGCGGTGCAGGTCGTCGATGCCCGCGGTCGGCTGGCCGGCGAAGCTGACGATCAGGTCGCCGTCCTTCAGTCCCGCGCGCGCGGCTGGGCTGTCGGCCTCGATCGAGGCGACGAACACGGCGCTCTCGATGTTCAGGTTGTGGTAGCGCACCACGCGCCGGTGCAGCGGCACCGTCTGCCCCCCGACCCCCAGATACGTCCGGCGCACGCGCCCTTCGTGGATCAGCTTACCGACGACGAACGCCGCCGTGTTGACCGCGATGGCGAAGCAGATGCCCTGCGCGGGCAGGATCATCGCCGTGTTGACGCCGATGACGCGCCCCTGAGCGTCGCAGAGTGGGCCGCCCGAGTTGCCGGGGTTCAGCGCGGCGTCCGTCTGGATGACGTCGTCGATGAGCCGGCCCGTCTGCGTCCTCAGCGACCGGCCGAGCGCGCTGACCACGCCGGCCGTCACCGAGCAGTCGAACCCGTACGGGTTGCCGACCGCGACCGCGACCTGCCCGACGCGCAGGTTGGACGAGTCGCCCAGCGACACCGGCGGGATGTCCGTCGTGAAGGCGCGCACGACGGCCAGGTCCGTGTGCGGATCGTCGCCCACCAGGTGAGCAGGGAAGCGGCGTCCGTCCAGTGTCGTCAGCGTGATCTTGCTGGCGCCGCTGACCACGTGGCTGTTGGTCAGCACGTAACCGTCGGGGGTGAACACGAACCCGGACCCGCTGCCGGTCCCGCTTTCGCGGCCGCGGGTGCGCCCGGTCGACCGGACCCCCTCCACATCCAGGCGAAGGACGGACGGGCTGACCTCGTCGGCCACGGCCGTGACGGTCTGGGAATAAGCGTCCAGGGCCGCAGCCTCTTGGGCTCGGTCCGATAGCCTCGCGTTGTTCATGATTCTCCTTTCGCCGGGGCCATCAGCTCCCGGCGGGTCAAAGTCCGTGGGCGTTCGCCTCACGGATGTCGGCTAACCGTAAGCGCCGGGGCGCCGCCGTCAAACGGGGCGAAGCGCGGCGCCGATCTCGGCGGCCAGCTCGAACGATCGCAGCCGCGCCGCGTGGTCGTGGATCTGCGCGGTCACGATCAGCTCGTCCGGGGCCGTTCGGTCGACCAGGGCCTGCATCTGTCGGTGGACGGTCTCGGGCGACCCCACGGCGGCGCAAGCCAGCACATCGGACAGCATGGCGGCGAACCGGGGCGAGAGCTGCTCCGCGAAGCGCTCGACCGGCGCCGGGAGGCGGGTGGGGTGTCCGCTGCGCAGGTTCACGAACGCCTGCTGCAGCGACGTCAGCAGGAACCGCGCTTCGCCGTCCGTCGCCGCCGCGACGACGTTCACCCCCACCATCACGCGCGGCCGCGCCAGATAGGGCGACGGGCGGAACGTCCGCCGGTAGACCTCGATCGCGTCCATCAGGGCCGCCGGCGCGAAGTGGGACGCGAACGCGTACGGCAGCCCCAGCCCGGCCGCCAGCTCGGCGCCGAACAGGCTGGAGCCGAGGATCCAGACCTCGACCGGCGCGCCTTCGCCCGGATAGGCCCGCACGCGCCGCCCCTCTCGGTCGGACTCCGGCCCTGGCTGGAAATACCCGAGCAGCTCGACGACGTCCTCGGGGAATCGGTCGACGTCGCCCGCCAGGGTCCGCCGCAGCGCGTGCGCAGTCAGCGCGTCGGTGCCGGGCGCGCGCCCCAGCCCCAGGTCGATGCGCCCCGGGTAAAGCGCGTCGAGCGTGCCGAACTGCTCGGCCACGATCAGCGGCGCGTGATTGGGCAGCATGATCCCGCCGGCGCCGACCCGGATCCGGCTGGTCGCCGCCGCCACGTGCGCGATGGCGACGGACGTCGCGGCGCTGGCGATGCCCGGCATGTTGTGGTGCTCGGCCAGCCAGAAGCGGCCGTATCCCCAATCCTCCGCATGGCGGGCCAGGTCGGCCGACCGGCGCAGCGCGAGGCCGGCGTCGCCCCCTTCGGGAATCGGAGCGAGATCGAGAACGGCCAGCGAGGTCACGCCGAGGTGATAGCACCCGCGACGCCGCGCCTCACGTCGCGGCGTCGCGCGAACCGCCTCAGAAGCGGATCTGGATCTCGTAGCGCCGGTTCTTGGCCTTCTTGGCGGGCGTGTCGTCGGGCGTGACCAGCGGGTGGTCCGCGCCCATCCCCACCGAGATGATCTCGTTCGACGCGACCCCACGCGACTCCAGCTCGTGCGCGATGGTGGCGGCGCGCTTGGCGGAGAGCTCCTTGTTGTGCTCGGGTTTGCCGCTGCTGTCCGTGTGGCCAGAAACCTCGAATTTGAAGCTGGTTACGCCCGAGACGTTCAAGTGTTTCTTTACGTCGATGAGCGTGTTGGCCAGCTTCTTCAGCTTGGCGTCACAGCCGGGCATGAGCTGGTCGGTGTCTGTCTTGAAGCTGCACTGGTCCTTGCGCCCCTCGGCCAGCAGCCGGGCGTTCGCTTCCTTGACCGCTTTGTCCCGGGCGGCGTTGCCGGCGGCGCCGGTGGCTTTTCCCGCCAGCTTGCCGAAGTCCAGCGCGCGCGCCGGGTGGGCAGCGGCGGCGGTGAGCGCCAGGGCGCCGGCCATGGGGAGCAACAAACGACGCGAGAACTCCGAAACCGTCATGTGTCGGATCATCGGATGACGCTAGCTCCGCTGGGCGGTGGCGTAAAGGCGGCCGAAACGGTTACATTCCGGGTCCATGCGGATTCTGCGTTTCCTGATACTCGCCCTCGTGCTGGTGGGGATTGGCATCCAGTTCGTCCCGGTGAAGGACATTGGAAGCAACCCGCCGAAGCGGTTCACGGTCGACGCGCCGCCGCAGGTCGCCGCCATCCTGCAGCGGTCCTGCTACGACTGCCACAGCAACGAGACGCGCTGGCCGCTCTACAGCCGCATCGCGCCCGGCTCGTGGTTGATGGCCCAGGACGTCCACAACGGCCGCAACCATCTCAACTTTTCGGAGTGGGGCAGCGTCGACGAGGACGAGCGCCAGGACGACCTGGAAGCCTGCTGGGATCAGGTGGAGGCGGGCGAGATGCCTCCCAAGAAGTACCTGTATCCGTTCCACATGTCGGCGAAGCTGTCCGACGCCGACAAGGGCGTTTTGAAGGAGTTCTTCCTGCGCAACGCCAAGAAGCCGGCCGCCGGCAGCCCCTGACGGGGAGCCTCGCCGACGGCGCGCCGGGAATTCTCAAGTTCCACGGCTCGGCTTCCGAAGGGGAAGGTCGCCCATGAGCCCTTCTCTCGCTTCCGCCCCCACATCTCACCCTGTCTCCTACGCCCCCGTCTACGCCGGCCAGGTGGCCGTCATCGGTGAGATGCTGGCCGGCCTCGACAGCCTCACGAACGCGGGCCGGCACCACGTGATGACCAAGATTGTGGCCTTCGTTCAGGCCCGCGTTGGCAGCGCGCCCGGCAGCCGGACGGCGCCCGACCGTGCCCGCATCGCCGACATGCTCGAGCACCTTCAGCGCGAGGCAGCGCGGCCGCTGCCCGTCGTGGGGTCCTTCACCGAGTCAGTCCAGCGTCTGCTCGCGGTCCCCGGCCTCTTCATGTGAGCTGAGTCCGAACCGCGGTAACCTTGGGGAGGTTCGCCTCTCTGAGGATCATGGTCGATCTGCTGGATAGTGCCGGAGCCCCCGAGCCCGAGTCCTCGTCCGGGGTTCCCGACGAAGAGCTCGTTCAGCGCGCCCGGTCGGGCGATCGCCTGGCGTTCGAGCTGCTGATGCGCCGGAACAACCGCCGCGTCTACCGTGCCGTTCGCACCGTTTTGCGCGACGCTGCCGACGTGGAGGAAGTCATGCAGCAGAGCTACGTCCTGGCGTTCTCGCATCTGGACCAGTTCCAGGGCACCGCGCGCTGGTCGACGTGGTTGTGTCGGATCGCGTTCAACGAAGCCCTGGCTCGGGTGCGCCAGCGCGGTCGGTTCGTGTCGATCGACGCGGCGGGTGACGGAGCGCAGTCATCCGACAACTGGCGCTCCGCGGCGCCCGATCCCGAACGGCAGGCCCGCACGCGCGAGCTGGGTCGGTTCGTGGAGGAGGCCGTCGACGGGCTCCCCGACATCTACCGCAGCGTACTCATCTTCCGCGAGATCGAGGGGTTGAGCACCGCGGAGACCGCGGCGATCCTGGATGTCGAGGAGAACGTCGTGAAGACCCGACTCCACCGCGCGCGCGGGCTGCTGCGCGACCTCATCGAAAAGCGGGTCGGCGAGCAGGTGGACGGTGCCTACGCCTTCGAGGCGCGGCGCTGTGACCGGGTGGTCGCCGGCGTGCTGGCGCGCCTGCCGCCCCTCGTCTGATCTCGAGGCGATCTTTCCGCGTCACCTTCCAGTCGTTCGGCTCTCCATGCGCTGCGTCCAATTCGTGACGCGACAGAAGGAGAGCGCGATGGCCCCGATCAGACAGCAGACCCTCACCTCCCCGTGGATTTCCCTGCTTGGCGGACTGGCTCTCGCGGCTGCCGCCGGATGCGCGACCAGCAGCGACGCTGCCCCACCGCCGACGTCGAACGCCGCTTCGGCGCCCGCCGCCGCCCCCGCGACCTCGTTCGCCGAACAGGTCGCGGAGGGGCAGAAGGTGTACGGCGCGCAATGCGCGAACTGCCACGGCGCCGCGGGGCAGGGGGCGAAGGCCCCCCGGGTGGTCGGCCTCAAGGAGGGGGCCTTGCCGCTGGACCCGCCCGCTGATCGAAAGTACCGCAAGAACAAGTTCGTCACCGTCAGCGACGTCGCCGACTTCGTGGTCCCCAACATGCCCCCGGGCAAGGGCGGGAGCCTGCCGGCCGATCAGTACTGGGACGTCCTGGCTTTCGACCTGCACGCCAACGGCATCGACCTGCCGCAGCCGCTGACGCCGGAGCTCGCTAAGACCCTCACGATCCCGCGTTGATGCCCGCGCGCATGTCAGGGTCGTGGTGCCCCTGGGCACCCACGGGCTCGACGGTGCTGGCCTGGGGGCCTTTCAGCCCCTGCTCTTCGTGAAAGCGGACCTCGGCGCCCAGGGCCAGCCGTTCGATCCCGCCGAGCACGCTGTGGCGGTGAAAGTAGATCTCGCGGCCGTCCTCCGCCTCGAGCCGGCCGTACTCCAGGTCCGGCTCCAGGTGGACGACGCGCCCGTGCGGCGGCGCGACGTGAGACTTCACGTTCCCCTTGAGCTGGCGGACATAGTCTTCCAGGCGGCGGCGCGCCGCCCGGAACGCGTCGCGTATGGCCACGTACGCGTCGGCGTGCTCGGGTTGATCGCCGGGGGCCCGGGCGATCGCGATCTGCTCGCGGGGGACGTTGAGCTCGATGGAAACGCGGTAGATGCCGCCGTGGCGGTGGTGCGGATTCGGGGCCTCGACGGCGACGCGGCAGCTGACGATGCCGTCGAAGTACTGTTCGAGCTCCGCAATCTCGGCGCGGATCAGCGTCTCGAGCGCGGGGCTCGAGTCCAGGTGGTGAAATGTAATCTGCGGCTCTGTTTGCATGGGTTTGACCTCACAAGGGTGGGGCTGCTCCCTACAAAGGTAGGCACGCGCGCGGCGCCTGCTCGCACCGAAGGGGCTGCCCGCAGCTGATCCGTGCGGCAAGCACTGTTATGATGGGCCGGTGGGGCTGTTCGAGACGGGTGCCGCGAAGGCGCCGTTGCACCGGTTGACCCCGCTTCGCGACGACCCCGCCGCCGGCTGGCTGAGCCGCAGCGAGAAGCTGCGCATCGACACGCTCGGCTGGTTCGTCTGGGCGGCCTTCGTGGTCTCGATGATCCTCTTGCGGTTCATCGTCCGCGTGCTGCTGGCGGCGTTCGTCACGCCCATGTTCACGGGACGCGTGTCCGTGACCGTCGTCGGCCTGTTGACGGCCGCGCTGGTGCCTGGCGTCCGCCGGTCCATCTTGCGGATGAAGACGGCGCGGATCGCGGAGATGCTTCGCCGCGGCGCCAACGACGTCGCCGCCGACGACTGGGACGCGCTGGCGCGCGAGCCGGAGGGGCAGGTGGCGTCGGTGCTGGGATGGGTGCGCGGCCGCCTGCACATGGATAAACCGCTGGGGGGCGCGCCGGCGGTGGGGATCGCCGTCCCGTGTCAGTCGACGTTCCCGGGCGTCCTCGAGTCGATGCACGACTTCGAGCTTTGCGACGAGCAGGGGCGGACGATTCTCATCCAGGTCAGCGACGCGCGGACGTTCGGCACACCCAACGTTTCGCTCGACGGCCGCGAGGTGCGGATGCTGCTCGCCTCGCTGGAGGTCCCGACGGGCGTGAACGCGTCCGGATGGCAGGTGCATGCGTTGCGCGACGGGGACCCGGTCATGGTGGTCGGCTTCAAGCGCATGTTCCTGGACCCCGACGCGGCCAGCCTGCGGGAAGCGGGCGAGCGCCTGGCGTTGGGGTCGCAGTCACCGTGCCCGCTGCTGATCTTCGACGTCGACGCCGAGCGCCGCCCGGTATGAAGAGGACATGAGCGACCAGATCACCCTCGTGGGACGGAGCAGCTCGCACTTCACGCGGACGGCGCGGATGTTCGCGATGGATCTGGGTGTGCCCTTCGAGTTTCGCGCGGTGTTGGACATGACGGTGACCGACCCGGCCGTCTACGGCGACAACCCGGCATTGAAGGTGCCCGTCTTGGTCGACGCGGGCGGCGCCCTCTTCGGGACGGAGAACATCTGCCGCGAGCTGGCGCGGCGGTCCGGGAGGCGCGACCGCGCCGTGTTGCGGGGCGACGTCGGGGACCGGTTGGTCGCGAACGCCGAGGAGATGGTCGCGCACGTCATGCAGACCGACGTCATCGTGGTCATGCAGGGGATCGTCGACGCGCCCGGTCCGGCGGCCAAGGTGCGCCGCAGCCTGGAAAACGCGCTGGCTTTTCTGGATGCGCACGTCGACCAGGTGATCGCGATGCTGCCGTCAGATCGCCACGTCAGCTTCTACGAAACGACGCTCTACTGCCTGGTCACGCACTTGCCCTGGCGGAAGGTGATGCCGGTGGACGCATACGCGCGGCTGGCCGCGTTCTCGGCGGCGTACGGAACGCGTGCGTCGGCGCGCGCGACCGAGTACCGGTTCGACGCCGCCTGACTCAACGATCGGACGCGAAGCGTTTG
Source organism: Polyangia bacterium (assembly GCA_045802645.1). Lineage (GTDB taxonomy): Bacteria > Myxococcota_A > Polyangia > Fen-1088 > Fen-1088 > JADGRB01. The sequence continues at coordinate 14,485 of JBJMQQ010000081.1, forward strand.
CCGGGTTGATAGTCGCGGACGGACGCCGGCGGCCCACCCGGCGGCGTCCCCTGCGTCGTCGGGCGGGGCGGCTGGGCCGTCAGCACCAGCGGGATCTCGCCCGCCCAGCAGGGCCACCCCTCGTCCTCCGCGTCGTCGAGCGGCCCTCCGGTGCGGCGCTTGGCCGACGCCGTGTCGATGGGCACGGCCAGCACGCGCGTGGCGGCGAGCTCCTTCGCGTTTGGCGGACGCACGGCCGCGAAGCGCCCGGGTAGCAGGTGCTCGACGACCGCCGCCAGCGCCGCCGCCTTCTCGTCGCCGTCCGTCAGCTCGCGGGCGACCCCGAACAAGACCACCGATCGGTAGTTGAGCGAGTGGTGAAACGCCGAACGCGCCAGCACCAGACCGTCGATCAGCGTGACCGTCACGCACAGCGGCGTCCCGGCCGCCCCGGCGCGCAAGAGCCGGCTGGCCTGGGCGCCGTGCAAGATCAGCTCGTCGCCGCGGCGGCCGTACGCCATCGGAATCACGACGGGAGACGCCTCCGCCGCGATCCCGACGAAGCAGACGACTCCTTCGTCCAAGATCGCGTCGATCACCTGGCGGTCGTAGGACCCGCGTTGCGGCATACGGCGAATGCGGTGGGGTGAACCTTCTGGCGGCATGTCGCTGGACATGACCGAAGCCTGCCGCGAGACCGGTCTGCCGAAAACGTCCAGTTCTGATAATTTGAACCGACCAGTTCATGCGCGCCTGGATCTTCCCCGTCGCCCTCGATGCGGCGGCTTCGACGCCCGTTTTCGTCCAGGTCGCGCGCGCGATCGCCGGCGACGTCCGGCGCGGGCGGCAGCGCCCCGGCGCCGTCTTGCCCGGGACGCGCAGCCTGGCACGCACGCTGGCCGTCCACCGAAGCACGGTCGTCTCCGCCTACGAGGAGCTGGTGGCGCAGGGGTGGGTCACGACCCGGCCCGGCGGGGGAACCATCATCGCTGCGTCTTCACCGGAGCCACGGCCGCGTCGGTTCACGGCCGCCACGCAAAGCGCGCGAACGCGGCCCGGGTTCGACGTGACCGCCGCGCCCGTGCACGACAGCCCTGTGGTCCCGCCGGGTGTTCTCGCGCTGTGGGGTGGTGTTCCGGATCTGCGGCTGGCACCGCACGCGGCGCTGGGCCGGGCCTGGCGTCGCGCCGTAGGAACGAAGGGCCTGCTCGGGTATGCGCCGGACGGACGCGGCGACGCTCGCCTTCGGACCGCACTGGCGGCGTTGATGTCGGAGGCCCGCGGCCTGGCGGCCGGGCCCGACGACGTCATGGTCGTGCGAGGCAGCCAGATGGCGCTGGATCTGATCGGGCGATCTCTGATCCAGCCCGGCGACGTCGTGGCCGTCGAGGCCCCGGGCTATCCGCCGGCCCACCGGGCGTTCGCGCGGGTGGGGGCGCGCGTCGTTCCGATCGCCGTCGATCGCGACGGTCTGGACGTGGCGGCTGTCGCGGCGCTGGCGCGCGCCCAGCGGGTGCGAATGGTCTACGTCACGCCCCACCACCAGTACCCGACCACCGTCACGCTGTCGCCGTCGCGCCGCCTGGCGCTGCTGGATCTCGCCGCGCGTCACCGCATCGCCGTCGTCGAGGACGACTACGACCACGAGTTTCACTACGACGGCCGCCCCTTGTTGCCGCTGGCCAGCGCGGATCCAGCCGGCGTCGTCGTCTACGTGGGCAGCCTGGCCAAGGTCCTGGCGCCGGGATTGCGGCTCGGTTTCGTGGTGGCTCCCCAGGCCGTCTTGGGGCGGATGGCGGCGGAGCGTGCCCTGGTCGATCGCCACGGCGACCTGGTGCTGGAGCGGGCAGTCGCCGAGCTGATCGAGGAGGGTGAGCTGCAGCGGCACGTGCGCCGCGTGCGCCGCGTTTACGAGGCGCGCCGCGACACGTTGTGCGAGGCCCTCGAACGTGTCCTTTCGGACGCCGTCTCGTTTCGCCGCCCTCGCGGCGGCATGGCGCTGTGGGTGACGGCGGCAACCGGCATCGACGTCGAGGCGTGGCACGCCCGGGCAGTTCGCGCGGGGCTGATGTTCCAGACGGGCTGCGCGTTCAGCCACGACGGCCGCCCGACGCCACACCTGCGCCTCGGGTTCGCGATCGCCGACGAGCGCGAGCTGCGTCGGGCCGTCGAAATCCTGGCCCGTACCCGACCGCCCAACGGTGTTGCTCGACGGACCACGCCGCGCGCGGTATCTCTTCGGGACTCTCGCCTGGTTGGCAAAAAATGAGCGCTCCCATCCTCAGCATCTCCGGAGTCACGAAGACGTACGCGTCGGGCTTTCAGGCGCTCAAGCGGGTCGACCTCGAGATCGGCAAGGGCGAGATCTTCGCGCTGCTCGGTCCCAACGGCGCCGGCAAGACCACCCTCATCAGCGTCATCTGCGGCATCGTGACGCCGACCAGCGGGACGATCGTGGCCGCCGGTCACGACATCGTGCGCGACTACCGCGGCGCCCGGTTCCGCATCGGCCTCGTGCCGCAGGAGCTGACGACGGACGCCTTCGAGAGCGTCTGGGCCACTGTCACGTTCAGCCGCGGGCTGTTCCGGCGGGCCGCCAACCCCGCCCACATCGAGAAGGTGCTGCGGGATCTTTCGCTGTGGGACAAGCGAAACGACAAGATCATGACCTTGTCCGGCGGGATGAAGCGCCGCGTGATGATCGCCAAGGCGCTGTCCCACGAGCCGGAGATCCTCTTTCTGGACGAGCCGACCGCCGGCGTGGACGTCGATCTGCGCCGCGACATGTGGGCCATGGTCGGGCGGCTGGGGGTGGGCGGGGTGACGAACATCCTGACCACGCACTACATCGACGAGGCCGAGGAGATGGCGGACCGCATCGGCATCATCAGCAAGGGTGAGCTGATCGTCGTCGAGGAGAAATCCAAGTTGATGCAGAAGCTGGGCAAGCGCCGGTTGACCTTGAACTTGCAGGATCCGATGACGGCGCTGCCGCCCGCGCTGGACGGCTGGCCGCTGGCGCTGAAGGCGAACGGCAACCAGCTGGAGTACACGTTCGACGCGCAGGACGCCACCGCCAGCGGCCACCCGCGCGACATCCCGTCGCTGCTGCGCTGCCTGGGCGACCTGGGGATCGCTTTCAAGGATCTGCACACCAGCCAGAGCTCACTCGAGGAGATCTTCGTGAACCTGGTCGCCGGCGGAGCGGGGGCGCGGTCGTGAGCGACGTCGGCTTCAACACCACGGGCGTCTGGGCGCTCTACCGGTTCGAGATGGCGCGCTTCGTCCGGACGGTCTTCCAGAGCATCGTCACACCGGTCATCACGACGTCCCTGTATTTCGTGGTGTTCGGATCCGCGATCGGCTCGCGCATTTCGTATGTGGGCGGCGTCC
>JBJMQQ010000082.1:0-5752 GCA_045802645.1 Polyangia bacterium
GAAGAAGGGCAAGGACAAGACCGATTGCGAAAAGCCCCTCAAGGACAAAGCCAAGGACGACGCCAAGACGGCCAAGGACAAGGAGAAGGAAGCCAAGACCGCGCTCGACTGTTGCAAGAACCCCAAGAAGAAGGGCTGCACGCCGTAAGCGCCGACGGCGCACAAATGGAAAACGGCCGGTCCGCGGAAGCGAACCGGCCGTCGTGCTGTCGGAGGCGGCTAGCTTAGTTGCTCGCGTAGGCGTTGATGTTCCACTTCTGGTTCGCGGCGTTGGTGTTGCAGTCCCAGATCTGCAGGGGCAGCCCGGCGGAGGTGTTACCCGCGTTCTCATCCAGGCAGCGCCCGGCCTGGACGTTCTTGAAGAAGAAGGCGCCCGTCATCGCGTCGGCGCTGATGGTCCACATCTGGCTCTTGTCGCCGGCGCTGCAGGCCGCAATCTGCAGATGCGTGCCGTTGTTCGTCGCGCTGCCGCTGCCGGCGAGGTCGACGCACTTGGACAGGTCGACCGTCATCGCGATGCGCCAGTTCGCGCCGTCCGGCACCAGCGTGAACTTCTGCGGGATGCCATCCCACGAGGTGTACTGCTGGACCGTGGTGCCGATTGCCGTCGAGCCACCCACGACGTCCAGCGACTGTCCGCCGTTCGCCGGCAGCGGCGAGATCCGGTAGATGTAGCTCGAGTCGAACACCGGGTTGTACTTGTTGTTGCGCCACACGGTGACGGCGTTTTTCCAGGGAACACCGGCGGTCACCGTGTCGTATCCGTCGGGGCAGCCGACAGACGGGTTCGCGTACGAGCCGGCAGGACAGCTGCCGTTGATCCCGTTCGTGTACTTGGCCGTCGTGGAGGCGTTCTGGCACATGACGCCGTTGCCGAACGGGTTCTTGTACGGCGCCCCCGATTGGTTCGCACCGAGCCGGCCGGCCACGACGCCCGAGGCGCCCGCCGGGAACCCGGCGCCGTCGCAGAAGTACGCGGCCGGGCCGGTGGCGCCGGCCAAACCGATGTTGCCGAGCGCCCCCGTGTCAATGATGTCGCCGAAGAACGTCCCCTCTTGCATCGGGTAGTTCACGCGGTCGACGCCCCAGTTGATCGGGTACGAGCCGTTAGAGAGCTGAGAAATGTTGTCCAGCCACAGCGGCACGTGAATGCCGGCCGTGTTGACGTGGGCCATCATGCAAGCCGAGACGCCCGTGATGCAGCGCTCGTTGCCGTGCACGTCGCCGTTCTTCCACTCGGGGCAGAGGCCGATGGCGCCGGGGAAGGTGTAGGAGTTGCCGCTCTGGTCCTGCTTGACCAGCGAGTCGCCGGCCGCCAGCGCGCAGCGCACCAGGTAGGAGATCGTCTTGCGACCCATCGAGGTCGTCATCATGCCGTTCGCCGATGACAACCCGTTCGCCGACGACAGGCCGTTGGCGGACGACAGCCCGTTCGCCGACGACAGGCCGTTGGCGGACGACAGGCCGTTCGCCGACGACAGGCCGTTGATGGACGACAGGCCGTTCGCCGACGACAAAGAGTAGTCCTCGTGGACCCCCGCACCTTCGACGCTGGAGGCCTCTTCGCTGCACCCGATGAGGCCGACGATCGCCCCCAGTCCGATGCTGATTTGGAGGGTCCGTTTTCCGAGGTCTTTCATCTTGGTTTCTCCTGGGGCAACCCGGCCGACTCGAAGAGTCCCGTGGGCTTTGCGTCCCCCGATTGCTCGGGGTTTGCGGTTTAGCTCAGGTCGATGCAGGTAATTGCAGTAAGCAGGCCAACGAAATTACCGCGGAACGAAAGGCCTTCCTGGGGCGGGGCACCACCAGACCGTTGTCCCCGGAACAACGGGTGCAGCCGTCCGAAACAACACCTGGGGTCTCTGGACCGCGGCGTCAGAGCTCTGGCGCCGGCGAGCCAGGCCGCGGCCGCGGTAGCATCACGTCGTGACTGCCGGACGATCGAACTCGAACCGTCCAGGGGCGGCAGGTCGTGGTCCTGGGAAGCGCGGATCAGTTGATGCGCAGCTGGCGCGTCTCGAATCGACTACGGCCGACCCGTCTTCCAGCGAGGCTCACGCGCGCTTGCGTGAGGCGCTTCAGAGTGGTCATGGGCTCGTCGTGGCGCGAGCGGCGAAGACTATCCGTGAGCACGCGCTCGAAGGATTCGACGGCGAGCTGATCGCCGCCTTTCGCCGTCTCCTGGCCGACCCCGTCAAGTACGATCCGGGGTGTCGCGGCAAACTGGCCAGCCTGGACGCGCTGGACTTCGGCGGTCATGACGACGCGGCGGTCTTTGTGGAAGCGACGAAGACGTTCCAACCGGAGCCTGCCTGGGGACCTCCGGTGGACACCGCATGCGGCATCCGGGCGCGTGGTGTGCTTGCCCTCGCGCGTCTCGCGCATCCCGATCTGTCGCTCGTCGCCGGCGGACTGCTGGCCGATCCGGAGTCGCCGGTGCGTCAGGCAGCGGCCGAGGCGCTCTCCGCTAACGGTGACCGAGCTTTGGCCGGCGCTCTCGCGCTGCGTTGGAACATCGGAGACGAAGATCCGTTGGTGATCCTCGCGTGCATGACAGGGTTGCTCGCGCTTGCCCCGGACCATGCGCTGCCACGACTGCGCGACGCACTTCACGGCGCCGACGATGGTCGGCGCGAGCTGGCGGCGCTGGCGCTGGGGCCATCGACGCGACCGGAGGCGCTGGAGACCCTGCTCGCGCACCTGCAGGCGGCGCCGCGCGCGAGCGAACGGGCGCCGACCCTGCGCGCGCTCGGCTTGCAGCGCAACGACCGGGCACTCGCCGTTCTCCTCGACGTCGTCACGAGCGGAACGATCCAGGACGCCGAAGCGGCCGTTGCAGGGCTGGCCGCGCGTCGCTTCGAGGCCGGAGTCCGTGAACGGACGCACGCCGCCGCGCGCGAAAATCCCGCGGCGGAACGCCTGAAGCTCGCTATCGCCAGCGCGTTTTCCGAAGGTGCCGGATGACGTCAGAACTGGCTAAAGAACGGCCACACTTCTGACGGCATCCACGACATCGTCTTTCCCGAATCCGTCGGGGAAGGCGTGTGGGGGCCGTCGTACGGGCACCAACGAACAGGGTGCCCTGCCGAACAGCCCTTGTAGTCGTTGCACATGTGGCTGCCGCTCGGGGCCGGGGCGAAGGTCTCGATCGTGCAGCCGTCCCACCTGGCGAACTGATCGCTCTGCGTGGTCTGGGTGACGTTCTCCTGCTTGCCGCCCGATCCGAAATACGCGATCGCCTGGCACTGCGACGGATTGGTCACGCCGCCGCCCGAGTGGCCCACGACCGCGCGGAACACGCCCGTGAGCTTGCATCCGAGTGTCCATGACATCGCCGCGCCCTGACTGAACCCTTCGAGCATGATTCGCGAAGTGTCGATGCACAGGTCGGCCTCGACCGTTTTGATGATCTCGGTGACGAACGCCGTGTCGTTCGTGGCGTCCCACAGTCCGCCGTCCGCGGACGGCGCGACGAAGATCGTGGTCCCCTTCGATAGGTCCCACAGGCCGAAGTAGGGTCCTTCGGAGTTGCTCGACCCCGCGACGTCGCCGCCTTTGCCGGTGGCGCCGTGCAGGCCGATGATCAGCCGGTAGGGGCTGGTGTTCTTGTAGTCGTCGGGCCAGCGAATGATGAATTGCCGACTCTTGCCGGAGATCGTCAGCGTGTTCTGGGTGAAGCTCTTGTCCGAGGCGCTGTTTTTCAGCGTCGGCGCCTTTCCACACCCGGCACTCATCGTCGCGCCGCCCACGCTGCCGGCGTTGCCACCCGAGGCACCGCCGCCGCTGGACCCGGCCCGGCCCCCGCCGATGCCGCCAGTCCCCGACGTGCCTCCGCTGGCGGCGCCGCCCGAGCCAGTCCTGCCGCCGGCGCCGATGGAACCGCCGGTGGCCGAGGTCCCTCCCGTCGCGGTGACGCCACCAGTGCCCACCGTCCCGCCGCTGGCAGACGTGCCCCCGGTTCCGTGCGTGCCTCCCGTCGCGGAGGTTCCGCCCGAACCGAAGGTGCCTCCGGTTTCAGAACCAGAATTGGTTCCGGAACCGCCCGAGCACCCCGTTCCGACCGCCAGCAGCAAGACGAGGGTCGAGCAGCCAAAGCGCCACGTCATGATGTGAGAGGTCGAACGTTGGGGGCTCATGTAGAGCGTCTGTCCCGGCTCAGGGCCTTTTGTTACGTCAGAACACGAAATACGCTCCCAGCCGACCTTCCACGACCGTCGCTGCTGGAGAGAAGCGCGGAAGCACGCCCGCTTCTGCAAAGAACCCGAGCCCCACGACGGGGATTCCGATCTTGACGCCGACCGCGCCACCGACCGCCACTTGCGTGTGGTGGAGCATGTTCTCGACGGCAAAGATGGCCCGCGCGTAAAGGGGGATGATCGGCGGGTAGACGCCGACCATCGGCCGCAATTGGAGATCGAACTCCCGGTCGTGGACATTGCCGAGGTCGGCCACTAACCCGAGCTGCGCGCGCACGAGGCCCGCGAACTCGAATCCCGGCGCGAACATGATGTTCGTGGGTTCCCAGCCGCGCGGTTCGTTCACACGGTAGCCCTGACCAGCGGAGCCTTCCAGGACCCACGCCGCGTGCGCCGCGGCGGAACCGCAAAGAACTCCCAACAAGGCGCATGTCGCCAAAACCTTTCGCATGGCGTCCTCCTTTTCGCCGGACAGTAGCCATCGTGTGGGCGGCCGTAAGCGACTGTCGTCACAGTGGCGCGCAGCCGGCGCTCCGCGTCGGCGCCAATTGCGAGGTTCCTAGTACGTCGAAAAGCTCGCGATCGCCGGCTCGTCGGGCCCGAATTGAAAGCAATATCCTCCGTGGCGACGTTTGGTTCGCTTGCAGCAGGTACCAAGCCAGCTTCCATCGGGAACTGGCGCCGGGCGCTCATGGGTGTCGGTCGGGCGCGCTTGACACCGGCGCTGCCCAACGTATGCCTCGTGGTGTCGTGAAGCGACGATGGGTGCGAGGCGTGTTTGGATTACTCGCGGTCGCCGGAGTGGGGCTCGGCGCTGCCCGCGCGGGGCTGTTTGGCATCCCGGGGTGGAAGCGGGTGCCTGCGTTGACCATCGTGTCGTCGCCCGGCGACCCGCGCATCCCGGCCGTCCGCGAGGCGGTGGCCTTCTGGAACCAGACCTTCGCCGAGCTGGGAAGCCCCTTCCGCCTCGGTGCGATCACGATGGTGACCGGATCGGTTCCCGATGTGGAGATGCGAGATCTCTCCGAGCAAGCCTTGCACCATTTCTGGCGCGCGACCTTGCCCGCGAGCCTCGACGTGTTCCCGGGCGATCTACTGGTGGTGCTGTCGGACGCCAACTTCATCTCGTTCGCCGTGCGCGGCAGCCAGCGAAGCGTGGTCGGGATCAAGAATGGACGCGCGATGCCGCTCACGTTGCCCAACGTCTTACCCAACGTGATCGCCCACGAGCTCGGCCATGCCATCGGCCTGCGGCACGACGAGGATCCGAAGCTGCTGATGTGCGGGCGCCCCGCATCCTGCCGGCCAGATGCGTTCCAGTCGGACACGCCGCACTTCTTCCCGCTGTCCGAGGCGGAAAAGGACCGGTTGCGATCGCTTTATCCGCCCGACTGGTCCGCGCGCTGAGCAAGAGACGGGTCGCCGAGTCGTAGCCTCGCGCCGCGACAGAAATGTCGCTTCTCGAAGAAGCGGCGCCCGGCATCCCCGCGTAATCGCTTCCGGGCACGTTTCGTGCTCGGCAGGGTGCTCGATGAGATACCGCTGGCTGGTCGGCA
>JBJMQQ010000083.1:0-51597 GCA_045802645.1 Polyangia bacterium
CCTGCCGCCGCTGCCGCCGCCGCCGCCGGTGCCGCCGCCGGACGATACGTCGCCGCACGCCCCGAACCACACGGCCCACGCGACCACCACGAGCACCTTTTTCAACCGACCCTCCAGGGATATAGGAACGCCGATTGTGGGAGCCGAGGCCCCCGACGGTCAAGATCGTGCGTGGTCGCCGCGACTCCCGATGTGCCGGCATGGCACGGTGCCGCCGGACATCACTCGTTCGAAGGCTTCACCGCCCAGGGGTCGCAGGCCTCGCGCTGCCACACCGACGCCGACGCTTTGTAGTGCAGCAGGACGCGCGCCTGCCGGTGGTCCGATAGCTGATACCCGAGCACCACCTCGTCCAGGCAGCCGCCCAGCGGGCGCGCGGCCGTGTAGAGGAGGATCCAACGCTTCGCGAACAGCCCCGGCGGCACCCTGATCGGCGTCGCCAGCAGATGGGTGCTGGCGAACGTGGGCACCGTCGACGCGGCCTGCGCCGCTTGCGCGCGGTCGGTCGCGTAGAGCGCCCCGATCGCGCCGACGCTCAGCACGCCGCCGATGTGCGCCGCCGTCGCGGCAGGTCCCGGCCCGTGATGCCCAAACACCGCCCAGCCGAGCGTGGTCAGGGTCGTCAGCGTCCCGAGGGCGGTCGCCATGTTCGCGGCGTTCACTTCATTGCGCACCCTGACCGCTTCACTCCACACCTGCAGGTCGTCGCCCCAGGGAATCTGCACGCTGCTGTTCTTCTCGGGGCTGCCAAAGTCGAGATCGACGCGGTCGATCTGCAGCCAGGCCGGCGAGTCGTTCTCGAACGTGACCTCCACCAGCCCGAAGTAGGGGCTGGCGGCGTTGCTGATCTCGGCGGCGCTGACCCGCAGCGGCGCCGCCGCCGCCGGAACCGGATGCTTGGCGGCGTCGACGGGGACGCCATACGGACCGCTGTGGATGGTGGCGCAACCCTGGGCGACGGCCACCGTGCCGGCGAGGATGAATCGCGATCGGGACAGAGTCATGGAGCCCGCTGGCTGCAATCGGCGTTCCCGCCGCCATCACCTCAGGGCACCGGCGTCGTCACGTCCAGGAACGTCACCGCGGAGCTGGCGTCGGCGACTTCCAGCTGGCCCGCCGTGAGGCCCGCCGTCGGCGGCAACGCGAGGAACGCCGTCAGATCGACGCGCGCGACCCAGTGATAGCTCGAGTTGACCAGGAACCCGACGGGGTGGCCGCCGATGAGGCCGATCGTGACGGCGATCCCGTGCGGGTCGAACAGGTTGGTCCATTCGGTGCCGTCAGGCAGGGGCGGGACGGCCGCGTGGAGATACGATGGCTGGGCGGCCGTCTCGGCGCTCAGGTCGGCCGCCCCCATGTCGGGCCCCAGCTCGGACTCGAAGAACGCGATGTGCGAGCTCGGCTCGATCGCGACGCCCGTCAATTCATCGGCGTTCGAAGCGTCGATCGCGATGTGCGGTGCCGTCACGCTCTTGTGCGCTTTGTCGAACGTGGCCTGCGACAGATCGACGACGTATTCGATGGCGTTGCCCTCCGACGGGACGACGATCTGGCCCGTCGCCGGATCCGCCGCCGCCGAATCGGGCTCGTCACCAAGGGGCGCCCGTGTGTCCAGCGCCTGCGGGTCCTGGTACGTGTACACCGTGTTGTCGTCCAGCAGGTCGATCACGTTGAGGCCGTCGGTCATCAAGTTGCCGGCCTGATCCTTGAAGTTGCTGCAGAACGGCGGCGGCGCGGCGGTGTTCGGATCGCTCGCTGACGAGCAGTCGTAAAACGGCGCCAGGATGCGCTGGTTCACCGAGTCGAACCCGAAGTTTTCGGACGGCGGCACCTGGATGGTGCTCGAGATCGTCTTCGACGACAGGTCGACGATCGCGAAGCCGTTCCACACCGACAGATACGCGCGCTGGTTCGGCGAATCGACGGCCACACCGGTGACGTACCCGCCGCCGCCCGAAAAGTCGGACACGCCGTAGGTCGCATCCAGCTTGATGGACTTGGTGACCGTGTCGGTGTTCGGGTCGATGAAGGTGATGGTCGGGTTGTCCGTCGACACGGCGATGATGACGGTGCCGTCACCGCCGGTTGCCGTGGCTGCATCGGACGTGCCCAGATCGATCACCTTCAAGAGGGCCGGTGCCCCCTGGACGCCCTGCCCCGCCAGTCCGACGTCGACGACCGCGATCGTGGCGTTGCCGCCGGCGGTGAGGGCGCCCGGTTGCGGCAGGTACATCTTCTGATGACCGGCGATGGTGACGACGCCGAATGCGCCCGAGCCTCCCGCGGCCGGGCTGCCAACCACCCCCTTCTTGGGGGGCGCGGAACCGCCGCCTCCGCCGCCGCACCCCAGCCAAACCACACCCAGAGCCAACCCGAGCCACGTTCCCGTCGTTTGTCGCATCGATGTCCTTCCTCGACCGATGAACGCGGAACCCGTAGGGGTGTTCCCGGTTTTGGACCAATTGACGGACGGGTCTCGGCGCGCTAAACGCATTCTGTCCGGGCAACTGGCGAGTTCGTGGAATCGACCACGAGGGAGCCCGGACGCTAGTTGAGGCCGCTCGCCTGGGTCGCTTTCCATCATCAAGGAGCGGCCCATGAACCTGTCACGCGCACCTCGTCTCGCTGGTTACCTGGCTCGCGCCGCGGCCGATGCGACGCCCGTCGATCCGGCCGCCGTCGCGCAGCTGGCCGCGCTGGACCACCTCTTCGCGCAGGCGCCCAGCATCGGCGCCGCGATCGTCCACGAGCTGCGGGATCAGCGCGCCACCTTGAAGCTGATCGCCAGCGAGAACTTCAGCTCGCTGGCCGTCCAGCTGGCGCAGGGGAGCTGGCTGACCGACAAGTACGCCGAAGGGTTCCCGGGTCACCGTTTCTACGCCGGCTGCGACAACGTCGATGCCATCGAGGCCGAGGCGGTGAAGGTCGCCTGCGACCTGTTCGGCGCCGAGCACGCCTACGTGCAGCCGCACTCGGGCGCGGACGCGAACCTGGTGGCGTTCCTGGCCATCCTGGCGGCACGGGTCGAGGCGCCGCTGGCGCGCGAGGTTGGGCAGACCGACTTCTCGAAGTGGACGCGCGAGGACTGGGACCGCCTGCGGCACGCGTTCGGCGGGCAGCGGCTGCTGGCGCTGGACTACTACGCCGGCGGCCATCTCACGCACGGGTATCGGCACAACCTGTCGAGCCGCTTGTTCGACGTTCACACCTACGGCGTCGATCCGTCGACCGGCCTCATCGATCTGGACGCGGTCCGGGCGCAGGCGTTGCGCGTGCGGCCGCTGATCCTGCTGGCGGGCTACAGCGCCTACCCACGCCGCATCGATTTCGCCCGCATGCGCGCCATTGCCGACGAGGTCGGCGCCGTGCTGATGGTCGACATGGCCCACTTCGCAGGGCTGGTGGCCGGCAAGGTGTTCACGGGCGCGGACGACCCCGTCGCGCACGCGGACGTCGTCACGACCACGACGCACAAGACGTTGCGCGGGCCGCGCGGCGGGCTGGTACTGTGCCGTAAGGCGTTCGCTGAATACGTCGACCGCGGCTGCCCCATGATCCTCGGCGGACCGCTGCCGCACGTCATGGCCGCCAAGGCGGTCGCGCTGCGCGAGGCCAGCGCGCCGTCATTTCGCGACTACGCGCGCCGGGTCGTCGAGAACGCGCAGGCGCTGGCGGCCGCTTGCGAGCAGGAAGGGCTGCGGGTCGTCACCGGCGGCACCGACAACCACCTGTTGCTCGTCGACGTGGGGCGCCTGGGGTTGACGGGCCGGCAGGCGGAGGCCGCGCTGCGCACCTGCGACATCACGCTGAACCGGAACGCGTTGCCGGGCGATCCGAATGGGCCCTGGTACACCAGCGGGCTGCGGCTGGGGACGCCCGCCCTGACGACGCGCGGGCTGGGCGCCGCCCAGATGGCGACCATCGCGCAGGTGGTCGCCCGCGTGCTGCGCGCGACCCGCCCCGAAGGCGACAGCCGCGCCAAGTACAGCTTGGCTCCGGAGGTTTCGGCCGAGGCGCGCGCCGCCGTGCACGCGCTGACGGATGCGTTCCCGCTTTATCCCGAGCTGGGCAACATCGATCCAAACGGCTGACGCGTCGAAGGGCTGACGCGCGCATCGGGTGAAGCGCACGCAGGAGGCCGGCAAAGGGCTATGCTGCCACCGAGCGACATGAGCGACAGCAAGGCCAAGAGCATCGCGGTCATCACGGGCGCCAGCCGGCGCGAGGGGATCGGGTTCGAGGTGGCGCGCCAGCTGGGGGCTCGCGGGTTCACGGTCGTCGTCACCGCGCGCACCGGAGACACGGCCGCCGGCCGCGTCGCCGACCTCCTGCGCGAGAAGCTGGACGCCGTCCCGGAGACGCTGGATGTCGCCGATCCCGGCAGCGTGGCGGCGTTCGCGTCGCGCATGGAAGAGCGGTTCGGCAGGGTGGACGTCCTGGTCAACAACGCGGCCGGGGTCTCCGCGTTCGGTGAAAAGGCCTCCTCCGCCGACATCCGCGCGGCGCACGAAGCGATGGAGTCGACGCTGTTCGGCGCCTGGCGGACGACGCAGGCGCTGCTGCCGCTCTTGCGCCGGAGCAAGCACGCCCGCGTCGTCATGGTGTCCAGCGGCGCCGGCTCGCATGGCGACATGGTGTTCGGGCTGACCAGCGGAAACGCGATGGGCCCTTCTTACGGCGTCCCGAAGGCCGCCTTGAACGCGCTGACCTCCGCGTTTGCGAGCGAGCTACGCCGCGACGCCATCCTGGTGAACGCCGTTTGCCCGGGGTTCACGGCCACGTTCCCCGGCGGCGAGCAGATGGGTGCCCGCCCCGTGAAGGACGGCGCAGCCAGCATCGTCTGGGCCGCGACCCTTCCGGACGAAGGCCCCACCGGCGGCTTCTTTCGCGACGGCAAACCGCTGCCCTGGTGAGGGAAAGTCACTGAGGGGGGGAGTCCCCGCCTGCCTTCCCAGTTGTTCAAGTCAGTGAGGACGTTCACAACGGGGAGATGACAAAACTCCCCCCCCGGCGCGTGCTCGCGCTGCTTTTGTCCATTGGTGCCCTCCCCGCCTGCCTCGGGCAAGGCGAACCCGAATCGACCCAGCAAAGTGCGGTGACCGCCGGCTCGACGGCCGCCGGCCCGATCCCCGCCGGCCTGCCCGCGCGCGAGCTGGTGGGCCTCTTCGAAGGGCCTGGCCAGACCTGGATGAAGTCCAGCGGCGTCCCCTGGGACGTGCGCTACCAGTACTTCACGAAAGGCTGGGTCAACAACTGGGGCTACAGCGCGTACGACGGCTCGTGGGGGCTGTCGTACATGAAAGAGTGCGACAGCCAGCACTTCATTCCGGCGGTCGAGTACTACCAGGTCAACGGCGAGCCGGGCGGCGCCGAGTCCGCGTTCCTGGCCAAGGTGCAGAACGCGACGACGATGAAGAGCTACTTCGGCGACTTCAAGATCCTCATGCAGCGGGCGAAGGACTTCGGAAAGCCGGTGCTGATCCTGATGGAGGCGGACGGGTTCGGCTTCCTCCAGCAGCAGACCAGCAGCAACAGCGGCGCCTACGCCGCGGTGAAGGACAGCGGCCTGCCGGAGCTATCCGGCCTGCCCAACACGGTCGCCGGCTGGGGGCTCGCCTTCCTGCAGCTGCGAAAATCGGTCGGGGCCACGAACGCCGTGCTGGGCATCCACATCTCGGGCTGGGCCAGCGGCGAGGACGTCGCCTACGGGTCGGTGACGGACGCGCTGCAGCCGCAGGTCGACAAGGTCTACAACTTCCTGGCGCCGTTCGGCCTGGCCGCCAACGTGACCGGCATGACATGGGACCTGCTGGTCGGTGATCCGCTGGACCGCGACTCCGATTACTACAAGCTTGTGCAGGGGCAGAACCGCTGGTGGGACGCCAGCGACAGCGCGTCGGTGAGCTCGATGAGCTTCAATCGCTACGCCGAGTGGGTGCGCCTCTGGAACGTGAAGGCGCAGCGCCGCTGGGTGCTGTGGCAGATTCCGCTCGGCAACTCGAACCACCGCGACGTCGCGAACGACGGCACGGCGCGCGCCGGCTACAAGGACAACCGACCCGAGTACTTCTTCCTGAACGGCACGGCGCACCTGGCCAAGTTCGCGAACAACGGCGTCATCGGCCTGCTGTTCGGCGCGGGCGCGAGCGGACAGAGCTCGTACCAGAACGACCAGTACACCGACGGGCAGCTGTTCATGCAAAGCCGCGCGGGCACGATCCTGAAGGCGGGCGGCGTCACGCTGGTGACGGGCGGCAGCACCGGCACGGGCGGCAGCACCGGCACCGGTGGCAGCACCGGTACCGGCGGCAGCACCGGCACCGGTGGATCCACGGATGCCGCGCAGTACAGCTTCGAGAGCGGCACGCAATCCTGGGCCGTGAGCGGCGCGCCGATGACGGGCGTGTCCAGCGCGACGGCGCAGAAGTTCGCGGGCACGCACGCGCTGGCCGTCGCGATGAGCGGTGCCGCCGGTGACGCCAGCGCGTTCGTCTCCTCGCCGGCGACGCCCGCCGGCAAGACCGTCACGTTCCACGTCTGGGTCCCCAGCGGCAGCGCGATCTCGGCGATTCAGCCGTTTGCGTTGCAGGGTGCGGCGGGCGGCTGGACCTGGACGGGCAACTGGCAGCCGATCGGCTCGATGAAGACGAACGCCTGGAACACGTTGGCGCTGACCGTCCCGTCGAACGCCGCCACGCCACTGTTCGAGCTGGGGGTAGACGTGACGACGAACGCCGCGTGGTCCGGAACGGTGTACGTCGACAGCATCAGCTGGTGAAGGCCCGATTGCGGCGCCGCGGATCGGATCCACCCTGATCCGCGGTGACCGCGCCGGGCGATACAGGCGATCCTTATGCGGCGCTGGCGCTGGTCTACGACGACTGGCAGGCCCGGTACGGGAGCTTCTCCGCCGCCGTACTGGCTCGGCTGCTGCCGGCGCTGGACGCCGAGGTGCCGCCGGTCGCGTCGTTCTTCGAAGCCGGCTGCGGGACCGGGACCTTGTTGCTGGAGCTGGCGGCGCGCCGACCGGGCTGGCGGCTGGCCGGCGCGGATGTCTCCGCGGCGATGCTGGCGTGCGCGCGCGCCAAGCCGGGCGCCGGCCGCATCGGGTGGCACGCGAGCGCGCTGGGTGCGCCGATCCCCACGGCGCCGTTCGACGCCGCCGGCTGCTTCTTCAACACGCTCAACCATCTGGGCAGCGTCTCCGAGCTGCGCGCGGCCTTCGCCGCCTTCGCCGCCGCGCTTCGGCCGAGCGGGCTGCTGCTCTTCGACGTCAACAACCGCACCGGGTATGAGCGCTGGTGGCATCAACGAAACGTCTACGAGGGACCCGGCTGGCAAATGCAGAGCGAGGCGCGTTTCGACGGCAGCCGCAACGAAGCCCAGGCGCTGCTGATGGTGAACCGCGACGGTGCGACGGCCGAGGTCCTGCTTCGCCAGCGCCTGTTCGAGGACGCGGAGATCACCGCCGCGCTGGCGGACTCAGGTCTGCGCCCGATCTCGCGCGAGCCGTGGAGCCCGACACCGGACGGAGCGCCCGGCTCGACCCTGTGGATGGCGCGGAGCATCCCACCGTCCGATTTTCACGCTTAGGTTTTCGCCAGGAGGGAAGGACGATGGCGAACACCACGACGGACCACGAGGAGATTCGGAAATGGGTGGAAGCGCGAGGCGGGTGTCCGGCGCACGTGAAGCGGACGGGCGCCGACGGCGATCCCGGCATCCTGCGCATCGACTTCCCTGGTTTCTCCGGGCAGCAATCGCTGGAGTCGATCGGCTGGGATGAATTCTTCGAGTGGTTCGACAAGAACCAGCTCGCGTTCATCTACCAGGACCGCACGAGCAACGGGAAGCAGAGCCGGTTCAACAAGCTGGTCTCGCGCGACAATGCCAAGCTGCCGCGCGGGCGACAGGCGCGCGGCGGCAAGGCGCAGGCCACGAAACAGGCGGCGCCCGCGCAGCCGAACGCGCTGGAGCTGCTGGAATCGCAGCACCGGCAGGTCGAGGAGCTGTTCGACAAGCTGTCCGACCTGACGCCGCGCGATCACGAATTCGGGCAGCTGCTGGCCGAGGTGGGCGACGCGCTGGCCATACACGCCAGCATCGAGGAGCAGATCTTCTACCCGGCCGTCGAGAATCGCCAGACGGAGAAGTTCCTCGAGCAGGCCGTGGAGGACCACCTTCAGGTCAAGCGCGTGCTGGCGACGATCCTCCAGAGCTCGCGCAGCCAGGACGTCGCGGGCGAGATCGAGGAGCTGGCGGGCCTCACCGAGGAGCACGTCATCGAGGAGGAGATGGAGCTCTTCCCGAAGGTGCGGAAGCTCTTCGACGGCGCCGAGCTGAGCGAGCTTGCCGACCAGATGACGCAGCTGGAGGCGCAGCTGCGCGAAAAGGGGGACCCGCGCCTTCAGACGCGGAACGAGCTGGAAGCGCCGGCGTCGCTGTAATCGGCGGCCGTCTCGCGCAGCTCGCGTTGCGCGGTGACGGTGAAACAGGACACGTCGCGGGCGCCGAAGCGGTACTTGTACGCTTCGCGCCCGCGCAGGAAGTCGAACACGCGCGCGCCGGCCTGAAGCTCGCGTTCGATCGCCGCCGCCACGGTCAGCGCGCCGGGGCTGGCGCTCTCGTGAGCGGCGTCGAACCCGCAGAGGTAGAACGACACGCGGTCACGCACGCGGAACGCGTAGACGACGGCGGCCAGCGCGCCGCCCAGCTCGAGCCCGTAGAGGCGCAACAGCCCGGCGCGCTGCATCGCGGGGACCGCCAGCCGATGGAATCGCTGGACGTCGTCATGCGCGAGCACCCCGGACTGGCCGCGCGCCTGCCAGCGCGCCGCGTGAAACGCGCTCAGCGCGTCGAACAGGAACAGCGCCTCTTCCGGGCTGGCGGCCACGCGCAGCCGGACGCCGCCGTGGCGCTCCGCGTGGCGTCGCTGCCGCCCCAGGCGATACGCGAACCCGGACGGCAACACGTCCTCGAGACTGCGCGAGTCAGCTGGCGCCACCAGCGTGGGACAGGGTGGATCCTCTGCGTTTTCCGCCGACCGCCAGGCAGTCACCGCGGGTAGCTGCCGCAGCCAGGCGTCGTGGCGCAGGCGATCGAGTCGGATCGATTCCCAGTCGCCGCTCGCGACGGCGTGCGCGACGACCGGCAGCACGATGCCCGCCACATCGGCGTCACCGGCGACGGGCGCGTCGTGGTGATCGCTGATGTCGCCCCCCATCAGCGCCAGCGTGGCGCAGGCGACCTCTTGAAACGGCACCAGCGCGACCAGCGCGCCCGCGTCCTCGATCGCCAGCACGCGCACGGCCGCGGAGCCGCCGAACACCTCGTGCCACGGCAGCAGCCACTCGGGCCGGCCGAACGGCGAGTCGGAGCAGGCGCGCTCGCACAGCGCCGCCCAGTCGCTCGCCCGGGCGCGCAGCTCGCCCGCGCCGGTGATCCAGTGACTCCGCATCGCCTAGGCGAAGAGGTCGCGCAGTTCGGGCATCGCCAGCGGCAGCAGCGTGAAGCTGGCCGTCGCCGTCCCCAGGCAGTACGGGCAGAGCTTCTTTTCGCGGGCGAGCATGTCCCACAGGTAGAACGCGGCGCCCGCCGCAGCGCCGGTCGCCCCGGCGGCCAGCCCCAGCGCGCTCCACGGCCGGCGGCGCGCGTGCCGCCGGCCCAGCCGCGTCGCGAACCCGATCATCGACAGGTACACCACCGCGGCGATCGGCGCGTCCGGCACACCCATCGCGTACGCCACCGGCGCCGTGACGACCCGGTTCGTGTCCCAGATACGCCCGGGCGGCTCCGGCAACCGGCGGATGATCCCCGTCTGGCGCAAGGCCACGACGATCGCGTCCGCCGCGGCCAGCGCCGCCAGCGCGACGATCCAGCCGCGTCGCCGCCCGCGGGTCATGTCCCGGAAGGCTGCCGCCCCGTTGGCGCGTTCAGCCGGCTGGTCTGCCGCAGCTTGAGGTTGCTGCCGAACTTCACGTGATTCGCCCCGCGCCGCGACGACTTGCGGGAGGGCTTGGTCGTCGCCGGCCGGTCCTCTTCCTGGGCGGTGGCGTTCTTCGCGACGCGGGCCGCGGCGTTGTGCGGCCCCGACCGCCGCGGGGTGGCCTTCTTCTGCTTCGCCACCCGCTTGGGCCCCGATCGCTCCATGTCACTGCGCGCGCGTTCGGCCTTGGTTGCCACCGGCACCTCCTTCGACACTACGAACGTGCTCACGCCGGCGGCAACTCACAAGCACTCAGGCCAGACAGCAATGCCTCAAAGCACCAGCGTACAAACCCCCGGACTCGAGTAGCACTTGTGCCCAACACAGCCGCCCGAACAGTCGGCGTCGGTCTGGCAGCTCTGTCGGACGCAGACGCCGCCGGTGCACGCGAAGTTCGCGGGGCAGGCACCCGTTGCGGGCGCGCACGTCGTGGGCGCGCAGTGATGATTGCTGCCGCAGGTCATCCCCTCTGCGCACTCACCGTTGGTCACGCAACCGCGCTGGCAGGCCCTCGGCGGGCCACACGCGCAGGAATCATCGAGGCAGACGAAGGGCGCGCCCGAGCCAGCGTCCGCGTCGCAATCCGCGTCGGTGGTACAGGCGGTCTTTCCCGACGCACACGGCCCGCCACAGTGGAAAACACCTGGCGCGTAACAAAACAACGGCGGCGCACATTGCGTGTCACCCATGCAGACGGCACCGTAGCCTCCGGCCCCGGCCATTCCGGTCGTTCCGCCGCCGCCCGTTCCACCGACGCCACCGGCCCCAGCCATTCCGGCGGTACCGCCAGCACCGGCCGCTGACGACCCGCCCCCCGTACCGCCGTTCCCCCCCAACAGGGAGCTGGAACTGCAAGCCCCAACACACACCAAGAGGACCCCGACGGCAAGACGCATGCGAGAAACCGCAGCAAACGACGGACCAGGTTGGCGCCCGTGCGCGTTCAGGCGGCATGCCGGCGACCATCAGAAAGCTGAGACGCCGCGTGGCGAGCACGTCGCGGTCGCTGCCGGCACAGCGATGCCCTCTGATGGTTATCCGTAAGACAAGGAGGTGCCTCATGCGGTGCAGAGACATCGTCGCCACGGAGAACACGGAGAGCCTGCCCGAGAACGCCACGCTGGCGGACGCGGCCCGGCTGATGACGGAGACGGGACTCGGTTTCCTGCCGGTCTGCGACCCCGACCGCAAGGTGCTGGGGGTGCTGACCGACCGGGACCTGGTCGTCAAAGGCATGGCGCCGGGCCTCGACGCCGCGACCACGCCCGTCAGCACCGTCATGACCCAGCCAGCCGTCACCTGCTTCATCGACGGAGACCTGGGCATGGCCGAGGACCTCATGGCCGAGGAGCAGAAATCGCGACTCGTCCTCACCGACGGTGACGGGCGGGTGGCCGGCGTGCTGAGCATCGCCGACATCGTCGAGCGCGCACCGAAGCGCGAGGCGCTGCGGACGCTGCAGGCCGTGCTCTGGCGCGAGGCGCTGGGGCCGCGCGCCGGCGCGCCGCGTGACCAGGCCCCGTTCCTCACGCCGGAGGCCCGCCCGGAACACGCGCGCGGCGATGAGACCGTCTTCACAGGCGGCAAGCACGACGACGGCTACACCGAATTTCCGTGAGGCCCGTGGCCGCGCCCGGCGTCAGGGAGTCGTCGGGTGCCCCTCGCCCGGCATGGCGGGTGCGCGCGGCTCGTCCGCCGTTTCCGGTACGTCCGGGATCGGACGCGCCTCCAGCGCCGTGACGGCGGGGCCGTTCAGCACGCGCCCGTGCGGGTCGAAGCGGCTGCCGTGGCACGGGCAGTCCCAGCTCTTCTCGGCCGTGTTCCAGTGGACCAGGCAGCCGAGGTGCGTGCAGACCGGCGACACCGCGCTGAGCTCACCGTTGGCGTTGCGGTACACCGCCAGCCGCTGTCCGCGGAACGACAGCACCTGGCCGTCGCCCGGCGGGATCGACGCCAGCGCCTCGGGACCGGGGTGCGGCAGCCGATCCTGCAACAGGTGCCGCGGGTAGTCGGCGTTCTCGGCGACGAACAGCTTGGCCGACGCGAGCGGCTTGATGCGCGTCGGGTCCAGCAGCTCGGTGAAGCGGCTGCGCCCCAGCACGA
This sequence comes from Polyangia bacterium, assembly GCA_045802645.1. GTDB lineage: Bacteria > Myxococcota_A > Polyangia > Fen-1088 > Fen-1088 > JADGRB01. The sequence goes on from JBJMQQ010000083.1 coordinate 12,089, forward strand.
TCTGGTCGGCCAGGACCATCGCGGCCAGCGTCCCGTTCGTCATCCCGTTCCCCGAGTACCCGCTGGCGACGTAGATGTGCGTCGACGCCGAGTTCTTTCCGATCAGCGGCAGCCCGTCGACGGGGACGATGATCTGCCCCGACCAGCGGTAGTCCGTGGGCGCCACCTCCCGGCCGAACTTCGCCCGGACGTAGTTTTCCAGGTGAATGAAGGGGACGGCGGTGTCCTCGTCCTCGCCCACCTTGTGGTCGTCGCCGCCGACGATGACGTAGTTGCGATCGCCGATCTTCTGGTTGCGCGTGTAGTGGTAGGGGTCGGCCATGTCCCAGAACAGCGCGTCTTCGCCCGGCGACGGCTGCTCGAACGCAACGGCGTAGGTGCGGTAGGCGGCCAGCTTCGTGTGCAGCAAGAATCGATTCGAGATCGGCACGTGGGCCGCCACGATCACCTCGCGCGCCGTCACCACGCCGTGGTCGGTGTTGACGCGACAGACGCCGCCCGACTCCTCGATACCGACGACCTGCGTCTCCTCGAACAGCTGGCCCCCGTCGCGCGTGAACGCCTCGACCAGTCCGTTCAGGTAAATGCGCGGGTGGAAGGTGGCCTGGTGCTCGAACCGGAGCCCGCGCAGCACCGGGAACGGCAGCGGCACGTCATCAGTCAGCGTGGCGGCCAGCCCCAACTTCTCGACGGCGCGCGCCTCTTCTTCTAGGTCGGGAAGCTGCGACCGATCGTCCGCGTAGAGGAATCCCGGGACGCGCCGAAAGTCGCACGCGATCTGCAGGTCGCGCGCGTAGGTGGCGATCTGATCGATCGCCAGCCGCTGCCCCTCCGCCGCCATGCGCGCACCGTCGACGCCAAACCGCGAGATCAGCAGGTGGTAGCGCGTGTCCAACGCCTCCGTCAGGTGGGCGGTGGTCTTGCCGGTCTCGCCCTTGCCCACGCGGCGCGCCTCGAGGATCGCCACCTTGCGCCCCGCGCTCTGCAGCAGCCGGGCCGCCGTCACGCCGGTGATGCCGGCGCCCACGACGGCGACGTCCACCGTCAGGTTGGCCGACAGCGGCGGGTAGGTCGTGGGGGGAACAGCCTCGGACCAGAGCGAGGTGGTGTAGTTGGGCATGAAGGGGCTCCTCGGCCGCCCAAATTAAGGCCGCGCTGGCGAAAGTCGACGGGAGCGCGCAATTCCAGACGGTTCGAGACAGCTCAGCCGGAGTGCGGCCGGGTCATGCGCGCGATGCGGGCGGCGTGCGCCGGGTAGCGCGCGCCCAGCTCGGGACCGGCCGCCAGCTCGAAGTCGGCGAAGTCGAACCCGGGCGCCACCGTGCAGCCGAACAGGCAGTGCGTGGCCCCGTCGGCCAGCTCGGCGGCGAACCAGGTGCCCGCCGGGATGACGATCTGCGGCCGCTCGCCGGCGGAAATGTCCGTGCCGAGCCGCCGCACCTCGCCCGGGCCGACAGCCCCCAGCAGCAACACGTCCAGCGGCCCACCTTCGTAGAAGTGGAAGATCTCGTCGGACAGCAGTCGGTGAAGGTAGGTGGTCGGCGCCTCGCGCGAGATCAGGAAGTAGATCGCCGTCGACGCCGCGCGCGGCGCACCATGCGGCAGCCCGTCGACGGTCAGCGCGGCCCGGTACGTCTCGGCGAAGTGGCCGCGCTCGGGATGCGGCTGCAAACCCAGGCTGGCGATCAGCTCCTGCGCGCGCGTCACGCGTTGTCCCCGGTCGCACGGCGGGCAGTCGATGCCGGTTCCGACGCGAGCGGCGCGCGCGCCCGGATCGTTGATCCACGGGCGCAGCTGCCACGGCGGGCGGTGGCGAACGTGCTGCTGGTGGCCGCAGGCAAGCTCCGCGATCCAGTCGCCGGCCGCGTCCTGATGGAACCCGGTGATGGTGGTGCGCACGTCAACCGGGGCGCTCGATTCGACCGTCGGGGCGGCGCGCGAAACGCCCGTCGCTGCGCGGGTGCACCGGCTCCTCCGACGGCCACGGCCAGCCGCCGAAGCGTGTCCGCTGATAATCGGCGAACGCCTGCTGGACCTCCTCGCGCGTCGTCATGACGAACGGGCCATACGCGACGACCGGCTCCGCGATGGGTCGCCCCTGCAGCAACAAGAGCTCGACGGCGTCGGGCCCGGCCTCCACCGCCACGGCGCGATCGCTGCGCAGCACGATCTCGCGGGCGCCGGTCAGCACGTCCCCGTCGATCCGCACCGAGGCGCCGCGGAAGAAGTACAGCGTACGGTTCAAGCCCGGGCTGGCCGCCGGCAACGTCCAGCGGGCGCCCGCCGCAAGCCCGATGGTCCAGATCGCCACCTCGGCCTGCGGGTTCGCGGCCCACGAATCGCGCGGCGGCGCGGGCGCCACGTGGTCGCCCAGCCGGCCGGCGACCAGCGTGACGGTCGCCCCGTCGCTGGCGCGCACCACGGGGATGCTCTCGCGCCAGAACATGTCGAATCCGGGGTTGGCCAGCTTCTTCGCGCGCGGCAGGTTCAACCAGATCTGGAACAGCTCCAGCGGGTTCGGCGCGTCGCGGTTCAGCAGCGGGAACATCTCGGCGTGCACGACGCCCCCGCCGGCGGTCAGCCACTGCACGTCCCCCTCACCGTACCGGGCGGCCGCGCCGACGGAATCCGTGTGGTCGATGAACCCGCGCCGCACGACCGTCACCGTCTCGAACCCGCGGTGGGGGTGCGGCGGGAAGCCCGGGACGGACTGCCCGTGGTACATGCGCCAGCCGTCGCGCCCCTCGAAGTCCTGGCCCAGGTCGCGGCCGTCCAGCGACCCGACCGGGCCCAGCTGGTCGTTGCCGGCCGGGTAACCGTCGACGTGGTACACGCAGGTGATGAACGGATCGCGGGTCGGCCAGGGAAATCCCAGCGGCCCCACCGACAAGATCGCCTCGCCCATGCCAGGAGGATACGACGAAGTTCCGCGCGCGCTCGCCCTGCTGAGACGCCACGGCTGGAACGCCACCTCGTTTCAGATCCTGGAGCCGGGCTTTCGCTACTGGTTCGACGGTCCGGGCGATGACGCGTGCGTCGCATACATCGACACGGGCCGCGCGTGGGTGGCGGCTGCGGCACCCATTGCGGCGCCGGACGTCGTTTGGGCGGCGGCGCAGCGGTTCGTGACGGCGGCCGCCGCGCAGGGACGGCGCGCCTGCTTCTTCGGCACCGAGGAGCGATTCACCACCGGCTCGCCCTTCGCCGCGATGCGCATTGGCGAGCAGCCCGTCTGGGATCCGCGCGACTGGGATCGAACGGTTGCCGCTGCGCCCAGCCTGCGCGCGCAGATCCGGCGCGCCCGCGCCAAGGGGGTCGAGATCCGCCCGTTCGATCCGCGCCTGCTCGCGCAGGCCGACGGTGAAGCCCGCCGCGACGTCGACCAGCTGATCGCCCGCTGGCAGGCCGCCCACCCGATGCCGCCCATGGGCTTCCTCGTCCAGATGCATCTGGATAGCGCGATCGACGAGCGCCGCTTCTTCGCCGCGTACCAGGGCTCCACGCTGGTCGGCTTCCTGAGCATGGTCCCCGTGTTCGCCCGGCGCGGCTGGTTCATCGAGGATCTGCTGCGCCTCCCTCAGGCGCCGAACGGGACCGCCGAGCTGCTGGTCGACACGGCGATGCGCGCCGCCGCGGCCGAAGCCTGCGGCTACGTGACGCTGGGGCTGGCGCCGCTGGCCGGGCCGCTCGGTCCGTGGCTGCGGCTCGCCCGCCGCACCGGGCTTCCGCTGTACGACTTTCGCGGCATCCAGGCGTTCAAGGCCAAGCTGCGGCCGCAGTCCTGGTCGCCCATCTTCATCTCGTACCCGCCGGGCCAGACCGGCATCGCGACGGTCATCGACGTGCTGGGCGCTTTCGCGCGCGGCGGGCTATTGCGCTTCGGCGCCCAGACGCTGCTGCGCCGGCCGGGCGTGTTGATCCAGGCGCTGGCGCTGGTGCTGGTGCCCTGGACGGTGCTGATCGCGTGCGCCGACGCGCACCGCTGGTTCCCGTCGCCGGCGGTCAAGTGGGGGTGGGTGGCATTCGACGCGGCGCTGGCCCCGGCGCTCTCCAGCCTGGCGCGCCGCTGGCGCCGCGGCCTGGACACGGCGCTGGCGGTCCTGGTCACCGCCGACGCCGCCGTCACGACCGTCCAGCTCGCGACGTGGAACCTGCGCCACGGGCCGCGCGATCTGCTGACCTGGATCGTCGGCGCCATCTCCGTCGTGGCGCCCAGCCTGGCGGCGGTCATGCTGTGGGTCGGCCGCCGTTCTGGCCGGGCCACCGAATAGCTGCTTCAATCGCGCCCATGGCCCCGCCCGCCGAAACTTTCCCGATCACGCGCGCGCCCGACGAAGCGTCGCGGTTTCGGCGGGACACCGACGGAAAGTTCGTGAATCTCGACGGCTCCGGGCCGCAGCCGTTCCGGAACGTCTACAAATGGGCGGTCGCCGACAAGCTCACCGGCCGGCGTCGCAAATCGCCGGGGCGTGCCGAGATTCCCGCCGTCGCGGTCGATCCGGCCTCGCTGCGCGTGCCGCCCGCCACGGGCGAAGGCGCCCGCCTCACCTGGCTCGGTCACGCGAGCTGGCTCGTGCAGCTGGGCGGCCTGTCGTTCCTGATCGATCCCGTGCTGGGGACGTCGATCACCGGCCTCATCAAGCGCAACGCGCCGCTGCCCTTGACGCCGGACAAGCTGCCGCCCATCGCCGCCCAGCTGGTCTCGCACAATCATTACGACCACATGGACCTGCCGACCCTGCGCGCGGTCGGGGCCCCGGTGGTGGCCGGAATCGGGAACGGCCGGTCCATCGGTGGTCACCCATCCGTGACAGAGCTGGGCTGGTGGGACAGCGCGGACATCGGTGGCGTGACCGTCACCTTCGTCCCGAGCCAGCACTGGAGCCGCCGCGCGCTGGAGCCGCCGAACCGCGCGCTGTGGGGCGGTTTCGTCATCGAGAACGCGGGGATACGCATCTATCACTCGGGCGACACCGCGTACTTCGACGGATTCCAGGAAATCGGCCGCCGGTTCGCCGGTCTCGATGCCGCCCTGCTGCCGATCGGCGCCTACGATCCCGCCTGGTTCATGTCCAAGCAACACATGAACCCGGAGGAGGCGCTGCGGGCCCATGCCGACCTCCGGGCACGCCGGGTCATCGCCATGCACTGGGGGACGTTCAAGTTGACGGACGAGCCGCTCGATGAACCGCCGGTGCTGTTCCGGGAAGGGGCCCAGGCCCGCGGATGGTCCTCCGACACGGCCACCTTGGCGGCCGTGGGCGAGACGATCGTCCTGCGGCCGTCAGCGCCCTGACCGGATTCGGGACGGGCAGCTCGGCCTTGGCCTACAGGAAACTTTCGCGATACACGCAAGAAACTTTGACCCGCCGCCCCGGAGGCCGCGTCAAAGCACCATTTTCACGACATTTTCGCAGGTTACGGCCAAGCACGGATCTTGCTTGTTACGCGACCGTGGTTTTGCGTGCCCTCCTTCCGTTGATGCTGGTCGCCTCCCTGGCGGCCGCGGCCGACTTGCCGCCGGACCCGACGTTGCCCGCCCGGTTGACGCTGAAGGATGCGCTGACGATTTTCCGGACCCACGGGCTCGACCTGCTGATCGCGGAGGCGAACGCAGAGGCCGCGGCGGGCGACGTTCTGTCCGCGAACGCCGTGCCGAACCCGAACGCGGCGGTCGGCTACTACCACTTCTTCTTCCACGACGACGTCCGCGACCCCAACAACCAGCCCCTGTTCGACACGCACCACGGCTGGTTCGCCGGCCTGGGTGACTCGAACGCGATCGAGGACACCTTATCGGGTAAGCGCGGGCTCCGGCGAGGCGTGGCGGAAGCGGCGCTGGCCGCCGCGCGCCTGCAGCGCGGGGACGCCCAACGCACGCTGGAGTTGCAGGTCAAAGAGCAGTACTTCCAGGCGGTCACGGCGGCCGCTGCGCTCGACTTCGCCCACCAGACGGCGGCTGCGGCCGGCCGGACGTTCGATCTCAATCAAATCCGCTACAAGAGCGGCGCCATCTCGGAGGTCGATCTCGCGCGCACCGAGACCCTCAAGCTGGAGGCCGAACAGGCGATCGACGCCGCCGCGCAGGCGCTGCACGCGGCGAAGGTGCAGCTGGCCTTCCTGCTCGGTCGTCGCCAGAGCGTCAGCGACTTTCAGATCGATAGCGAGCAGCTGCGCTTCGTGGTGCCGCCCGCGCTGGCGGGCACCAGCCCGCAACAGCTGGTCGACCGCGCGTTCGAGGCGCGGCCCGACCTGCGCGCGCAAGAGAACCAACGCGTTCGCGCCGGCCGCGCGATATCGCTGGCGCACCGGCAGCGCTTTCCGGACCTCGGCGTGGGCGTCGAATACCAGCAGCAGGGGTCCCCGTCCGCCAACAACGCCGTTTCGCCGCCGACGCTTCAGATCTCGCTGACCGGGATCATCCCGCTTTTTTATCAGCAGCAGGGTGAGATCAAGAAGGCGGAGGCGGACGCACGCGCGCAGGACGCGCAGGACGCGAAGCTGCGCGCGCAGATCCTGGCCGAGGTCGAGAACGCGTACACCGGCTGGCTGACGGCGCGCCAGCTGGTGCAGCGGATGGAGGGGCGCCTCCTCGACCGCGCGCGGCGGGCGCAAGAGCTCGTCGAGCTGCAGTATCAGAAGGGAGCCGCCTCGCTGCTGGAATATCTGGACGCGCAACGGACGTACGTATCGATAAAGGGCGAATACATTCAGGACCTCGCCGCCTACTGGAATGCCATTTTCCAGATCGAGGCGGCGACGGCGACGGAGTTGGTTCAATGAAGGTCGTGTTTGATCGGTTCAGGCTCGCCGCGGCGCTGGTGAGCGGCGCTGCATTCCCCGTGCTCGTGGCGGTCGTGACACCGCTTTCGGGCTGCCAGAGCGCCCCGGCTGCAACGAAGCAAGAAGCTCAGCCCCCGAAGGACGAGGTCTGGCTGACGGAGCAGCAGGTGCGCGACGCCAAGGTCCAGATCGAGCCGGTCGCGCCCCACCCCGTCGGCAACGAGATCGTCACCAGCGGCAAGGTCGCCTTCGACGATCTACGCGTCGCGCACGTCTTTTCGCCCGTCACCGGGCGCATCAAGCGAATCCTGGCCGACCCCGGCCAGCGCGTGCGCAAGGGCGCGCCGCTGGCGACGATCGAGTCGCCCGACGTCGGCAACGCCTTCGCGGATCTCGACAAGGCACAGGCCGACCTCATCGCGTCCCAGCACGATGCGCAGCGCCAGCAGGAGCTGTACGCGGCGCACGCCGGTTCGCAGCGCGACTTCGAGACCGCCGAGGACAACTTCCGCAAGGCCCACGCCGAGGTCGAGCGCGCGCGCCAGAAGGCGCGGATGTTCCGGGCCGCCAGCGCCGACAAGGTCTCGCAAGAATTCACGCTGCGCGCCCCGATCGAGGGAGAGGTGATCGCGCGCAACGTGAATCCCGGCGCGGAGGTCCTGGGGCAATACTCGGGCGGCACCGCCGTCGAGCTGTTCACCGTCGGTGAGCTCGACTCCGTCTGGGTCTTCGCGGACGTGTTCGAGATGGACCTGGCCAAGGTCAAGCGCGGCGCGCCCGTCAGCATCAAGGTCGTCGCGTACCCGGACAAGGTGTTCCTGGGCAAGGTGGACTGGATCTCGGACGCGCTGGACGCGACGGCTCGAACGGCGCGCGTGCGCTGCTCGATCCCCAACCCCGGCCGCGACCTGAAGCCCGAGATGTACGCCACCGTCAGCATCGCGGTCGACGCGCCGGCGGTGACGGCGCTGCCGAAAACGGCGCTCCTGCGCATCGCCGATCAAACGGTGGTCTTCGTCGAAAGCGGCAACACGCCGGACGGACGCCTGAAGTTCACGCGCCGGATCATCGCCGTCAACGAAGACGAGGGCAGCGACTACGTCCCGATCGTCCGGGGGCTGAGCCCCGGCGACAAGGTCGTCACATCCGGGGGCATTCTGCTCTCGGGGATGCTTTAGTACGCCGCCGTGATAGCCAAGATCGTCCGCTTCGTCCTGCGGATGCCCGCCTTCGTCCTGATTTTAGCGGCGGGGGTGCTGGCTCTGGGACTTTACTGCTATCAGCAGCTCGACATCGAGGCGTACCCGAACCCGGTCGCGCCGATGATCGAGATCATCACCCAGCCGACCGGCTGGAGCGCCGAGGAGGTCGAGCGGTACGTCACCATCCCGCTGGAGAACGGCCTCAACGGGATGATCGACCTCGACCACCTGCGGTCGCAGTCGCTGTTCGGTCTATCCGACGTGAAGTGCTACTTCACCTGGAACGCCGATTATCACTCGGCGCAGCAGCGCGTGCTGAACCGGCTGGGGTTCGTCAGCCTGCCGCCCGGGGTGACGCCGCAGCTGTCGCCCTGGAGCGCGATCGGCGAGGTCTTCCGGTACGTGGTGCGCGGCGAGGGATACTCGCTGTCGGACCTGAAGACCGCCGAGGACTGGGTGCTGGAACGGCAGTTCCGCCAGGCGCCCGGCGTCATCGACGTCGTCAGCTTCGGCGGCGAGACCAAGGAGTACCACGTCGAGGTCGACCCGTATCGCCTCAAGGGGCACGGGGTGACGCTGACCCAGCTGGTCAACGCGCTGTCGAACGCCAACCAGAACGTCGGTGGTCAGCGGCTGACGATCGGCGAGCAGTCGTACGACGTCCGCGGCATCGGCATCATCCGGTCGCTGAACGACATCCGCGACGTGGTCCTGAGCGAGCAGAAGGGGACGCCCGTCCGCATCCGCGACGTCGCCGACGTCGTCGTGGGACACGCGCCGCGCCTGGGCATCGTGGGCAAGGACCTGGACCCCGACGTCGTCCAGGGCACCGTCCTCATGCGCTACGGCGGTGACTCGCTGAAGGTGCTGGACGCCGTTCACGAGCGCGTCGACTACATGAACAAGTTCCACGTGCTGCCGCCCGGCATGCACATCGAGCCGTACTACGACCGCGCGACGCTGGTGAAGCTGACCACGCACACCGTCCTCGAGAACCTGGTGATCGGCATGGTGCTGGTCGCGCTGGTGCTCTGGATGTTCCTGGGGCATGCGCGCGCCGCGCTGATCACGGCGCTGAACATCCCGCTGGCGCTGATGGCGGCGTTCATCGGGATGGTCTTCACCGGGACGCCAGCCAACCTGATCTCGCTGGGGGCAGTCGACTTCGGGATCGTCGTCGACTCGACGGTCATCGTGATGGAGAACGTGTTCCGCCACCTGGCGGCCCCCGGCAAGCGCAACTCGATCGAGCGCATCCTGCTAGCCGCCGGCGAAGTCGGGCCGCCCATGTTCTCGTCGACGCTGGTGATCGCGGTGGCGTTCATCCCGCTGTTCACGCTGTCCGGCGTGTCGGGCGTGATCTTCTCGCCGATGGCGCACACCTACGCGTTCGCGATCGGCGGCGCGATCGTGCTGTCGTTGACGCTGACGCCGGTCCTGGCCGAGCGCGGGCTGAAGGTCGGCACACTGGGCGATCACGAGCACGACAACTGGCTGATGAAGGGGCTGAAGGTCTTCTACATCCCCCTCTTCAACTTTTCGCTGCGCCACAAGAAGGCGGCGGTCGGGCTGGGTACGGCGGTGGTCCTGGGCAGCCTGATCGCGGGAACCCAGCTGGGGCGCGAGTTCATGCCCAAGCTGGAAGAGGGGAACTTCTGGATCCGGGCCACGCTGCCGATGTCGATCTCGCTCGAGCAGTCCTCGAAGTACGTCGGGCGAATGCGGGCCGTGCTCCTCGGCTGTCCCAAGGAGGGCACCACCTGCGATCTGAGCAACCGCCGGCGCCCCGAGATCACGACGGTCGTCTCACAGCTGGGACGTCCGGACGACGGAACGGACGTCTCGGGCTTCTACAACATCGAGCTCTTCGCCCCGCTGAAGCCGTCGAAAGACTGGCGCCGTGGCGTCACGAAAGAGTCGATGACCGAGGACCTCTCGCACGAGCTGCAGGAGGCGTTCCCGGGCGTCATCTTCAACTTCTCGCAGATGATCTCGGACAACGTCGAAGAGGCGATGTCCGGCGTGAAGGGCGAGAACACGGTCAAGGTGTTCGGCCCCGACCTGCACGTCAATGAGGCGAAGGCCAACGAGATCGTCGACGTCATGTCGCATATCAAGGGGGTCGAGGACCTGGCCCTCTTCCCGTCGCTGGGCCAGCCGGACGTACGCATCACGCCGAACCGCGCGCTGTGCGGTCGCTACGGCCTGAACGTCGGCGATGTCGAAGCGGTCGTGCAGGCGGCGATCGGTGGCCAGGCCGTCACCCAGGTGTACGAGGGCGAAAAGCGCTTCGACCTGACCGTCCGCTGGGCGGCGCCGTACCGCAAGGACCTGAAGGCGATCCGCGACATTCTGGTGGCCACGCCCGACGGCGCGCAGGTGCCGCTGGGGCAGCTCGCGCAGATCATGAAGGAAGAGGGCCCCGCGGTCATCTACCGGGAGGACAACCGCCGGTACGCGCCGGTGAAGTTCTCCGTGCGCGGGCGCGACCTGGCGTCGACGATCCACGAAGCCCAGCAGCAGATCACCGACAAGGTGAAGCTGCCGTACGACACCCACCTGGAATGGGCCGGCGAGATCAACCAGCTGAACGAGGCGACGGGGCGTCTGGCCCTGATCATCCCGCTGACGCTGCTGGTGATCGCGATGCTGGTCTACTCGTCGGTGAAGAACTGGAAGGACATGCTGATCGTGCTGGCCGGGATTCCCGTCGCCTGCACGGGCGGCATCCTGGCGCTGCTCATCACGCGCACGAACTTCTCGATCTCGGCGGCCATGGGGTTCATCTCGATCTTCGGCGTCTCGATCCAGGACGCGCTGCTGGTCGTCACGTACGCGCAGCGGCTCTGGAACGAGGGGCACGGGCTGGAAGAGGGGGCCCGCGAGGCGGCCGAGCGCTGGCTGCGGCCGGTGCTGATGACGACGTTCGTCGCCATGCTGGGGCTGACCCCGGCCGCGCTGTCACACGGCATCGGCGCGGACACGCAGAAGCCGCTCGCGATCGTCGTCATCGGCGGCGCGCTGATCCTGGCCGTCCTGCCGCGCCTGCTGCAGCCGCCGTTGCTGGTGCTGGCCCACGCGCGCGAGCGGCGCTGGACCCGGCGCTCGGAGGCGCTGCGCGTGATGGAGGCGCACCGCCGCCACAACGAGGCGACCGACCCCACGCTGACGATCAAGATGCCGCCGCGCCCCGAAGGCGCCGAGTAGTCGCAACAGAGTCGTCACGCCGCCGGGCGGCGGAACAGGCGTAGCAGCCAGCGTTCGGGCAGGTAGCAGACCAGCAGCAGCGTGCTCATGAGCAGCGCGAACCAGATGACGGGCCCGAACATCAGCCCGATGAGCGCGTGCATCCCCAGCGCGGCGACGACCGCCGCGGGGCGTGTCCACGGCAGCAGGAACCAGACCGGCGCCGCCACCTCGAACGTCAGCGACAGGTACTGCAAGGCCTGCCAGCCCCACGCCGGAACGGCCCGCCCCAGCATCCACGAGATCGCGGTCTGGTAGTTGTCGTGCAGGTGGCTCCACAGGACGTCGCCGCCCAGCCAGTCGCCGCGCATTTTGGCGATGCCGGCGCCCGAATACATCGCGGCCAGGAACACCTGGAAGAAGCGAATCACGCCACCCGACACGTGGGTGGGCAGCGGTAGCTCCGGGTAGCGGCGGCGCCGGCGCCAGGCATCGACGCTGTAGCGCGCGCCCGACGGCGTCAGGCACAACGCCAGCGCCAGCATCGGCCCCAGCTTGCTGACGGTGAACGCCTCCAGGCGATCGGCGAGCGCGACGTAAGCCAGCAAGGCCGCGAACACGGCAGCCGCGAGCCGCGTGAAGAAGCCGGCGGCCAGCGCCAGCCCCGAGATCGTCATCAGAACGGCGACGCCCCACGCGACGCCAATCGGGACAGGCGGGACGTACAACGGTTGTCGCCAGTCGCCGCCCAGGTCGGGAACCCGAAAGCCGGCCGGGCTGAGCCACTCGTCCGCGTGCACGAGCCGCGAGGACTGAAACGCCAGCAGGATCAGCGGCAACGCAATCCGCGCGAGCGCCAGCCGCTCGATCGGCTGCGGCGTGGCCAGCCACGTGCGCAGCTTGTCCGTCCAGGTCTGGTCGACGACCGCCTGCCTCATGGCGCCTTTCGCTCCGCGCAGCGCTGCTCGCGATCGGCCGACGGGGTCACGTACCAGTACTTCCGCTGAACCTCGGACGGGTACTCGACCAGCGGCAGCCTCTGGTACCGGGGCGCGGCCGTGCCGGTGGGCGGGATCGGAATGCGCAGGCTGAGCAGCATCACGCCGCCGATCGGCTGGTCGGGGTGCGCGCGGTTCTGCTCGCGCACCAGGTAAGCGTCCATCGCTTCGAGCACCTTGCGCTGGCGGTAGTGAAAGAACATCGCGCGGTAAAACCGACTCTCCTTGTCGTCGCGCCGGATCGGAAAGAACGGCCGGACGTCCAGCTCCTCGAAGCGGCCCAGGTCGCAGCGCCACGCCTCGGCGCGCCATTCGATGACGTCGCGCGCGGCGTGCGGGAACAGCTCGGCCTCCTGAATGAAGAAGCGGATGGGCAGCGGCAACAGGTGCTCCGCAATCTTCCAGCCGGCGCCCTCGGACCAGACGAACAGGCTATACGCCGCCGCGAGCACCGTCACGACGCGCCGCGCACGCGCCGACAGCCATGGCTGGGCCATGACGCGACCGTCCGCGAGACGCCCGCCCGGCTTGCCCTTGTTCACGGCCGCAGGCATGCGGTTGTCCTACAGCAGCCCGCGTGTCGCGTAAACCACCCCGAAAAATGGCCGGCGTGAGGTCGATCCCTTACCAGGCACCCGCCTTCGGGGTCATTAATCTAGATCAGGGAGGATCACGATCATGCGACGGATCATGACGGTTGTGCTCGGGATTGCCTTGATGGCTGTTCCGGCCGCGGCCTTCGCCCGCGGCGGCGGCTTCCATGGTGGCGGCGGCGGTTTTCACAGCGGCGGTGGATTCCACGGCGGCGGCGGCGGTTTTCACAGCGGCGGCGGGTTCCACGGCGGCGGCGCCTTCCACGGCGCGCCCGCTGGCGGCGGCTTCCACGGCGGATTCCACGGCGCCCCCGCGCCCGGGTTCCGGGGCGGTTATTATCGCGGCGCACCCGCCTACCGGGGCGCGTGGGGCGGCGGCTACGGTTACCGCGCGCCCGCGATCACGGGCATCGGCGGCCGCTGGGTCGGCAACCGCTTCTGGCACCCCGGCTACTGGGGTTGGCGCGGCGGCGCCCGCCTCTGGATCGGTCCAGGCTGGGGCGTCGGTTTTTACCCGGGCTGCAGCTGGGTTCAGCCCGGATGGGTCTGGAACGGCTACCAGTGGATCTGGCAGGACGGCTACTGCGCCGCATACTGACCTGCTGAGGCGGACCTAGCGGCGAGCCCGCTCCGCGCGCCGGCGTCTGCCGGCCAGAGCCAGTCCCGCCAGCAACAACGCGAGCCCCCCGGTCCGGGGGGCTCCGCTCTCGTTGCACGAGCAGCTCTGGATTCCGCCGGGATGCGCGCCGTTGGCGCCGCCGGTTCCGGAGCTGCCGGTCCCAACACTCCCGCCGAGCCCGTTGCTCCCGCCCGATCCGACCTGACCGCCGGTCCCCGAGCCGGTTCGTCCCCCGGTTCCGACGAATCCGCCGGTGGCAGAGGCGCCAGCGTCCGGGTGCGGGACGATGGGTCCGGTGTCTGGGGTGGTGCACGCGCCCTTCGTGCATTCCTGGCCGGTGGGGCATTTGACGCCCTGGCAGCCGTCCTGGCATTTCCCGCCGACGCAGAGCTGCGGCGCTGTGCAGGTCACCTTGTCGCAGCCGGTGTCGACGCAGGTCCCTTTGGCGGTGCAGGTCTGACCGGCGGCGCAGGGTCGACATGAGCAGGGCGGAACGCACGCCCCGTTGTCGCAAACCTGGGTTGCCGGACAGGTGACGCCCCCGCACGGGTCGACGCAGTTGCCGATCCGGCAGACCTGGCCCACCGGGCAAACCACGTCCTTGCACCCGCCGATGCAGGTCCCCTGGTAGCAGGTCTGCTCGGCGCCACAGGTTACGCCGATGCACGCCGCGTCCTTGCAGAGCTGATCGCTCTTGTCGCAAACCGTCGGCGGGGAACAGGGGAACTCGCTGTCGTTGCACGCGCCCCAGCACTTGCCCTGGCTGCACACATACCCGGGGTCGCACAGTCCCGGCGCGTCCGGGTTGTCGACGACACCGTCGCAGTCGTCGTCGAGGCCGTTGCACTTCTCGTCCGACGGCTTGATGTTGGACACGCACTTGACGGTTTCCCCGCCACTAGAACACTGAGTCGTCCCGCCAGCACAGACGCCGGGCAACATCGTGTCGCAATCGACGCCGCCGCCCTGGCAGTTGAGCCCAGTGACGTAGAAGACGAAGTCGTTGAAGTCGCCGTCGCAGCCGCCCTGTTTCCAGTCAGCGGGGCTCATGGGCTCGTCTTCGAAAGCGATGTAGTACGAGCTCGGATCGACGGTCGACTGGTAAATCAGGGTCGTTACCCAGGGCTTGCTGTACTTCGTAGAGACGACATTCAACTCGGCCTGCGAGTACTTGGTTTGCGAGCACTGCCCCGAGTTGCCGATCAGAGCGAACCCGACCTGCCCCCCTTTGTAGCGGGCATCCATCGCAATGGACGACGCATTCCAGGTGTAGTCCACCCAGGTGTGCTGCCCGGCCTGACCGGGGTTCGTGTTCGGCTCGGCCATCGGGCAAAAATCGCCGTCCTTGCAGCTGATCCCGTTCGGCGGTGCCTGGGTCAAATCGGCAGGGACGAGGACGTAGATTTGGTTCGCGGGCGGCGGCGTCGTGCTGCCCGGCGTGACGTTGTACCAGCCGAGCGCGTTCTTGCACCCGCCGCCATGGACCACGATCTTTCCAGTGAAACCACATTGTGGAGAAAAGGTTCCGGGCGTCTGGTGCGCATCCGTCGAGGGGTTCAGCTTTTCACCCCGCACCGCAAACAGACCCGCGAGCGTGTCGTCCGTCGCGAGGAAACCGCGGCTGGTGACCACACTGATTTCCGCGGCCGGCGTGGGCTGCGGCAGCGCGGTGTTATCTAGCTGCGCGACCGTCGCGGACGCCGTGCCGCCCAGAGCCGTCGCGAGCACTGCAACCGGGGCAAGCCAAGCTATTTTGCGCATAGCACTCCTTACAGGGGGGCAGATGGGCCCGATCTTGCGCTCTTTCCCGTCCGGCGGGAAGGCTGTTGCCGCGCCGATCCGGCCGAGGTAAACCGGACGCCTCTTTTGGGAGGACACGATGGAGTACTTGCTCGTTCGGCAGTTCGTCCGGTCGTTGAAGAACCTGGACGCGATTCTCGCCAAGGCGCAGAAACATGCCGAGGCGCGTAAGTTCGACCCGGACAACTACTTTGGATTGCGGCTTTCGGCCGACATGCTGCCGTTTTCGGCGCAGGTGCGGATTGCCTGTGACACGGCCAAGGGGACGGCGGCCAACCTGGCGGGCAAGGAAAACCCCAAGCACGAGGACAACGAGAAGACCTTCGTCGAGCTGCGCGGGCGGATCGCCAAGTGCGTCGCCTACCTGGAGACCTTCACGGAGAAGGACTTCGCCGACGTGAAGCCCGACACGCTGATCAAGATGCCGAACCGGCCGGGCAAGGCGCTGCGCGCCCGCGACTACTTGATCGCGCGCCAGGTCCCGAACTTCTACTTCCACGTCGCGACGGCGTACGACCTGCTGCGGTCGGGCGGCGTCGAGCTGGGGAAAGCCGACTACCTGGGGACGCTCGAGCTCGTCGACGTTTGATGCCCGCGGGGCGGCGGCGTCGGTTGATCACCGACAGATCGGCTGATTGATCGGCGTCGTCTTGCAGCTTGCGCCGAAGCAGCAGTAGCCGCCGGCGCAGTCGTGCGTCCCTGAGCAGTCCGTGACGCAGCTGGTTCCGCTGCACCGGACGGCCTGGGCGCACGCGTTCCCGCCGGTGCACGCGATGTGGTTGGCGGCGGCGCTGGCGGCCACGCCGGACGCGCAGCTGGACGACCCGGTGCACTGGACGGTGCAGTTGTTGCCCTGGCACGCGACGGCGCCCTGACAGGCCCCGCTGCCCGAGCAGGCGATCGTCGCCGTGTCGCCGCCGCCCGTGACCGTCGACGCGCACGAGCCCACGCCGCTGCAGCTCAGGTCACACGTGCCGATGCCGCCGCCGCAATGAATCGGTTGCGAGCAGGCGTGGTCGGCGCACGTGATCGTGCACGCGGTCGCGCCGCGGCAATCGATCGGGACGTTGCATCCGCCTGCCGAGCAGGTGACCCGGCAGGGCATGCCCATCGGGCAGACGACCGCGCCGTCGCAGCGCGAGCAGGGCCCGCCGCACACGAAGACGCAGGTCCCCGCCGAACACGTGCCGCCCGCGGCGAGGCAGCTGGCGCACCACTCGCCCGCATCCGGCGAGCCGCAGATGGACGGCACGCCCGCATCCCGTCCGGAGAGACCGCCTTCGCCCGAAATGCCGCCGGTGGCGGGCACGCCGCCGGTTCCCGTCCCGCCTGCTCCCGCCGTTCCCGTCCCGCCCGCTCCTGAGCTCGCCCCGCCCGCACCGATGGCGCCCCCGGCCCCCAGCGTGTCGCCGCCGGAGCCGCCGGTTGCGGCGACGCTGCCGCCCGCGCCGCCGCTGGCAGTCGCGTCGCTGCCCGCCGCGCCGCTGGATCCGGCTTCGCCCGCACCCTGGCCGCCCGAGCCCTCACCGAATGATCCGCCCTCCGCTCCGACGGTCCCGCCGGTCGCGGGGGCGCCGCCCGTGGACGTTCCGCCCGCGCCACTGCCGCCGGTCCCGCCGCTGCCGGTCACGACGGCGAGGCCGCCGGTCCCGCTGAATGCGCCGCCGAGCGCAGCCAGGCCCGAGCGGTCCACGCGGCACCCCGCCCCGGCCAGCGTTGCCAGGACAGTCAGCGCCGCTATGGAAAGCCGCGAGCCCGCGTTCACGGTCATCAGTCCCTGGAACGCGCGCCGTCGCGCCAGACCGGAGGTCTCGCGCGCGCTAGAGGCCACCCTTATCGATGATGATGGCAACCTTGACCCACTGCGGGACGTGGTTGCCCGTCGGCGCCCCTTGCATCAGGTTCTGCCCAGGCAGCCAGACCGGCGGACGGCTGGGATCGCCGGCCTGATCCTCGCCGGCAACGACGCCCGT
Organism: Polyangia bacterium; assembly: GCA_045802645.1. Taxonomy (GTDB): domain Bacteria; phylum Myxococcota_A; class Polyangia; order Fen-1088; family Fen-1088; genus JADGRB01. Next base: position 29,243 of record JBJMQQ010000083.1, read on the forward strand.
GAACCAGAGCTGCGGCTGCGAGCTCATGATGCCGTTGCTGTTGATCTGCGTGCCGTACGGCCGCCGCGACGAGAACGCGACCCAGTAGAGGGTCTTGCCGCGGAACGACCCAACGTCCGGGCTGAAGCGCGGCCACGAGTTGTCGTAGTTTGTCGAGCCGCCGTTGGCGTTGTCGAGGCGCTTGGTGGTACCGCCGTCGGTCGACACCCACCAGAGCTTCGCCGATGAGTCGTCGTAGCCGTCGCAGCTGCCCGTGCCGTAACCGACCGACCCGTTGTAGTTGATGTCGGGGTCGGTGCCGCACGTGCTCTGGTTGAAAACCACGAACTTGCTGTCCTCGCTGATGCACGGGTAGTAACTGGTAAGGCCGTTCCCGCGGCCGACCAGCGTCTTCGCGTCGTCCATGATCTTGGCGCCGTCGGACGATGCGATCGCGATCTGACCGCCCTTCTTGAGATCGCCGTTGAGGCCGCCCGGGTTCCCCGTCGGGTCGGCCGGCGGAAGCGTGTCGAACGAGGTGAAGACCAGGTGCTTGCCGTCGTGGCTCCAGAACGGATCCGACTGGTACTCCTTCCAGGAGGGGACGGCAGCCGCCGGCGTCCCCAGCGTGGCGGACGTTCCGCTGACGGTGACCTGACTGAGATACAGCTTGGCCTTGTACATGCTGACCATCGCGCTGTTGTCCGGGCCCCAGGCGGTCTCCGTCGCGAAGGCGTCCTTGCGGAACTGCTGCCAGTAGCAGGTCGAATCGGACGTGGCTGTCGCGTTCGGGTCGTTGCAGCCGCTACCACCCGTCTTGGTCGGGTTGTCCATCAGCAGCGCTTGCCCGGCGATGTCCAGCAGCTCCCAGTTGGCGGCGTTGTAGCTGGATGACCCGCCGATCGTGAGAGCCATGTACTTGCCGTCGTTGGTGATCGTGTGGCAACCGATGCAGTGGCCGCCCGCTTGTCCGGCGTTCCACGCCTGCGGCCCGCCCTGGTAAGGCGGCATCGAGTTCGGACCGCCGTCGTCGGTCCACACCTGCTGCGGCACCGGGTTGGTCTTCGAGAAGTCGTACCGGAAGATGGCCGTCCCGTTCTTGGGGATCTGGGTGGTGTCCTGCAGGCAGTAGGTGCCCGGGCTGGCCGCGGTCGCGCTGGGGCAGTAGGGCTGGTTCGGCAACACCGTCCAGAAGTAGAGGCCGCCCGTCAGGCCGGACTGCGCCCAATCGACGTTGATGGGCTTTGACTCGACCGGCGAGCCGTTGCCGTTGGACACGCGCGCGGTGATCTGGATGTCTTCGGTCTCGCAGGACGGGACCAGGAGCTGGGTCAGAGCCACCGGGAGGGTCACGTAGCAGTTCCCCGAAGAGTTCGGGTTGGTCGCACCCGTCTCGCACGCGCCGTAGTAGTTCAGGTCGACGTTGCCGGTCCGGTTGGTCTTGAAGTTCAGGCGCGCGATCGTCCCCGGGCTGGCGATGTGCACCTGGATCGGCCCCAGGTTCGACGGGAACAGCGAGCCGTCCAGCGGGTACTGAATGGTCGTCGACCCCGAGGCGCCGTTGTCCAGCTTGCCCTCCGAGCCGGTGTCGAACGTCGCGCAACCGCCGCTCTGGAAGTCGGTGCAGCTGAAGTTGCCGCTGAAGGTCGCGACCAGCATCGCCGTGCCGTTGATGTTGCCGCTGGAGGCCATGATCGTGTACTGCCCGGGCGCGGAGACCGACGCGTTGCCGCCGGCGATCAGCAGCCCCGATGACGGGTTCGACGACCAGTTCACCATGCTGGTGATGTCGCTGGTGTGCCCGTCCTGAAAGGTGCCTGTGGCCGTGAAGCTGCTGTTCCCCTGCAGCGTCCCCGCAACCGACCCGGTCGACAGCGAGAGCTGCGCGTTGCCGGGCGACACGCTGATGCCGGTCAGCCCCTGGATGGTGGGCATGGGCGGGGCGTTGCCGCTGCCGCCCGAACCGGTGTGGTTACCGGAGCCGCCAGCGCCGCTGGTGGTCTGGCCCTGCTTGACGCCCGCGCATCCGACTCCGGAAACGGCGGCACCGGCGACAGCCCCGGCGAGGCAAAACGTCAGAAGGAATAGGCTGGGCGAAGGTCGTGAACGCATAGTCTTGCTCCAACGCTGGGGGACGCGGCGCGGGGGGCGCGATTTGCGAGGCCCCCCCGGCAATCTAGCGGCCGACTATACTGCGGGCCGCCAGCGCCGGCTACAGCCGAAAGGTCATGACTCTGCCCGGGAATCGCCGCTTTAGCGCGACGCGGCGCTGTCAACTTGACCAAGGCCGCGCGTGTGCCTGACGATGGAGAGATGAGCCCTTTGCGTCTTCCTCGAAGTCTGACCCTCCATATGACCCTGTCCGTGGCCCTGCTGGCGGGCGCCGGCGCGGCCCTGATCGGCTGCGGCGGCGGTCTCAAGTACAAGGTCGATGACTCCTCGCTGGACGCCGTGCCGGCCGGCGAAAGGTCGGATGTCTTCGCGGCGCAGAACGACGTCGAAGTGGCCCGCAGCGAGCAGCGCACCGCCAAGAATCAGCTGGAATCGTTGGGGCGTGACACGGACATCGCCAAGAAAGAGAAGGAACAGGCCGACCTGGAGGTGGAGAAGTCCGCCACGGAGCAGGAGTCGGCCAACGCCTCGCACGACGAAAACCGGGCCAACGCCGCCCGCCACGGCAAGGAGGTCGCCGACGTGGGGGTTCGGGTCGCCGAGGCGAAGCTGAGCTGGCTCGACGAGAAGAAGGACTGGCTGAAGGCATCGCAGAAGGCAGCCGACGCGCACCAGTCGGCCGCCGAGGCAAAGGTCGAGCTGGAGAAGGCCAAGCTGGCCCAGAAAAAGGGGATCAAGCCGGACAGCGACTTCTCGGTCGATCACTTCCAGGACCAGTGGAAGGACAAGAACGACGACTGGCAATCCGCCAAGAAATCGGCCGAATCCGAGCAAAAGGACGCCGAGAGCAAGGAACAGAAGTGGAAGGAGCTGACCGAGCAGCAGTCCAAAATGAAGGGGTGAGGTTCCTGCTGGTCATCGCGGGGGGCCTGGACTAGGCTGATCTCTCGGGGAATTCTTGAGCACGAGCGACCGAGAAGCCCTGCTGGCCAGTGTGGCCGCCGCGAGAGCCGAGGCCGTTCCGGAACGCACGGAACCGGAGCGGTCGGACTATGTCCCGCAGCTGGAGACCGCGCGGATCCTGGTCGTCGACGACGAGAAGGTCATCCGCGAGATCCTGGCCGACTTCCTGACCATGGAAGGCTACATGGTCCACGCCGTCGAGGACGGCGCGCAGGCCATCGAGGAGCTGCACCGCCGCAGCTACAACCTGGTCATCTCGGACCTGAAGATGCCCAACCTGGGCGGCCTCGAGCTGATCCAGCGCATCTCCGAAGAGAGCATCCCGGTGCTGACCGTCATCATGACGGGGTTCGGCACGGTCGAGACGGCCATCGAGGCGATGAAGCGGGGCGCCTACGACTACATCCTCAAGCCGTTCAAGGTCGAGGAGGTCATTCACATCGTGCAGCGCGGCCTGGACCGCCAGCGGCTGCAGCACGAGAACATCCGCCTCAAGGACGCGCTGTCCATCTACAAGATCAGCGAGGCGATCGCGACCTCGCTATCCGTCGAGAAGGTCCTGGACCTGGTCCTCGACGCCACCATCGACGCAGTCGACGCCGACGTCGTCAGCCTGCTGCTGGAGGATCCCAAGCACGCGGGGCGCTTCGTCGAGCAGATGCGCAAGGTCTCCGAGCGCGCCGACCCGGCCATCGAGGCGCCGCCGCTGAACCTGGCCGAGGCGCTGCCGCTGTTCAAAGAGGACCGGCCGCTGCTGGTGCACGGCAGCCGGTCGTACCAGTTCCTCGAGCGGCCGCCGCGCGAGATCGACCGGCGGCTCATCAGCCTGTGCAGCATCCCCCTGAAGCTGAACGGGCGACTGATCGGCATGCTGAACGCGTACAGCTACACGCGCGGCAACCGGTTTTCCGAGGGGCAGCGCAAGATGCTGTACGTGCTGGCCAGCCGGGCGGCGGTGTCCATCGAGAACGCGCGCCTCTACGAGCACCTGGTCGACGCGAACAAGGACCTGACCCGCGCCAACGTCTCGCTGGAAGAGAACTTCAAGCAGACCATCATTGGGTTCGCGCACGCGCTGGAAGAGTCGGACCGCTACACGCGCGGCCACTCGGAGCGCGTGGCGATGTACGCGCGTCTGATCGCCATCGGGCTGCGCATGAGCGAGCCCGAGATCGACACCGTCGTGAAGGTCGGCCTGATGCACGACGTCGGCAAGATCGGCGTCCGCAACGACAAGCTGAACAAGCCGGGCAAGCTGACCCCCGAGGAGCTGGCGATGTTCCGGTCGCACCCGGCCAAGGGCAAGCGCATCCTGGAGCCGATCCCGTTCATGCGGGACATCGTCCCCGGCTGTTACTGCCACCACGAGGCCTGGGACGGTTCGGGCTACCCGCAGGGGCTGATGGGCGATCACATCCCCCTCATCGGGCGCATCGTCGCGGTCGCCGACGCCTACGACGCCATGACCTCCGACCGCGCCTACCGCAAGGCGCTGCCCCACGAGATCGCCTGCGGGGAGCTGGAGCGCTGCACGGGCGCCCAGTTCGACCCCGAGATCGTGCCGGTGTTTCTGGACCAGATCGAACAGTTCCGCCGCCTCGAAGCGGCGGCCGGCCGCTACATCCCGCGCTAGCTCACTGGTAGGGATTCGCGTCGTCGAACTTGGGTTTGGCGGCGTGACGCCGGGCAGGCTTGTGGCGGGCCGGGCGCGGCGGCGCGGGCGTTTTGTCGTCGCTCTCGTTTACGGCGGTCTCCGGGGTGGTTTCCGGTTCGTCCGTCGACGGCGGTGGCTCACTGCTGGTCGTTTCGGGAGCGGTGGATGGCACTGGAGGGGGGACCACCGGCACGGCGTGGGAGGCCGGCGCAGGCGGCGCGTGGTGGTTGCCGCTGGTTGCGAGGACGACGAGCAACACCGCCAGGCCGACAGCGGTGCCGACGCCCAGGCCCCACAGCCAGCGCCGCGGCGGTGCGGGTCGGGCCGTGGGCGCGACCGCCGGGTGGGGATCCGTTTGCAGCAACATCGTCGTCGTCGCGGCCGGCATCACGGCGGTCGGCGACCGGCGCAGGTGCAACGGTGTCACGTCCGCGTAGCCGGAGAGAGCGCGCGCGAACTCCATCGCCGATTGCGGCCGCTCGTCGCGATTGGGCGACAGCGCCGCGTGGATGGCGTCCGCGACGGCGGCGGGGATCCCCGGCCGCAGGGACGCGAGCGGCACCGCCGGCTGCGTCAGGATGTGGTGCAGGAGCGCGTTGTACGAATCGCCCTGGTGGGGCATTTGCCCGGACAGAGCCTCGTACAGGATCACCGCGGTCGCGTAGATGTCGGCACGCTGGTCCAGCTCCTTCTCGCCACGCGCCTGCTCGGGCGACATGTAGAGCGGGGTGCCCATCGTCGCGCCCGTCCGCGTGAGATTGAGGAGGTGGGACTCGGCCGCGCTTTCGAGCTTCGCGATGCCAAAATCCAAGATCTTCACGAGGTCGGAGCCGTCCCCGCGCCGCGTGACAAACAGGTTCGCGGGCTTCAGATCGCGGTGCACGATCCCGGCGTTGTGCGCGGCCGCCAGCCCGCGACAAGCTTGCACGCCCAGCGAGACGACCCGCGGCACCGGCAGCGGCCCCTCGCGTTCGATGAGCTTCGACAGATCCTCGCCGACCAGGAGCTCCATCACGATGTAGGGGACGCCGTCGGGGGTGTGACCGAAGTCGACGACCGAGGCCAGGTTCTCGCTTTCCAGCGCGCCGGCCGCGCGGGCCTCGCGATGAAACCGCTCGAGGAGGGCGGGTTCGCGCGCGAGCTCGGCCTGCAGGATCTTGACGGCAAAGCGCCGTCCGACGATCGCGTGTTGCGCCTCGTAGACCTTGCCCATCGCCCCCTGGCCGATGAGCCGGACCAAGCGATACTTGCCCCCCAGAACGTCGCCGGGCGGGATGAACGCTGGCAGCTCTTCAGTCACGCGCTGGTCCCTACCGCCCGCGCGCGGCTAATGCAACGGGAGGGTTGGGTTCGTGCAACCGAACTGCAGCCCGTTGACGACGGTGCGCGCGCAACTGCCGACCCACGGCCCGAAAGCGCCCGTGGCTTGCCGGAGCATCCCCGTCGGCAAGCACGAGAACACCGGGGTGTCAGCCACGGGGGTTGCCCGGCCTGAGCCGCCGGCGTTGGCGCTGGTGATCGGCGTGGCGGCCACGGCCAGCTTGAAAGCGCCGGGCGTGCCGACGATGTTGTAGCGGGCGCAGGAGACCGCCATCCCGTAAACGACCGGGCAACCCACCGCACTGACCGACGTGTCGGCCGTGCATCCCTTGTTCGGGCAGGTGCTGGTGGCGGGCTCGGTCCTCAAGGTCATCGACACGACGACCTCGTCGGGGCCGCACAGCAACAGGGAGTCGATCAGGTTCTGCGTCCCGCCATCACCGCCGACGGGGGCGAAGTCGATCCCCGGGCTGACGGCGACGCTGTACTTGAAGGGTTCGGACGTGCGGTCCTCACGGACCTGCAACGCGCCACATCGGACGCCGACGGCGTCCAGACCCGAGCCTGCGCTTCCCGTGAAGCCGATGACGGCCTGACCGTCGGGGCAGGCGTCGGCGAACTTCAGGTCCTTGGCGTAGGTCACGCTGCCGAAGACCGCGCTGGTCGTCGACATGGTGCGCGTCACCAGCGGCTGGCCGTTGATCGGGCAGCCGTTGTCGATGACGCCGTCGCAGTCGTCGTCGCGGCCGTTGCATTGCTCGGCTGGGCAGACGCGGCCCGCGGCGCCCCCGGCCGCGGCACCGCCCAGGCCGCCCCGCCCGCCCGCGCCACCGGCCGTGCCGGCGGTCCCAGCCGTACCCGTCACACCACCCGCCGGTACGCCGCCGCCACCACCGGGACCGGAGCCGGCGCTGCCCGCGCGACCACCGTTGCCGGCCGCGGCCGAACCGGCGGTCCCGGCGCTGCCGGTTCCAGCCTGCCCGCCGCTCGCGTGTGCCGCGGCGCCGCCGGAGCCGCCGGGCATCGCATCGGCACCGCCGTCGCTGAAGGTACTGGGGTTGAGACACCCTGCCAGCCACACGGCGAGGACGGTCCAGGAGATGGTCGTTCGGTTCATGAGCTCACCAGGTCGCGCGCCAAGAGATGCTCTGAGGACCGATTGCGACGGCGCTGCCGGCCACCAGCCCGGCTTGCGGCGACGTCGTGTCGCGTGGCCGCGCCGTGAGCACCAGAACGACGCCGGTCGCGATGAGGACACCGCTGCCGATCGCCAGGCCGGTCGTGACGGCGCTGACGGTGCGGATGGAGTCGGCTTTCCCGCTGTCGTTGACCATCGCCGACTCGTACGCGTCGAAGCGCGACCTGTTCCACAGGTAACAGCCGAGGGCGACGGCGCCCATCGCGACCCCGACCCCGCCGGTCACGAACCCGATGGTTCGTCGGACGTGTTCATGCGACGTCGCGTCGGCGTCAGGACCAGGGGATTGTTGCAAGAGCAGCGGCCCAGACGCGGGCTGCGCCGGGGCCGCAACGGGTCCCGGCGCTCGGCGCTCGTCCGGAGACGCGGCCTGCGGCTTCTCGTCGACGGCAACCGCCTGTGGCCGCGCGCGGTCGCCTTCCGGGGATGCCGTGACCTGGTGTTTTTCGTGCCCGGCGCTCAGCTGCTTGATGGTGCCCTGCACCTCCGTGCGACGGTCAGCCGGAACGTTCGCGCCACCTTCGGCCAAATAACGTTGCAGCGAATCGATGGCCTCGGCCGTCTGGCCAAGCGCGATCTGAGCCTGCGCCAAGTTGTACAAGACAGCGTAGTGCGGGGAGATCTGGTACGCGCGCTGAAACTCGGCCGCGGCCTGTCGATAATCCCCGGCGTGCCCAAGCTGGACGCCGCGGTCGAAATGAGCGCGGGCTTCGGTCTTGGCGGTCGCGTCACCGCCGCTCGGGGCGACCTCGGCCACGGCATTCCCGACGCGCCAACATAATGAGCACCCGATCGCGACGATCAAAGCGCACGCGCGCAGCCCGCGCGTTGACGGAGCTGGGCTTTGCCCAGCGGAGTCGTCGCGGGAAGTCCAAGGAACCCTCCCAGGGTTCCTGTCTGATCGAATCGCCATCCAAGACAGACAATGCGGCGCGACGCGAAAAGGTTCGCTCGGCTAACGCGGAAGTTGCTTCAGCAACGCCCCGCCCTCGCCCGCCATCCACAGCGTCCCGTCGGCGGCCGACCAGATGTCGTTCATGCCGGCTGGCGCCACTGACGACACGCCGAAGTCGCCCGGGTTGGGTCCCGTCGCGTGATAGACGCGCGTCAACCCCGATTCCTGCACCATGAACCAGGCGTCACTGGGCCCGGCGATGTGCATCGCGGACGCGGGCAAGCTCAGACTGGCGATCACCGAGAGACTTTTCCCGTCGTCGCTGGCGCGCAGCACGTACGTGCCGGCCAGGAAGAACACGGCACCACCGGCACCGTCGACGGCTCTGAACGGCGTGTTGGCCACCTGCGCCGGAAGTTGAACCGTCACCCAGGCCCCGTTCGACCAGTGCCCGACACCGTCGCCGGCGACCCAGGCCTCGTCGGGACCCGCCGCCCAGATGTCGACGAGATTCCCCAGCTGGAAGGGCTGGCGCGACACCCAGTTGGTGCCGTCCGAATGCAACACGGTGTCGCCACCACGGACCACCCAGACGTCCTTGGGACCGCTGCCGGAGATGGCGCGGAGCGCGGAGCTGCCGCCACCCGTTGGGGGCGGGACGTCGGCCGTCCAGCTGCCGTTCCAGCGGTGGATGACGCCGTCCCCACCCAGCACCCGGACGTCGTCGCGCGCGGGCGCCCAGATGTCCGAGACCAGCCCGCCCGTCTGTTCGGCGGTGAGCGCCGTCTGCCACTTGGCTCCATCTCCGTGCAAGAGCGCGCCGCCGACGGCGGCCCACAGATCGCCGCCGCTGGACCCGGTCACGCGTGTGGCAGCGCCGCCGTTCAGCGACCAGGGCACAAGCACCTTGTTCCAGCCGCTGCCCGTCGAGCGAACCACGACCCCCGGACCGCCGACGCCCCACAGGTCCGCCGGCGCGCGGCCCCAGATCGACGTGACATCCGCAGGCGCGGGGGCGAGCGGCGCAGGCGTGAAATTGGTGAAGAGCGTGACCGCGTGCGTCTCGTCGAGCGTTCCAATCTGACCGGCGCCCGCCGGGAACAGGCTCCAGATCGTGTGAGTCGACGACGACGGTGCCCACGCGCTGCCGTCCCAGCGTGACAGCGCGCCGTGTGCCAGGGACCAAACACTCTGGGCGCCGGCGCCGACGATCGTCTCCGACGGGATGTCGGCGCTGGCCGACCACGCGGCGCCGTTCCAGTGGACGATGGCGCCGGCGCCCGTCGACAGGACAGTGCCGCCGGCCCAGACGTCGTTGCACGCGCTTCCCCATAGAGTCTTGAAGAGGGGGGCGGGGCCCGGCGACGGCGGAGGCGTCGGATAGCTCCAGGCCCCGTTGCTCCAGTGGCCGAGGACCACGCCGACGCCCCACACGTCGTCGGCGGCGCATCCCCAGATGGCGTACACGGCACGCGCCGACGGCCCGGTCCCGACGGGGGACGCCACCCACGCCTGCCCATTCCAGCGGAACACGCCCTGCGCGCCGCCGGCCCAGACGTCGTCCGTGGTGAGCCCCCAGAGCGTGTACACCGACGGCATGGGCGACGGCACGGCCGACCAGGTGCCGTCGCCGCGAAAGCGCAGGATCGTGCCCGCCGCGCTGACGGTCCAGACCTCGTCGGCGCCGATCCCGAAGGCCTGGGTGAACCTGTCGCCCGTCGGTAACGGATGCGTCCAGCACCAGCCTTCGCTGGTGCACAACCCTGGCACGTCCGGCGGAGGGTTGTCGAGGGGAGCTCCGCCAGCGCCGCCCTGGCCACCTGCGCCGCCGGCGCCGCCCTGGCCACCCGCGCCGCCCTGGCCACCCGCGCCGCCCTGCCCGCCAGCGCCGCCGCTGCCCGCGGTATCGGCATGGCCACCGGTGACCGATGAATCGGGTCCGGAGCAGAGCAGCTCCTGGCCTTGCGGGAGGCACCGGTTGGTGGCGAGACAGCAGGTCCATCCAGACGCGCAGGGGCAGCGGGCGTCGACGAGGCCGCGCTGGCAGCCCCAAGACATCACCATCGACATCACCATGAACAGCGCGCCCAACACGGGTGCCAGCCAGCGCTGGCGCTCGCATTCGCCGGGCATCAGAACGACGTCCCGACGGTGAGGCTGACCTCGCCCCGATCCGGCGACACGTCAGCGCCCCACACGAGCCACGCCCACGTCGCCCCCGCGACGGCCGCCGCGCCGTAGCAGATCATGGACGCGACGTTGAGGCGGTGGACGCTGTGGTTGGCCGCGTCGATCTGCTGCTGGGACCCACCGCCCGAGCCCCAATATCGCTGGAGCGCGATCGCATTCAACGTCAGCCCACCCAGCGCCGCGACCACCGCCACCCCACCGGCCGCGGAACGCCCCCAGGCGCGCGCCGGCGCCGGCGGCGCGCCCGGCTCGTCGAACCGGCGTATCGCGAAGGCGTCGACCGCGCGTGCGTCGAACGCGACCGAGAACAGCTGTCGAAACGCGAGGCTCAGTGCGCCCCTCTGTTCAATGACCGGTCGCCGCGGCTCCAGCGCCGCGACCAGCGTCTGGCCCGGCTCGGAGACCACCGCCTCGGCCGTCTCGTCGTTGCGGCGAACGAACAGCGGCCGCTCGATGGGGACGCGCAGCGTGAGCGACTGCGACGCAGCCGGATGCGCGTCGGCGATACGCTCGCCGCGCGTGTCCTCGACGTAGACGTGCGCGTCGGCGTGCAGGTTGAGGCGAATCGTGGACGTCGAGAGCGCGCCGGGCCAGCGCAGCACCTCGCTGCGCGCGTTGCGCCCGGGCGGCCGCACCAGGAAGTCGGGGCGAAACCGCGGATTCACGATCCCCTCGTTCGCCGACGAAAGAAAAGCGCCGAGCTCCGCGTACGTCACGCGGCCGTCCCCGTCGGCATCCGCGCCGCCGCGAAGCGCGGAGCGCAGCTCGTGGCTGAGGATGCCGCCCTGGTACTGCTCCCACTCGTGGCTGTCGCGGTCCGACGAGGTGGACAGCACGAAGCCGACGTTGACCATGTGCCCCGGCTGCAGGTCCAGCAGCGCGCCGCCGTACGTGGCGCGCTGACCACCCGGCCCCTTCTCGAAGGCCATGAAGTACGACTTGCACGCGTCGACGAAGACGTGATTGCGCGCGGCAGGCGAGCGCGCCAGCAGGTCGTGCAGATCGCCGCGTGTCACGCGCCGGTCCTCGAGGACGACGTAGCCTTCGCCGCCGGCGACGTCGCCGTGGCCGCTGTAGAACACCAACAGCTCGGCCTGCTCGCCGCGCGCCACGGCGGCGCGCATGCGCGCAAACAGGTCGTCGATGGCGCGGTCGAACGGCTGCGCGCGCGGCAGCCCGGCCGGAGCCGCGCCTGGATGCATGCGGCGCGTGTCCGCGTCGAGGCGCGCCAGCAGCACGCTGTCGACCCCCGCCTCCAGCAAGAGCGCGTGCGTCGAGAGCGCGTCGTCGTCCGCGTAGCGCAGCGTCGCCGCGCCCGAGGTCGCTTCGGGCTGGTTGTTGCCGATCACCAGCGCGAAGCGGCGCGCCGGCGCCTCGGCCCGTGCCCGCCCGGGGGCGGCGGCCAAGCAAACCACGGCGAGGGCAAACGCCCGCGCCGCCCGCGCTGCCATGCTCTGTCCCCCGCCTCGCCGCAATATGGCGCCTTCCTACCGCGGCGGCTCGACGGATGTCATCACGATCTGGCGATACGTTTCAGGCCAGGGAGGCGCGCCGTTGGCGGCGGGCCGTTGCGCGAGCCAGGCCTCGACCTCCTCGACGCGCAAGGGTCGCCGCGAGAACAGCGCCTGGAAGGTGGCCGGTCCGGTCGCGAACGGGTGCCGCACCACCTCGGCCAGCGGGACGTTGGCGTTCGCCTGGATGGCGATCGACGCCGGGTTCGTCCCCGCCTGCTGGTACGCGGGATAGAACCAGCGAACCTGCCCCGACCCGTCGACCGCGAAGATCATCAAGTGGGTGAAGGGTCGGGCGCCGAGGTTGGTGTAGGTGAACAGAAGGCCGTCGTCGCGCGAGATGCGCTCGCCCAACCGCTGGGGCGGGCCACCGCCCGTGACGCGGTAGACGCCGATGCCGGCCCAGCGCTCGGGCGCGGACGCGGCGGCGCTGCTGGCCGATTTGGCGCGCACCCCGGCCACTTCATCGCCGGTGCCCTGGGAACGGTGTGCGGGGCGGACCACCAGCAGGCCAACCGCCAGGGCCGCCGTCGTCGCGAACCCGACCAGCGACCAGCCCCGCAACCACGGCCGGCGCGGCGCGCGCGCGTGCTCGGCGCGCTCGCGATCGATGGCGGCGGTGGCTGCGCGGACGGAGGCGGCGACATCCAGCGACTCCAGGTCGGCGATGGGGCTCGACAGCGTCGCCGTGATTCGCCGCAGCTCGTCGGCCCGCCGTCGCAGCTCGGGGGATTCGTCGATGGCGCGCGCGACGGCGCTGAATTGTGATGGCGTGACGTCGCCGTCGACGTAGGCAGCCAGCAGCTCGGCCGATACCGCGCGATCACGGGGTGCGCTCATGGCTTCTCCAGAATCTGGCGCAGCTTCTCGACCGCGTCGAACAGGCGCCGCTTCACCGTTCCGACGGGCAATCCCAGCGTCTCCGCGATCTCGTCGTAGCCAAGCTCCCCCGCGTAGCGCAGCGAGATCACGTCCCGCAGCTTTTCGCTCAGGCGCCCGACCGCCCGTTCCAGATCGCGCTCGCGCTCGCGCGCCAGGATGCGCGCTTCGGCTGAGCTGTCCGGAGCCGAGACCGGCTGCGCCGCACCGTCTAACGCCGCGGGAGATAGGGGCGCGCGAAAGCGACCCTCGCTACGCGCCGCGCGCTCCGTCATCCGGCACTGGTTCACGACCGCGCGAAACAGATACGCCTGGAATCGCCCCTGGGGCTGATACCGGGGGAGCGCCCGGTACACATCCAGGAAGGCGTTCTGGGCGACGTCGGCCGCCAGCTCGCGCCGCGCCAGCCGGCGGGCGGCGACACGCAGGACGCGCACCTGATGCCGGCGTACCAGCTCGTCGAACGCGTCGGGCAGCCCACCGCGCGCGAGCAGCATCAGCTCGTCATCTGACCGCGCGGTTTGACGGGGGCCGGCACTCGCTTCCGACGGCGAGGGCGACACCACCTGCAGGTGGGGCACCGGTGTTGTCATCCAGAACGATTAATGCACGCCGTCCCGAAAGGTTCGGTCGAATCGATCAGAGGGCGCTGACGGTCACCCGGTACCCATCCGGGTCTCGGACCGAAAACTCGCTGGTCCCGGTGCTCGGGTTCAGGTGCGGGTCTTCGTCCAGGCGACCGACCAGCGCCCGTGCTCTTGGCACCGCCGCCTCGAAGTCATCCATGCGGAAGAACAACAGGAGCCCGTTACCAGGCTGCGCGCGATCGGGGGTGCTCAAAGACGGGTGGTCGTGAGCCCCCCACTCGTGAAGACAGAGCAAAACCGTCCCGTCCGTATCGACGATTTGCCCGAAGTAGGGATGGGCCGGTGCGGTCGCCGGCAACCCGAGGAGCGTCTGATACCAGCTGACGCTGGCGGCAACATCTCTGACAGCGATGATCGTCCACGTCCGCCTCATGAGGTCCTCCTAGCAATTTAACTGTCGCCAGGCAGTTCGGATATGCTGCGCGGCCATGAAGCTCCGCGCCGCGTTCCTTCCGTTATCGGGTTGTTTGCTGCTGGCCGCCCTGGCTGTCGGGGGGGCTGGGTGCAGCATGGTGTTCGCCCAGTTGCCCGTGACGCCGGGGCTCGACAGTCTGTCCGAGGGGCAGGTGTTCGCGATGGCGCCGCCGCCGGACTGGCCCGCGCCACGGGCTGACGATACGCGGACTGCCGCGGTGGACGTGTCCTGCGGCGTCGGCCCGCGCCTCTCGACCGGGCAGCTCTACGCCGCCGTCAGTGTGCGCGGCCGGCCAGCCGCGACGGCCTCGCCGCCCCTCAACGTGGCGCTGGTGCTGGACAGGTCGGGTTCGATGCATGGCGATCCGTTCCGGAACATGCTGCTCGCGGCGGAAACGTTCGTCGGCCAGCTCCGCGACGGCGACCGGCTTTCGGTCGTGGCGTTCTCGGACGGCGTCTACCTGGCCGTTCCGCCGATGGTCGTCGATCCGAATACGCGAAATCTTTCGATCGGCGCGATCCGATCGCTGGGCGACGGCGGCGGGACGAACTTCTCGGGCGGATTGCTGGCCGGGCTCGCGCAGGTCTTCGGCGCGTTTCAGCCCTGGCAGATCAACCAGGTCATTCTGTTCTCGGACGGTCAGCCGAACATCGGCATCACCGACAGCAGCGAGCTGACCCGAATCGCGACGAACGCGGCCGACCGCGGCGTCGCCGTCACGACCATCGGATTCGGCATGGAGCACGACGAGCTTCTGATGCAGGGTCTCGCCGACGCGTCGGGCGGCAACTACTACTACGTCGACAGCCCGGCCGACATGGCCAGCATTTTCCAGCAGGAGGCGGGCGCGATGTTGCGAAGCGCGGCGCGCTCGACGGACATCGCGCTGACGCTTCAGCCGGGGCTGCAGCTGGACGAGGTGATCGGCTACGACTACGTGGTCACCGGCAATCAGGTCCACGTTCAGTTCGGCAATGTGCCGCACGGCGCGGAGCGATACGCCGTGTTCCGTTTCCGGGGCGGGGCCGGCGGACCGCTGCCTATCGGGGTCGCCTATTCCGACATGGCCCGCCGCGGGCGCTTCGGCGTCGGCTGCGGGGCCGTGTATCAGGCGGCGGAAGGCGGCCGCGATAGCTGGGCCCTCGAGCTCGCCGGCAGGTCGGAGACCGCGTCGGGGATGCAGGACGCCATGGCGTGGGCCGACCAGGGGAGCGAAGTGTTCGTGATTTCGCAGCTCGGGTACACGCGCGGACTCATCGGCGGCATGCGCGAGCGGCTGGGGCCCCAGGCGCTGGCGGCCGAGGACAAGATGTTGCTGGACGCGCAGGCAGAGCTGGGGCTGAAGGTCGCCTCCGGCGCGGCACAGTCGTTCATGGGCGGCGGCGTCTCCGGCCTGCTCCATTTCGGCGAGGACCAAGCGGTGAGCAACGCAACGACCGCCGTCGCCTACAACGTCGACAAGACCTTCCAGCCCCTGACGCACGCGAGCTTGCAGGTGACCTTCCAGGGCTCGCCCGGAACGCGATACCTGGCTCACGGCACCCGGTACAAGCCGCGGGAGCACGACGCCAGCATCCGATTCAAGCGCGCCCGCTGGAGGAGCTACCAGATGATGCGCGCGCGCTGAGGGCGGCGCCCCTCGCGCGCACGTTCGCTATGCTAGGCGGGTGATGGAACATCTGTCGCCCGAGGTTCTGGCCACCATCGTCGCCGAGAAGTTCGGCGACGCGTACGGCGGCATCATCGACGCCGCGATGCGCGAGGATCTCGCACGTCGGGTCGAGCGCGCGGTCCGGGAAGCGCTGGTGGCCGAGCACAAGGCGGCGAGCGCCGTCTGCCTCGAACGTCACGCTCTGTGGGTGGCGACCGAGTCTCGCCCGGCCACGCCCGAACACCTCCGGGCGGAAGCGCGCGCCCGCGCGAACGAGGCCGCCTACCTCGCCGACGCCATCCAGTCGCTCCCGTGACCGCCGCTACCGCTGGCGGGACTTCAGCTTTCTCCACCCGCCGGCTTTGTTGTTGGCTGCAGATCGATTGCTGCCATTCGGGCAAGGCGTCGATGTAAGCGTCGACGCGCGGATCGGTATTGTTCCTTCGCATTGGCTGGAGCAAGACTAACTTTCGCCCGACGCGAGTCCGGAGACATTGTGACGACCGAGAAGGTGCCCCTCCGCGAGTACGTGCCCGACCTGATATGGGTCAAGGAGCATCCGTTGAGCCTCATGGGCGCCGCGCTACGAACGCGCATGACGGTGCTGCGGCTGGACGCTGGTCTGTGCGTGCACTCTCCGGTGAGCATCGACGATTCGACCCGAGAGGAGATCGAAAAGCTCGGCCCCGTGATCGCGCTCGTCGCTCCAAGCAACTGCCACCACCTGTACTTCACCAGCGCACAACAGGCGTTTCCTCGCGCGCGGACGTTCGGCACCGTCGACGTCCAGCGCAAGCGGAAAGATCTCCGCTTTGACGAGATCATTGGCGACGAGCCCCCCGCTTGCTGGGCCGGCCAGATGGATCAGGTGTTCGTCGGCAACCGCATCATGCGGGAGGTCGATTTCCTGCACCGTGCCAGCCGAACCCTCGTTGCGGCGGATCTGGTCGAGAACTTCACCAACGACACGGCCGGCACGAATGGCCTGCTGCGCGTGATGTTGACGCTGTGTGCGATGTGGGGGCGGCCGCGCCCAGCGCCCGAGCTACGCTGGTTCACCCGCGATCGCGAGGGCGCGCGCAAAGCGATCCAGCGCATCCTCGCCTGGGACTTCGACCGGGCCGTGATCGCTCACGGCGATCTGTTGAACCGAGCGCCGCACGACGCGATCCGCGAGGCATGGCGGTGGGTGCTTTAGGCCCATGGTATGGCCATATTGAGAGGCGACATGCCCACACAAAACCCGCGCCTTTCTGATTTCGCGCCCTTGCTGGGCGAATGGACCACGATCGGTAAGCACCCGTACCTCCCCGGGCGGACGCTGCGTGGCCGCGCGTCGTTCGAGACCATCGAAGGCGGGGCTTTTGTCCGCGTGCGTTCGACGAGCGCCGAGCGCGAGATCCCCTCCGGCGTCGCGATATTCGGCACCGACGATGCCGAAGGCGCGGGAACGATGCTGTACTTCGACGAACGTGGCGTCTCGCGGCGATACGCGTTCGAGTTTCGGGACGGCGCGCTGGTGTGGTGGCGCGACGATCCCGCCTTTCGCCAGCGCTTCACGGTCACCCTGCACCCGGGCGAAGACCGACTATCGGGGAAAGGTGAGATGTCGCGCGACGGGGCGGCGTGGGAGGGCGACCTCGAACTGGAATACGAGCGTGCGGCGAGGGCCGGTTCGTCCGGCTAGCGCCGAGAGGCAAGAACGAAGCACGCCCCGTAACGAGGGTCGACATACTCCTGAAATCGCGAAAAGCCGGCCGCCTCGATCGCTCGAAGCGCCGCTACGTTCGCGACCGAGGTGACCATCCCAACGAACGGGATGGTTGAGTCCTCGACCAGCCGGTCGCGCAGAAGCTGGATGGAACGCCGCCCGATTCCCTGCCCAACGAGCGCGGGCTCCCCGATGAGGATGTCCATATCGACCGAGCCCTCGGGAATTCCGTCCAATCCGAGCTCGGCAAGAGCGGAGACATCCGCCTTCTGCCAACGCATGTAGCCGACGGGGATCTGGTTCACCACGATGAGAACGTGACCGGCACCCGGCGGGCGCTCCCGAGCTTCCTGCAGCTGCGCGTCGAGATCGGGCCACCAGGGCGAGACGTGCGGCTTCGCGAGCCAGCCTGCCAGCCGCGCAAGGTCGCGCGCCAGATCGAACGGGACGAGCTGAATGTCGTGTTTCCCGAACGTCACGGTCAGAGCCTCAGGCCGCCTCGACGCGATCCCAGTACGCCTCGAGCGTCTTCTTCCATGCGGGCCGTTCGGTGCACCGCGCCCGGTAGGTCAGGAGGTTCGGGTACGCCTTCAGCATGTCCTGGCGGGCTCCAGCGTCCAGCACGTGGGTCATGAGGATATCGGCGACCGTGAAGTCATCGGTCGCGATGAACTGGCGGTTTGCCAGCCAGCCATCGAGTTGTTTCAACCGCATCTCGGCCCACCCGTGCAGTGCCTCGCTGGGCTTGCTGCCCTTGCCACCGCTCAGGTTGACGAACCAGAGCGACAGCACCGGCACCTCGATGGTGGTCAGCGCGGTGAACGACCAGCGAAGCACCTGCGCCTCGCCGGCGAGGTCGCGGGGCATCAGCTTGCCGGTCTTACGCGCCAGGTAGAGCAAGATCGCGCCCGACTCCGAGACGACGACGCCGTCGTCGTCGATGACTGGAATCTGGCCAAACGGATTCAGCGCGCGGTACGCGGGTGAATCGAGATCGTGATTGGGGTGATCCATCCCGACGATCTCGTACGGTAGGCCGATCTCTGCGAGCGCCCAGAGCACACGCAAGTCGCGCGTGTTGCCGCGGGCCCCCTTGTTCACGCGGGCAAAGCCGTACAGCTTGAGCATGCGCCCAGCCTAGCGTGAAAATGTTCTACTGTGCCCCATGGCACGCGGTCCGAGCGTCGCCGCCGTCGTCGTTCTGGCGGCGTTCGCGTGCCTGCCTGCGCGAGCCGGCGCCAGGGCGCGGCCCCGATTCGAGCCGACGGACCTCGAATGGGAGGACACCGGGGTTGCCGAGCTCGACCTTCAGTTCGGCCCCGTGCGCGGTCAAGGACCATGGCGGATCGTGGTTCCGGATTTCGAGCTCGATCTGGGCCTTCTCCCGTGGCTGGAGATCGATCTCGACGGCGCGTACGCCGTGGAAGGCCCTGCGACCGGACCATTCTCGCTCGACCACTCGGCGCCTGACGCCCTCTGGCTGTCGGCAAAGCTGGGCGTCTACGGTATCCACGATGCCGGCGGTGCGTTTGGAGCGGCCCTTGGATTTCAGGTCGGCCCCAAGTTGCCGGTCGCACCGGGCGCACACGGCCTGGGCGTCGAATCGTTGGTGCTGACCGGCGGAATGGTCGGGCGGTTGACCGCCGTCCTGAACCTCGGCGGCTTCATCGATCCCGCGCCCAACGCGATCAGCGGCCGTCAAACCGGAGTCGAAGCCGGATTGGATCTGCAATTCCGACTTGACGCGCAAAATCGATTCGGACTCACCGGCGAGCTGGGCGGCACGCACTTCATCTCGCCCGATCCCGACCAACTGCAGGCGACGCTCGGATTCGTCTGGTCGGTTCGCCCGACCCTCGACCTGTCGCTCACCGGACTGATCGGGTCGCTGTCGGGCGGCGATCGCTACGGCCTGCTTCTGGGCGTGTCGCCCAAGGTACGACTGTTCAATAACTGAGGCATACTGGAACGATGGACCTGCGGTTGGCTGTCGCTTGCCTCCAGGTGCTCTCGATGGTCGGTTGCCTGCCGACCTTTGGCCCGTGGACGCCGATACAGCCGCCGCAGGCGCAACAACGCTACGAAGTGTTCGCCAGAGCCAACAGCAGCAGCGGAGGCGCCCCGCTTACGACGATTTTCCTGACCGCGGGCGAGCAATTCGCCGTCGAGGCCAGCAACGCAGACCTGTGGAGCGCCGGCAGGCTACCCCGGCTGTCCGACGCGAACGGGCTGACTGGTGAGCGCTACGCGGCTGTATCTGACGACTCCGGGCTGGCGCCTGGCACACACATCGGCACGAACTTCGGGTTATGGCAGCAATATGGGCTGACGGCCCCGTTCGGATCATTGGTTGGCGAGATTGACGGAGAGTACTTCGTCGTCGGCAGCAGCTTCCGCGGCAAGGCGCCCAAGAGCGGCACGCTGAAGCTGCTCTATTGGGATTCCAACAACGGTGACAACTCGGGTTCGATTCGCGTGAGCGTCCACCGCGACGCCGTGGATTCTGCGATGGTTCGCTGGCTTCGCTCAACGCTTTGAACGGTCGCATCCCGAATCCGTTGTAGGTTAGCGGGGTGCCTGACATGAAAGTGGCCGAGCTGTGGCGGTATCCCGTCAAGACGATGGCGGGCGAGCGGCTCCAGCGCGCGCGCATCGGCCCACTTGGGATCGAGGGCGACCGCGTGGTGCACGTCGAGGATGACGATGGGCACGTTCTCACGTCCCGGTCGCACCCTCGCTTTCTGGGTCATCGCGGGACTCTGGGCGGCGACGGCGAGCCGCTGGTCGACGGAAGAAGCTGGAAGAGCGCGGACGTTGCGGCCGAAGTGGAGGATATCGGTGGCCGCAACGCGCAGCTGGTTCGTTACGACGGCGCCGAACGCTTCGACGTGCTCCCGCTGCTGGTCGCCACCGACGGTGCGATCGCAGAATTCGGGCACGACGGGCGGCGACTGCGCCCGAACATCGTGATTGGCGGCGTCCCGGGCATGACCGAACGCGACTGGCCCGGCGCGTGCCTGCGCGTCGGCGCCGTCCTCATCGGCGTGCAGAGCTTGCGCCTCCGCTGCATCATGACGTCTTTCGATCCCGACACGTTGGCCCAAGACAAACAGATCACGCGCGACATCTACCGGCGCTTCGAGGGCAAGCTGGCGCTGGACTGCTTCGTCATCCAGGGCGGCGAGATGGCGGTCGGCGACGAGGTCACGGTGGTACGCGGCCGCGGCTGCTCCGGCGCGGCGCCGTCGACCATGTAGCGATCGAACGCCGGCGTCATTGGGGTGCGAAGATGAACGGAAACGCTACTTCCACTTGCCCGTCGTACGGTGGAAATACCCACGACAAGATCGTGGAAACGACGCATTGCTCGACGGCGCGGTCGGGAAGATCGTCTCCACGATTCGAACATCCGACGGCTTCCCCGTAGCATCGATTACCCAACTAACCTTCAGGCGGTCGTTGGGGCGACTGGAGTTTACGTTACGCTCGTAGCACGTGCGAAGGGCCGGGTTTTCTCGGTGCACGACTGCCGTCACGTCTTCCGGCTGGAGTGGTCGGGCCGCGCGAGCTGCGGACCGAGGCGCATCGGGCTGACTTTGGCTACCACTGGCCGCACGGTGCGCGGAGCATCCGAAGACGACGATCGACATGAGCATCGGCACCTTGAGCGTCACGCGTCCCCATTCCCCCGTCCTTGATCACGGGAAAGGCCCTTTTCAGAAGCTCCTGACTGGGCTCGCGTCGAACCCGCCGCAGTGCCAGAGATACTCGCCTTGCACCAGCCTGATTGCGTGCAGGCGATCGCGGCGTTCCTGGCTTTTTGTGCCATGATCACCGGCTGGGAAGGCACGGGCTGCGTCACCGTCAAGGCCTGCATCGCGCTGACGACGGCTACAAGCACGTTGAACATCGGTCCGCCCGGCCAACCAGTGTAAGCGATACGCCGTCGCCTTAGGGTGTATCCGCAACGCGCCGGCCCGGGCGCATCCGGTGGTTACACTGGGAGCGTAGCTGTGTGGCGACAGTCCGGAGCGTTCGAGCAAGGGGGATCGCATGTCCGTCATCAAAGACTTCGGCGCGTTCATCAAGAAAGGCAACGTCATCGACTTGGCGGTCGCCGTTGTGATTGGAGGCGCATTCGGGAAGATCGTATCCGCGGCCGTCGCCGACCTGGTCATGCCGCTGGTCAACGCGCTGGTGCCCCAGGGTGACTGGCGCAAGTGGGAGGTGTCGCGACTCCATTTCCGCATCGGTGACTTCCTGGGCACGGTGGTCGACTTCCTGATCGTCGCCTTCGTGATCTTCCTGGTCATGGTCAAGCTGGTGGGAGCGGCCACGCGCAAGACCGCGCCCGCCGCGGTGGCGGCGGCGACGAAGACTTGCCCGGAATGCCTCGAGACGCTTCCGATTGCGGCGCGCCGCTGCCGCGCCTGCACCAGCGTCATCGCCGCGCCAGCTGGGCCCAAGCCCTCCACAATTTGAACGTTCCTCGAAAGTCAGCGTTCCGAGCCATCGGGCGCATCACCGAGCCGGTGCTTCAGATACCCGCCGCCTTACTGGGACGCAATTGGCGCAGCGCTTGTCCCTTCTTCCTGGCTTGGCCCAGTGGATAGATCGACCGGCACCCCGGTCCGCGCATGTCCAGATGCTTCACCAGCATTGCGAACGCCTCATTCTTGTCGCCGAGAGCGTCGAGGGAATCCATCATTCGGTAGTAGCAATCGGCTACAAGGCCATTCGCCCACGCCAGTCCTTCCCCGCACGGTCCGAAAGCGATCCGGTTAGGGCCTCGACGGACGAGCTTCCGATACACGTCCAGCGCGTCTCGATGACGACCCAGCATTTGAAGCCCACCGGCGTAGTCCCAGAGTGCGAGTGGACATGACGGAGCGAGGAGGACTGCCTCTTCATGGAGCGCAAGCGCCTCTTGGTACTTGCGTTGCTCGTAATAGGTCAGCCCCAGCCTGGTGAGGAGCCAGTGATTGTTCGGCTCGCGTTTCAGCCGCGTTCGTATCAGGACACGCGCGGCGCCCCATTTCTCGGCGCGAACTAGGCTTTCGATATCCATGGTCCGGGCCACGTCGTCTGTCCGACGATACCGCCGTTCAACGGCGGGCGCGAGGCGAACCCCAACCGACGCATCCGTCTGATGGAGGCGTGGGTTTGCTAGATTTTGTGCATCGACGGCGCCGGTCCCATTCACACCGTGTTCCTGCTGTCGCCCGCCAAC
>JBJMQQ010000084.1:0-52015 GCA_045802645.1 Polyangia bacterium
CGCTCCGGCGCCGCAGCCGGAACCGCCGCCACCACCTCCGCCTCCCGCGCCGCCGGCCCCCGAGCCCGCCCCGCCTGCCGCGCCACCGCCGCCGCCTCCCGCGGCCGCCGCGCCGCCACCGGCTCCACCTGCGCCGCCACCCGGACCGACGGTGGCCGACGGCGCGCCGGCGCAGCCGTCAGAACAACCGCCGACCCCTGCGTCTGCGCCCCCACCCGGGCCGCCCCCACCCGGGGCGCCCCCATCCGGGACGCCCCCGCCCGGTGCGCCGCCCCCTGGCGAACCGCCTCCTCCCGCCCAGTGATTCAGGGCTACGTCCGGCACTCAGATAAGCGCCAGGACGCCACGGACGCCAGGATGGCAATCGGCGCAGAGGATGGTTTTGGACAGACCGAGCACTGCAGCAACCACCTCTGAAATTTCGTAATCCGGCTCCTCTGACGGCTCCTCCTGGCGTCCGTGGCGTCCTGGCATTTCAATTCTCAGAGGCTGTAGCGGCGGACTTTGTCGCAGAAGGTGGACCGCGCGACGGCCAGGGCGCGGGCTGCCCGGCGGCGGCTCCCGGCATTTCGCCGCAGCGCCCACGAGAAAACCTCGCGCTCGATCTCGTCGAACGTTCGCCCGGCCAGACGGATTGCGTCGTCGAGGACCGGCGGCGCCCGAACCGCCGCTTCCGGTTCGGGGCCGGGGCTCTCCGCCAGACGGAACGGGCCGGCGGGCGGCAGCTCCAGCGCGTCCGCCGTGATTCGCCCGTCGGTGCGCCCGCGGGTCAAGATGGCGGACCGGCGGATGACGTTGCGTAGCTCCCGGACGTTTCCCGGCCAGTCCGCCGCCACCAGCGCCGCCATCGCGTCGGCGTCCAGCGTGCGCACCCCCACCTCGGGCGCGATTTCGTTCAGGAAGTGCAGCGCCAGCGCCGGGATGTCATTTCGTCGTTCCCGCAACGGGGGTATTCGCAGGCAAATGCCGGCCAACCGGTAGTAGAGGTCCGGTCGAAACGTCCGCCGCTGGACCTCGCCCTCGAGGTTACGCAGCGTCATCGCGATGATCCGCGCGCGGACGACCACTTCACCGGTGCCGCCGACCCGCCGCAGCCGCCCCGACTCCAGGACCCGCAGCAGCTTCGGCTGCAGGTCCAGCGGCAGCTCGCCAATCTCGTCCAGGACCAACGTGCCGGCCGACGCCTCCTCGAACCAACCTGCTCGTCGGGCGCCGGCGCCCGTGAACGACCCGCGCTCGTGACCGAACAGCTCGCTTTCCGCCAGCTCGCGCGGGAGCGCGCCGCAGTTCACCGCGACGAACGGGCCGCCCGGGTGCGGCCCCAGCGCGTGCAGGGCGCGCGCCAGTAGCTCTTTCCCCGTCCCGCTTTCCCCCATGACCAAGACCGGCGTCGTGGTCGGCGCCACCAGCGCCGCGCGCCCGAGCATCTGCCGCAGCGCCGGATCGTCCCCGATGATCCCGCCAAACGCGTTCCGCATCTCCTCGCCCAACATGCGCCAATTGTCGGTCACGACCCGCTCGCGGTTGCGCGCCCCGAGGTTCGGCGCGTCATGAGGTGCGAACGCCGCATCGGCGGCGGTCAAGCAGGGCGGCAAACCGTCGATTTCCTAATTGCCGACCCTGGAGAAGCAGTCCTGTACCTCCAGCACGCTTCGAACCCGCCTCCGCGAAGCCCCAGGCAGGGCCGGCTGAACATCGCCGTTCTGCTCGACCACCTGAACTTCTTTGGTCGGGGGTACGAGGGTCAACTTCGCGACGCGCTTCACGAGCGCAGCCGCGCCAGGAATCACAACCTGGTGCTGGTGTACGGCGGTGCGCTCGATGAGCCCACTTTGGCGTCGGCGGACAATGCCATCTTCCGCGTCATGCAGCCGGACGCGTTCGACGGCATCATCGTCGCGTCGGCGCTGCTGTCGGCGTACAGCGGCCCGGAAGGGGTGGCCCGTCTGGTCGGACGATACGCGGGGGCGCGCCTCTGCAGCGTGGGGACGGCCATTGCCGGCGTCCCCAGCCTGGTGCTGGACAACCGCTCGGGGATGGACGCGGCCGTCGAGCACCTGATCCGCGATCACGGCTGCCGGCGCCCGGTGTTCCTGACGGGCACGCCGCACAACCCGGAGGCGGAGGCACGCTTCGCCGCCTATCGCGCCGTCCTGGAGCGGCACGGGCTCCCCTACGACGAGGCGCGCGTCGCCAGCGGCCAGTTCCTGCCCGCCCTGGGACGGTTGGCGATGGATCAGATCCTGAACCGGGGCGTGCCGTTCGACGCCGTGGTCGCCGCGAACGACAGCATGGCCATTGGCGCCATCCAGGCCCTTCACGAGCGGAGCCTGCGCGTCCCGCAAGACGTCCGCGTGACCGGGTTCGACGACCTGACGCTGGCGCGCCTCGGCAACCCGCCGCTGACCACCGTCGCGCAGCCGTTCGACAGGTTCGCCGACCTCGCGATCGGGTGCATCGAGGACCAGGTCGCCGGCCGCCCGGTGGCGGCTCTCACCGAGATTCCGGCCCGCTTCATCCCCCGGCAGTCGTGCGGCTGCGGTCACCGCGACGCACCAGCCGTCCGCGGCGGCGGGGCCACGCGCCGCCCGGTGGGCGCCCGGATCGAAGAGCTGAAGCCGACGCTGGCCGACATCCTGAAGGCGGGAACCCGCGACGGCCTGGAAGCCGCGACGGCGCTGGGAAACGGCCTGGCCGCCGAGCTGGCCGGCGACAGTGAGGCGTTCCAGAAGGCGGTCGGCGTGCTGCTGGCGAACGTCCACGACGACGGCGAGCAACGCCGGGCGCTCCTGGGCGCCATCAACGTTCTTCGCAACGACCTGACGGGGGAGGTCGACCCGACGCTGGAACGGTCATTTTACGAGGCGTTCAGCCTGGTGGCGATGACCAGCACCGCCGAGCAGGTGCAGCACCGGCTGGACCTGGACGAAAGTGGCGCGCAGGCGTCCACGGCGTTCGATCGTGCGTCGCTGCGCGACTCGCTGGTCCGGGCCCTGCCGGCCGCCGGCGTGCGGACGGCGCTGGTTTCGTGCGTCGCCGACAACGCGGAGCTGGAGCCGCTGGTCTGCCTGATCGACGGCACCGCACGGGACCCGCAACCGCCCCGGTTCGCGGCGGGCAGGCTGATCCCGCCGTCGGTGCTGGAGCTGGATCGGCAGAACACGTTGCTGGTCTTCCCGCTGGTTCACGAGGACGAGCTGCTGGGCGTGATCGCCTTCGATCATCAGCCGGGCAACAACCCGTACATCGTGTTCCGCAATCAGATCGCCGTCGTCCTGCGCAACATCCGCCTGCACCAGGAGGTGCTGCGCCGGACCATGCTCCACGAGCGCAGCGTGCAAGAGCGGCTGGCGACGTCCAAGCGACTCGAGGCGCTGAGCGTCCTGGCCGGCGGCGTCGCGCACGACCTGAACAACGCCCTGGGACCGATGCTGGTCATCCCGGACGTCATCTTCAGCCAGCTGACGCGGTTGGTGCCGGACCAGCACGCGCTGGCCGAGCTGCGCGACGACCTGGACAACATCAAGATCGCCGCCGAGCGCGCCGCGCAGACCATCAAGGACCTGCTGACGCTGGGCCGGCAGGGACGCCGCCCGAAGGCGGAGCTGGACTTGAACCGCCTGGTGAAGTCCTGCCTGCTCAACGCGCCCTGGATGGGCGACCGCGCGAAATTGAACCTGCGGATCGAGCTGGCCTCCGAACCGCTGCCGGTGCGCGGCGCCGAGTCGCAGCTGGCCCGGGCGGTGTCCAATCTGCTTCGAAATGCGATCGAGGCCGTGGATCGCCCGGACGGCGACGTAACCGTCAGGACGTCGCGGGTCGATTTGGAAACGACGGCCACGGGATTCGAGACCGTCCCGTCGGGCGCCTACGTCGTGCTGACGGTCGCCGACACCGGTTGCGGCATCCCGCCCGCAAACCTGGAGCGGGTGTTCGAGCCTTTCTTCACGAACAAGCACACCGGCGAGAACTCCGGCACCGGGCTGGGGTTGGCGATCGTGCACAGCGTCGTGAAGGAGCACGACGGCTTCATCGACGTCGCCAGCCGCCCGGGCGCGGGGACCACCTTCACCCTCTATCTGCCGGCCGGTCGCACCGCGCGGGCCCCGTCGCGGGCGCCCGCGGGAACGCCGCATCCACACGCGCGACTGCTGGTGATCGACGACGACGAGACGCAGCTGCGGACGTTTCGTCGCATCCTGGTGCAGCTGGGCTACGACGTCGAGACGTCAGCCAGCGGGCTGCGCGCCTGCGAGACCTTCAGTCAGGCGCTGGCCGACCGCCACGCACCGTTCGATCTGGTGCTGGTGGACATGCTGCTGGGGGAGGCGCTCGACGGCCTGCAGGTCATCGAGCAGATCCAGTCGATGTTCCCGAAGCAGAAGGCCATCATCGTCAGCGGTCACGCGCCCGACGATCGGGCGGACAAGGCGATCAAGCGCGGGTTGACCTGGTTGAGCAAGCCGTACGACCTCGAGACGCTGGCCAGCGCCATCGCGCAGACGCTGTCGGCCTGAGCGCGCCGCGCCGTCAGGAGCCGAAGCCGACCCAGGCCTCGCCGCGCTCGCCGATCTCCTTCTTCCAGATGGGCGCGCGCTCCTTGATGCGATCGATCGCCGCGCGGCAGGCCTCGAAGGCCGGCGCGCGGTGCGGCGCCGCGACGGCGATCGCGACGGCGGTTTCGCCCACGGCCAGGCTGCCCACGCGGTGGTGAATCGCGACGCGCGTTCCGGGCCAGGCACGCTCGATCTCCTGGGCGATGTCGGCCAGCACGGCCTCCGCCATCTCGATGTAGGCCTCGTACTCGAGCCGGACGACGTCATCCAGGTGGTGGCCGCGGCGCCGGACCACGCCGGCGAAGGTCACCACCGCGCCGGCGTCGATGCCGCCCACCGCCTCGGTGGCCGTCGCCACGTCGATCCCGTCCGGCGTCATGAGAATGGCAGCGGGGGTGGCGCCGCCCGCCACGGGCGGCAACAGCGCCAGCTCGTCACCGTCGGCCAGGCGGTGTTCGTCGGGCGCCCAGCTCCGGTTGACGGCGGCCTGCACGCGCGGGAGTAACGACGCGATGACGGCGTGACGCGCGCCGATCGCGGCCCGCGCGTCGCCCACCGTCGCACCGTCGGGCAGCTCGACTACGTCCTGCTCGAGCTTCAACCGCTCCCGGAGGATTGCGAAATAGAGAACCTCGATCCGCATCGCCAGCAACCTTAAGCTCAATGACGGGCGGACGGGACAGGCGAAATCGCCGAGAAATCCCGGAAGTCTTGGGTGGCCGGTATCAGTTATTCACAGGTAAAGTCAAATAACGGCGCACATGTAGCTATTTTGCGTGTGTGCGTTGCTGTTGATAGTCTTTTGCCGCTCGAACCGAGGGAGCATGCTTAACGCGAGGCCCACTTGAAGCGTCCCCCGACGACTCCCAAGCTCGACGCACATAGTCTCAAGACCCCCCAACTGTCTCTCCCGTTCAGCGCGGGCGCGCCTGTAGGCGCGGAGATCAGCAGATCCGAGCGCTCCCTCCGTCAGACGGCTGCCGCGCGCGAGGTCCGGCGCGCGCCGTCCGTCGAGGAGACGACCGATCGGATGGCGGCCGCCCTGGCGCTGTACCTGCCGCCAGGCAAGACGCTGGAGCTGCGCCTCACGAACAACCACTACAGCATGATCTCCGTTCGCCGGAAGTCGGACGGATACCGGCTGCGGCTGCACCAGATGTTCGTGGGTGCCGAGCCGCGGGTCGTCCGGGCGCTGGCCCGCTACGTCGTGCACAACGACCGGCGCGCCTCGACGCTGCTGGGCGAGTACATCGAGCAGAACCAGCACATCATCCGCCAGCAGGCCCGCCGCCCGCGCCGCCTGACCCTGCGGACGACCGGCAAGTTCCACGACCTGCAGGCCATCTTCGATCGGCTGAACACCGAGCGGTTCGACAGCTCCCTGGACGCGCGCATCACCTGGGGGCCCACCACCTCCCGCCGGCAGCGGCGCCGGTCGATCAAGATGGGGAGCTTCGCCGTCGAGGACCGCATCATCCGGATCCACCCCGCGCTGGACCAGGCCTGCGTGCCCGACTACTTCGTCGCCTGGATCGTCTTTCACGAGATGCTCCACGGCAAACACGAGGTGCGCCGCGAAAACGGCCGCCGCCGGTTCCACACACCTGCATTCCTGGCCGAGGAACGCCTCTTCGCGGACTACGACCGCGCCTGCGCCTGGGAAAAGCAGAACCTGGACCGGCTGTTGCGCCCGATGTCCGTCTAGCGGCACGCGCGCTCTGATCCGCATCTCCGTCGGACGACGCCGCGCGGTGTGAACGGCTTCACAGCTGCGGGCGCACAATGGCACTACCATCCGGCGGCGACGGGGGGAGCCATGACAGCAGCAGGAGACGTCGCGCCCGGGCGCGGGCGCGTCGGGACGGTCGCCGAACCGTACTTTGCCGTGGTGGTCGGCACGGGATTCGGTGGCGCGGTGACGGCCTGCCGCCTCGCGCAAGCTCGGGCCGCTGAACGGCAGGCTGACCCCAACGCGCCCGAACGCCCGATCGTGGTGCTGGAGCGCGGTCGTCGCTATCACCCCGGTGACTTCGGGCGCCTCAAACTGCCGGACTACCTGGTCGAGAAGGACGCCGCGGCCAGCAAGACCAGCAAGCGCCTTCCCGAGACGGCGCGGCTCTTCTGGGGGAACGACCAAGGTCTATGGGACCTGCGCAACCTGGGCGAGCTCAGGTTGGCGCAGGCGGCCGGCTACGGCGGCGGCTCGCTGATTTACGCGAACGTTCATCTCCGGCCGCCGAGCTCGGTGTTCGACCAGACGACCTGGAAGCGCGCCTGCGATCAGGACTGCGCGTGCGCCGGGCTCGACCCGGCTCCGTATGACCGCGACGGGCTGCGACCCTTTTACGACCGGGTCGCCGCGATGCTGGAGCTGGCGCGGCTGCCCGCGCACGATCGACCGCCGAAGGCGCGCGCGATGCAGGAACTGGCCGGCATCGCCGGGCCCGGGCCGGGGCGTTTCCTGTTCCCGCCGCTCGCGGTGCGGTTCGAGACGCCGCCGAACGGAAAGAACCGGTTCAATCGGGAGCAGTCGGCCTGCACCAGCTGCGGCGAATGCACGATCGGTTGTCAGGTCGGCGCGAAGAACACCCTCGATCTCAACTACCTCGCCGTGGCCGAAGACCTGGGCGCCGAGGTCCGGACCCTCAGCGAGGTCCAGACCATTCGCCCGGTCGCCGATGGCCAGCCGCTGCTTCGGGTCACGTACATCGACCATCTGACCGACCGCGTGGAGCAGCTGATCGCCGAGCACGTCTTCCTGTGCGCGGGCGCGGCGGGGTCGACCGCCGTCCTCAAACGCAGCGAAGATCCCGAGAAGGACGAGGACGGCCCCGCCGAGGTTCGCTCGACACCGCTGCCGGTGCCCGCAGAGCTGGGGGCGCGTTTCTTCGCCAACGGCGACAACATCGGGGCCGTCTTTGGGGCGACGTTGCCCGATGTCGAGGCGCTCTCGCCGTCGCGCGGGCCGACGATCACCGCGACGATCGTTCACGGCGGTCCCGACTGGTTCTTGCTGCAGGATGGGGGGATCCCCCCCTCGGTCATCCACGGGCTGGGGGCGCTTCGGAGTCCTCTGTGGGGTGCGCGCAACCGCTTCGCAGCCCCCGGTGGTGGCGGCGCCGGCATCCTCGCGCACGCCCTGGCGGCCGTTCACTCGGCGCAGGGGTACTGGCGCTCCGACGTCACGCCGTCACCGACGACCGCTGTCGGGCGGGCGCTGCGCCAGCTGATCCCGGCCGCGCTGAACCGGATCGTGGGCGACCTCGCCAGCGCCGCACAGCTGGCGCAGGGCGAGATCCACGCGATCGTGGACGGCACGTTGACCGGCGTGGACGCGGAGCTCGGGTGGTTCTTGCGCTGGCTGCGCCCCAAGCTGGTCCCGAATGAGAAGGTCTACGGCCCCGCCTACCAGGCGACGGCCGCCCACCATCCGCTGACGACGGACCTGCTGGCCGCCCGCCGCCCGCTGGACTACGCGTTCGCGCTGCTGCGCTTCCTGCTGCTCGGCGCGCCGGTCGGCGACGACACGATGGTGCTGCTCTGCATGGGCCCCGATCACGCCGGGCGACTGCACTGGCGGGATCAGCGCCTGCGCATCGAGTGGAAGCTCGACCCGCACAACCTGGACCTCTATGACACGCAGGAACGCCTCATGCGGGACGCCGCCGCGAAGCTGGGCGGCGAGCTGCGCAGCAATCCGGATTGGACGCTCGGGCGCAAGCCCGTGACGGTTCACGCCCAGGGCGGCTGCGGGATGGCCGGTAACCGGAAGGACGGTGTCACCACGCCGTGTGCGCGGCTCTGGACGCACCCGCGCCTCTACGTGATGGACGGCGCGGTTTTCCCCAGCAGCGTCGGGGTGAATCCGTCGTCGACGATCGCTGCTGTCGCGGAACGGAACATCGATCTGTTCATCCGGCGAACGCTGCCGCGCGCCGAGAAATACTGGACGGTGTTCCCTGGCGGACGCGCCGAGCCGCAGCCGCGCGAGGACTTCGACGATTCGCTGCCGAGAGAGCTGCCCGTCGCAGCAGCGAACGTGCCTCGGGCGCAACCGGTCGGGTTGTCGTGGCACGAGGAGATGGGCGGGCAGCTGGTGCCGCCGACGTCCGCGAGCAACGCCGTCGATCGTGGTCATTTCCGCGCGCTCGAGCGTCGGGCAAAGGTCGGCGGGGTAGCGGTGGTGCTGACGCTGGATGTGAGCGCAGGCAACCTCGAACAGCTCATGAAGCAGGAGACCCCTCTCATGACGGTCAAGGGGACCGTGCGCATCGGGCCAGACGAGGCGCCCGAGACGTTCGACGTGGCGGGAGACCTGGTGCTGAACATGGCCGACGTGCCGGGGGAACAGCGATCCAGCAGGACCTGGCTGCGACCGCGCCGATTGACCGGCATGACCTACCGGGTCCGCGGCGACGGGATTCAACTCGACGGTCACAAGGTCATCGAGGACGACCCCGGGATCGACTTCTGGAACGACCTCAGCACGCTTCACACGCGGGTGGTGTACGGGCAGCAAGAGCTGGCCGGGATCCTGCGTGTGCACCTGCCCGACTTCATGGACCGGCAGCTGCGGCAGATGCAGGTCGGG
This sequence comes from Polyangia bacterium, assembly GCA_045802645.1. Taxonomy (GTDB): domain Bacteria; phylum Myxococcota_A; class Polyangia; order Fen-1088; family Fen-1088; genus JADGRB01. Next base: position 9,148 of record JBJMQQ010000084.1, read on the forward strand.
ACGGATCTGGACGACGACTTCGCCAAAGCCTGGGGCTTCGTGCGCTTCGCGCAGTTCTTTTTCGGGAGCATGACTCGTGCCTACTCCGACTGGACCTGACAGCTCGAACCAAGTCACGCGGGACGGAATCACGTCGCAGCGCTGCGACGGCGAGCTTCCGTTCTGGGAGGTTTGGTCACACCGGCTCGCGAATGAAGCACCCGACGCACGCGCCGGTGCCGAGCCGGTGCTGCTGATTCACGCGGCCACACTGGCGCGGGACATGTTCCTGGTCCGCAACGGCGGCTTCGTGAAAGCGCTGCTGGACGTCAAGCGCGAGGGGCGGCCGCAGTTCGACGTGCTGACGCTCGACTGGCGGAGCAGCAAACGCCTTTTCGGAGACTACGGTGAGGGGGCCAAGGGGCGCGCGAAGCCGGACCAGTATCGGCTGGATGATGTGGTGCACGACGTTCGCAACGGGCTGGACGTCGCGGCGGCCCGGCACGGGGGCGCACGCGTGCACGTGGTCGCTCACTGCATCGGCGCTGCCGCCACGTCGCAGGCGATCGTGACGGGAGCCGTGCCGCCCAGCCGACTGGCCAACGTCGTGCTGTCGACGATCGCCCTCTTTTATCGGGTCGGTCTCGACGGGGTGCTGAAGACGGCCGAAAACGTCATGGCGGCGTTCGAAGCCCAGGGCGTCGCGGCGCTGTCGCCTTACGCCGACTTCGACGGGCCGGCCTCGCAGGATTGGCCGGTTGCGTTCAAGGACATGTACAACATGTGGCTGGAGACGATTTTCCAGCATGGCTGCGGGATCGACCTGTGCAATCGACTCTGGTTCATGTACGGCGGCGACTATCGGGCGGATGACATGCAGGACATCCACGGCTCGCCCGAGCTCTTGCGACAGCAGTTCGGTGCGATGCCGGTCGGCCTGTACCGCCACGTCATCGACAACTGCCGCAGGGGATGGGCCGGCGCGTGGGACAGCACCGATCCGCGACAGCTTCTCAATCCGGAGCCGTTTCGGGGGCTGCCCCTCACCCTCATCACGGGTACCGAGAACCAGGTCTGGCACCGCGATTCGATCGATCGGATGCACGAGTGGCTGCATCGCGAGCTCGGCAGCGGCGCGCGCAACATCCGCAAGCGCGTGTTCGAAGACTATGGCCACGTCGACCTGTGGTGGAGCCGCCGTGCACATGAGCCGGGGCAGGTCTTCCCGTACCTCATCGACGCGCTGAAGCGACCGCCAGACGTGTAGGAGATTTGCCGGATGTCAGAGCCGCCGTCGACCACCAAGACCTCCCGCGATCCGGGCGATGTCGCGCGGACGCAGGCCTATGTCCCGCTCCGCCTGATTGAACAGCTGGGCCCGAAGCCCGAGGCGTCCGTGCGATTCCGGGGGACGGCGATGGTGGCCGACATCTCCGATTACGCGACCTTGCTGGAGACGTTCTCCCGTTCGGGAAAGGACGGCCTCGAGGGGCTCTGGCAGGTGCTGGGGCGCGCCTTCGCTTCGGCGCTGGAGCTGGTCGACGCGTACGGGGGCGAGGTCGTCTACTTCGCGGGCGATGCGCTGGTCTGCTACTGGCCAGAGGGGGACGGCAATCTCGACGCGGCCGCCCTGGCGGTCACGTGCGCACGCCGGCTACTCGGGCACCGGCTGGCCGTCACGCACGACCGCGGGGGCGAGGTGCCCGTGCGCTTTCACGTCGGCCTCGGCGGCGGCGAGCTGTGGGCGGCCCGCACCGGGGGCTGGTCCGGTCGATGGAACCTGCTCTTCGGAGGGCCCGCCGTTCGGGCGGCGTTCGCCGCGCTTCGAACCGCGGGACCGGGCCGGCTGGCGGCGGCGGGGACGGCCCTGCAGGCGCTGACCCGGATGGGGCGCCATTCGCGGCCGCCGGCCGGCGACGTCGCCGACGGGCCGGCGCGGATTCCGACCACCGCCCACCTGGATTTGTTGCCGCCCGCCGTCGAGCAGCGGGCCGAGGCGGAGGACGCGGAGTGGGCGGCCGAGTGGCGGCGCATCGACAGCTTGTTCTTGAGGCTGCCCGACCTGGACGAGTCGCTGCCCGGCGGGCCGGCGGCGTTTCGCGGCGTCCTGTCGGTCACCCAGGAGACGCTGGACTCCGCCTCCGTGACAGGACGGGCGGTCATCGACGATCGGGGGCTGACGCTCGTCTGGGTGGCCGGAGAGCCTTTGAGCGCGCATCCGCGCGATCAGAGCGCCGGGTTGCGGTTGGCGGCAGCGCTGGTGACGCGCCTGCGACGACAGGGCTTCCGGGCTACCGCCGGGTTTGCGAGCGGCGCAGCCTTGTGTGGCGCGTTGGGCAGCGATCGGCGACGCGAGATCATCGCGCTCGGGACCCCGATGGTCATGGCGGCCCGCCTGATGGAGCAAGGCGGGGAGGGGCTGCTGGTGCACGCGGCAGACCTTCCTGAAGATGCGCGCGGCCTGCGCGTGCACCGGCTGGGAGAAGTCCTGCTGAAGGGGATGGTGGATAGCGCACCGGTCTGCCGCGTCGACCCTGAACCCGACGTCGAGCCACCGTCGCAGGTGGTCGGCCGCCACGCGGAGATCACGCTCTTCGAGGCGCTCCTCGACGACTTGCCGAGCGGCAAGGGGGGCCTCTGCGTCATCGAAGGGGTGGCGGGGATGGGCAAGTCCGTGCTCTTGCGCGAGCTCCAGCGGCGGGCGTCCGCGCGCGGCGTCGAGATCACCGTGGCGCAGGCGCTGGACGCCGAACGGCGGGTCCCGTACTTCGCGTGGCGCGCGATCTTCCGGCGCTTCTTCGGCGACTTGATGAACGAGGATCCGGCCGCGCTCAACAGTCGGCTCGTCGACCTGCTGGTCCAGTCGGGGCGGGACCCGCTGGAGGCGCCGCTGCTGAACGTGGTGCTCCCGGTGGACTTTTCGGAGACTTCGCTGACCTCGGACATGACCGGCGAGGATCGGGCCCGCCACACGCGCGACGTCCTGCTGGCGTTACTCGAGCGGCGCATCCAGGGACCGCACGTCCTGGCGTTCGAGGACGTGCATCTCATGGACTCGGCCTCGATCGCGCTGTTCGGCGTCGCGGCGCGCCTGTCTCGCGTCCTGTTCGTGGCGACGGCACGCCCGGACACCGACGACTCCGGCGGCCTCATCGCCCGGCAGGCGACGGTTCGCATCCAGTTGCAGCCCGTCGCCGCGGACGTGGTGGCGGAGATGGCGCGCGTCACCTCCAACCTGGAGCTGTCGCCGCAATTGGCCGAGCAAATCCAGGTCAAGGCGCGCGGTGTGGCGCTTTACGTTCGCGCTTACCTTCACAACTTGCGCCGCGCGCTGGGCGCCTCCGCGACGGGTCTGATCGAGAGCTTGCCCGACGGTGTCGCCGACCTGCTGGCGGCTCCCGATCCGGTGCAGGGCGTCCTGGTCAAGAGCTTCGACGGTCTGTCGGCCCCGGACAACCGCGTGCTGAAGATCGCCAGCGTGGTCGGAGAGCGTTTCAGCGCGGGCTTGGTCGAGGCGGTGCTGGTGGGCAAATCGGCAGCGCTCGACGTGAGGCGCGCGCTGGAGACGGCTTGCCGGCGCGGGATCATCGAGTCCGACGCGACCCAGCCCGAGAGCTACCGGTTTGCGCACGCGCTGTTGCAGTCGACCTGCTACGAGACGATTCCGCTTGGCCACCGAAGGGAGCTGCATCGTCGCGTGGGGACCGCGCTCGAGAGTGACACCGAGACCGTCCCCGCGCTGTCCGACGAGCAATTGATCACGCTGGCCCACCATTTCAGCCGGGCCGGCGAATACCACCCGACCGTCCGCTACGCCGAGGCGGCCGCGGGTCGCGCGAATCGTCAGGGCGCCTATCGCGAGGCGATGCGCCTGCTGGATCTGTGCCTGCAGTCGAAGCCGCCGGAAGAGGGGAGACGCGGAACCTTCGATCCACGTGTGCGCTGGCATCGCTTGAAGGCCGAAGTGGCGGGCGCCGTCGGCGATCGGGCGGTCCGGCAGTCGGAGGCGGAGGCCGCCCTGGTTCGTGCGGGCTGCCGCTCGACGCCGCCCAGAGTCGGGGCGGGTGTGGTGATCGGGGGATCAATCATCTGGCGCGCGATCGTGGGGCCCCGGTCACTGGAGGTCTGGCCGTCGCACAAGGATGGCGAGCGCTCGCGCGAGCTGTCCAAGATCCATCGGCAGCTCGCGGTCGCCGGATACTTCACCGGGAACGTGTTGCAGACGGCCTACAGCACGATCAGCGCGCTCCGGCACGCGTCGCGCCTGGGACGCTCGCCGGAGCTGGTGGATGCTCTGGCTTCGATGGCGACCTGCCTCGGCATCATCGGGTTCGCGCGCGCCGGGCGCCGGTACCTGGAGGCGGCGACCGGGATGGCGGCGCAGATTGGCCAGACCGCCGGGCTCACGTTTTCACACGTGGTCGCGGCACTGTTCATGGTGGGCCAGGGCGACTGGGAGCGCGCCCAGTTTCATGCGGCACGTTGCCAGGAGATCGCGTTGCGGGTCGGCGACGCGGGGAACTGGGGCAACGCCACGGCGCTTCGCTTCTGGACGCATCATTATCAGGGCGACCACGTCGAAGCCGATTCGTTCGCCACGCAATTGATGGAGGCGGCGCGCACGGCCCGAAACCCGCAGCATCAATCGTGGGCCGCGCGCTTTCGGGCATTGGGTCAGATGCGCCGGGGTGAATGGGCAGCGGCTCAGGACGCGCTGCAGGAGGCTCGGACCCTGTTCGCCGAGGCCGCCGGGCAACGGCGGGAGCTGCGGCCGACGTACGAGTTGATGCCCGTCCTGTGCGACCTCGGCGCCACCCTGATCGCGCTCGACCGTCGCGCCGAGGGTCTCGCGCTGTGCGAGGAGGCACTGGCCGAGCTCGAGAAGCCGCGCCGTCCCTCCGGCCACGCCTTGCTCGAAGGGTACTCATCCCTGGCCGCCGTGTCCGTCGACGCTGAGTTCGCGCGCCGGACGCTGGCGGCGTTGGACCGCTACTGCCGCGTATTCCCGATCGGACGACCGCGGCTGGCTCTGTGGCAGGGACGGGCGCTGTCGACGCGGAAGCCGCAAGCCGCTCTGGCGATCTGGCAGCGCGGGCTCGACATCGCCTCGGAGCTGGGCATGCGCCACGACGAGGCTCTGCTCCGGCAGGAGCTGGCGACGCTGGCGCCGCGCTAGCGGGCCAGCGCCTTCTTCAGGATCCCGTCGATCGTGCCGGCCTTGGCTGCCGAATACGCCAGCAGCGTGCCGGCGCCCGCCGCGAGGGCTTCGCGTTTGGCGTTCGCGTACGCGGCGGCTTCGTCCGGGTGGGTGCGCAGGTAATCGCGGAACGCGAGGTTGGCGCGCCACTGTTCGCCGCCCTCTTCGACCAGCGCGACGTTGAAGGCGCGCAGCGCGGTCCGCCGGCGAAAGTACAGGCGGCCGGGCACGCCGGCTTCACCCAGGTCTTCGTAGCCAAGGGCGATCAGGCGCGGGCGCAGCTCCTCGCGCGCGGCCCAGACCGGGGGCGAGGCGCCCAGCATCAGGTCCACGATCCGCTTGCCGGCCAGGCCGGGGACGGCGGTCGAGCCGATGTGCTCGAACTTCAGCGACGCGGTGGCGAGGCCCAGGCGCAGGCGGTCGCGTTCGCCGCGGTACGCGTGGGCCAGGCGGGGGTCGAAGTCGGCGATCTCAACAGGCTCGTCCAGGTTCACGGCGGCGGATGATAGCCGAAACTTCCCGCGATCAACGGCGATCCATCGCCCGCGCAATGCGTTCGGGCAGCGGGTGCTGTTCGATCTCTTCCAGGGGCAGAGGCAGCGCCCAGGACCAGTTGGGCCACTGGTCGACCGTTCCGGGAAGGTTGGGGCGCTCGGGCACGGCCAGCGCGTCGTCGAGGGTGGCCAGCAGCACGCGCGACGGGGCCTTGGCCAGCGCGCGATAGGTCGCCTCCGTCGCGGTCTCGACGTCGGCGTCTTCGTCGAGGTCGCCCAGCCGTTGCAGCTTGTCGCGCAGGGACTTCATGCCCGCCTCGTTCGGGTCGATCCCGATCCCCTTTTGCGCAGCCGCGTCGAACCCGGTCCAGAGGCCCGCGATCGTCGGCAGGTCGTGGGTGGTCACGCTGGACAGCGCCAGCTCGGGGTAGGCCGGCGGATCGTGGGGCTCGAAGTAGAGCAGCCGGTACGACAGCATCCGGTGGTCGGCCAGCTTCTCGCGCACGCCGGGCTCGACCGTCCCCAGATCCTCACCGACGATGAACGCCTTGGCGCGCAGGCTCTCCAGCGCGACGATCCCCATCAGCTCGTCGGCGCGCGTCCGGACGTAGCTGCCGCCCTTGGTTCCGAGCGCGCGCGGGATCCAGAACAGCCGGAAGAGGCCCATCACGTGGTCGATGCGCAGCCCGCCCGCGTGGCGGATCATCGCCCGGATGGTCTCGATGAAGGGCTGGTACCGCGCCGCCCGCAGCCGGTGCGGCACGAACGGCGTCAGCCCCCAGTCCTGGCCGGCGGCGTTGAACTCGTCCGGGGGCGCGCCCACGGAGACGTCGCGCGCCATCAGATCTTGCCAGCACCAGGCGTCGGCGCCGGCGACGTCCAGCCCGATGGGCAGGTCGTTCACCAGCGGGATCACGTCGGTGGCCCGCGCCATCTGCGTGTCCAGGCGCCACTGCAGCCAGGCGTGAAAGTCGACCCGCCGCGCGTTCTCGGCGCGGAACGCCGCCACGTCGGGGCTGTCCGGGCGGCGCAGCGGGGTCGGCCAGGCCCGCCAGTCCTTGCCATGCTTCTCGGCGATGGCGCAGTACGTGGCGAAGTCGATCAGCGCCTGGCCTTGTCCGCCCCGGTACCAATCGAAGCCGGTCTCGCCGGGGAAGGTCGCGAAGATCGCCTCCAGCGCTTCCATCTTCAGCTTGAAGATGGCGGTGCGGTCGATGCGCCGCTCTTCGTTCAGCGCCCGGCCGGCCTGCCCGACGCGCTCGCGGTAACCGGCGTCCAGGTTCTGCCAACCCGGGACGTCCTCGACGCGCAGATACAGCGGATTCACGAACCGGCGGCTCGACGGGTAGTACGGGCTGGGCTCGATCGGCGGCACCGGCGTGGGCGCCGTCAGCGGGTTGATCATCATGACGCCGGCCCCGAGGCGCCGCGTGAAGCGGCCGAGGCGGGCCAGGTCCGCGAGATCCCCGATCCCCCAGCTGTCGCGCGAACGTGTCGCATAGAGCTGGGCGGCAAACCCCCAGGTCTTCAGATCATCCGGCAGGTAGCAGCGGCCGGGGCTGACGATCAGCAGCGTCTCGCTGGCGGACGACGGGTACATGCGGTGGTACCCGAACGGCAGGTCGGCGGGAAGCTCCCCGTCGCACGGGCGCAACGTGCCGTCCTCGAGCACCAGATCGGCGCGTCCCGGCAGGCGCCGGTCGCTGCCGGGCAGCACGACGCGCACGGCCCGGCCGCCGTCGTCGTCGGGCGCCTCCGCCCGCGGATCGGCGTGCATCGCGGCACGCAGGGCGGCCCGCGTCTGGTCGGACGTCTGGTGCTCTTTGCCGGTGGCGTCGCGATAACCGGCGACGATGCCGAAGCGGTCGGTGTCGTTTTCTAGGGCCATGGACGCTTCCGGGCGGTGCCGGAGGCCAGCGCGGCAAACAGCAGCCCCCGGAACACCATCGCCCACGTGAGAAACAGCAGCATGATTGGTTTGAGCCACAGCGGCATCGCCAGGATCACCAGCACGAGGCCGTCCAACGAGAAGAGGGATTGCATGTTCAGCAAGCGCTCGGCAACCGTGCCGTGCTGGATCAGACCGAAGGGGGCCAGCAGCACGGCGGCGATTAGCGCGGTCGGGCCCAGCCATTCAGGCCAGTGCGCCGAGATGAACCGCCCCGACTCCATCAAGAGCGCGAACGAACGGAACTGCCCGCGCGCCAGGTAGATGAGCTCCGGCACGGCGTTGAAGAAGACCACCATCGTCAAGCCGACCAGCACCGAGATGATGCGCCCGCGGTCGCCCGCGCTGTTGGTCACCAGCTCGACCCCGAGCTGGATCACCCACAGCGCGAAGAGAACGCTGACCACGTCCCAGAACCGTGCGCCGAAGCTTTCGCGGACGTCGGTCAGGCGGATCCGCTGGTCGGCGACGGCCAGGGAAAGAAGATGCAGGTAGCTGGAGATGAGGAAGGCGACCACGAAGCCCACCAGGAACCCGCCGGCGATGCCAAACTGGGCCAGCAGCCCGCGCGCGACCTGAAGCACGGTCGCGTACACCAGCAGGGCCACGCCGGCTGGCCAGCCGCGCACGGCCAGGCGAACAGCGCGAGTCGCGAGGCGTGCGTAGAGCTTCAGCATCGGGGAATGATACCTTACCAGCCGCGCATGGCCTCCCACGGGCGATACACCATCCGCGGCAAGCTGGCCGACGGGGGAATGGCCGAGATCTTCCTGGCGGTTCAGCACGGTGCCGAAGGGTTCGAGAAGCCCGTCGTCCTGAAGCGCATCCTGACGCAATATTCGGCCGATCCTCAGTTCCGCAATATGTTGCTCGACGAGGCTCACATCTCGATGAGCCTGCAGCACGGCAACATCGTGCAAGTGCTGGATTTGGGCGTCGCGAGCGGCCGATATTTTCTGGCCCTGGAGCTGGTCGACGGCTGGGACCTCGAGAAGATCCTGCAGCGGGCGCACGCCGCCGGGCTGGTCTGGCCGTCGGCGCTGGCGTTGTACGTCGGGGCCGTGGTGTGTCGGGCTTTGGCTTATGCGCACGGCCAGACCCGCGACGGCAAGCCGTTGGGGATCGTCCACCGCGACATCAGCCCCAACAACGTGCTGGTCAGCGCCGAGGGCGAGGTGAAGCTGGCCGACTTCGGCATCGCCAAGGCGCAGCGCAAGCGCGAGCAGACTGCCGCCGGCGTCATCAAGGGCAAGGTCGCGTACATGTCCCCCGAGCAGGCGCAGGGCGGGGCGGTCGACCGGCGGTCCGACATCTTCTCGGTCGGGTCCATGCTGTATCGGATGGTCACCGACCACCTGCCGTTCGAGGCGGCCAACGACCTCGAATCGCTGCTGCGGGTCCAAAAGGCTGATTTTCCGCCGCCCCAGAAGGTCAAGGAGACCGTCGGCGATTCGGTGGCGACGATCATCCAGCGCGCGATGCGGCTGTCGCCCGCCGACCGGTACCAGACCGCCACCGACATGCTGATCGAGATCGAACGGGTGCTGCGCACCGAGTTCCACTCGGCGGGGCAGACCGAGCTGAAGTCGTGGCTCGAGCAGCTGGGTCAGCGCGACGGCGCGCCGTCCATCGGGCGGCAGCCCGTCGGCGCCGGGATGGACGCGACGGCGACGGACCTGTCCATCGGGACCTCATTCGAGCTGGTCGACCTCAGCGAGCCGGATCCGACGGAGTGGAAGCGCGGCCACTCGCCGGCGCCCGAGCGCCTGGGGCCGCCGACGCCTCCGCCGGAGGTGGCGCGCAGCGGGAACACCGCCGAGATCGCCAAGCCGGGCCGGACCGGCGCCGGGCGTCGCAAGGGCGGCGGCTTCTGGTTCGGCGTGGTCTTCGCCGTCGCGGCCATGGTCGGCATCCGGTATCTGCTGGGGTGGAGCGAGAGCCGGGGCGTGCTGCGGTCGCTGGGATTGGGTGGCGGCGACGGCGTGCGCGGCGAGCTGCCCGCGCCGGTCCCCACCATCGCCCCTGCGCCCGCGCCTCCCGCGCCGACAGCGCCCGCCGTCGTGCCTCCGCCCGTCGCGCCGCCGCCTCCAAAAGCGGTGGCGGTGGTGGACGCCGCGGCCCCCGTGGCCGCCACGCCTCCCGACGCGCACGTCGCGGCCGCCGAGCCGCCGCCTCCGCCGCACGAGCCGGCCGCCCCTCCCGCTGCCGACGACGACGAGCCGGACGAGGAGGCGCTGCTGCGGACGGCGGTCCCCAACGCCGAGAACGCGGTCATCGGCGAAGGCGGGGCCGAGGAGCCCGGGCGCGATCGCGCGGCCGCCAGGCGGGCACCCGCCCGACCCGAGACGGCGATCCTGCACATCACCAGCGCGCCCAGCGGCGCCGTCGTGCGGACCACGTCGCGCGTGCTGGGGCGGACGCCGCTCAACATCCACTTTCGAACCGGCAACGTCTACGAGATCGCCTTCATCAAGGCTGGATACGAGAGCACGACCCGCCGGGTGGCGGTGCGCGGAACGAGCGACCGCAAGATCGCGGTGTCGCTGAGGAAGCGGCCGCCGCCCAAGCGCACCTCGTTCTTCCACCCACACCGATGATCCGGACGGTCGCGCCCGTGATGATGGCCGCGGTGACGCTCTCGGCCGCGCTGGCCCTGGGCGCCGCGCCGCCCTCGGCCGACGTCGGCCGCCTGCGGAGCGACGCCGTCAGCGCGATCGCGCGCGCCCGTGTCGCGGCGGACAAGTCGGACGTGCTGCGGGAGGTGACGCTCCCGTCGATCGAGCGGCTGGTCGAGGACGCCGATCTGCGGCGCGCGAACGTCACCCTCAAGGACCGCGACGAGGCGTTCGTTCGCGACACGTTGAAGACGGCCCGGGCCTACGCCGACCGCGTCGCCGCCGGTCAGGACCCGTACCGGAACGCGACCGGCGTGATGGTGAAGGCATACCGGGCCGACTGGGACGGAACGTTGCAGCCGTACGCCCTCTACGTGCCGCGGAACTTCGATCCGGCGAAGCGATGGCCGCTGATCGTGGCGCTGCACGGCGCCTACTCGAACCCGCTGCACAACCTGCGGCGCGTGTTCGGCCTCGACAATCGACCCGGCGAGACGGACGCCGAGGCGGCGCGCAACCCGCTGCCGCTGCCCGACGTCCCGGCCCTGGTCGTCTCGCCATTCGGCCGCGGCGAGCTGATGGGTTACGACGGGCTCGGCGGAGACGACGTGATGCGCGTCATCGCGGATGTCCGGCGGGCCTATAACATCGATCCCGAGCGCATGACGCTGACAGGGTTGTCGATGGGGGGCGGCGGCACGTGGGCGATCGGCCTGCGCCACCCGGAGATGTTCGCGGCGCTGGCGCCGGTCTGCGCGATGAGCGACTTCGTGTGGACGATCCCGCCGTCCGAGCTGCCGTTCTACGACATCGCGCGGCTGCAGGCGCTGTCGCCGCCCGCCATCGCCGAGAACGCCGCGCACATGCAGGTGATGATCTTCCACGGCAGCGACGACCCGACGGTGCCCGTCGAAGATTCGCGGAGGATGGCCGCTCGCTACCGTGCGCTGGGCTGGCTGGGCAAGAACGTCAGCTACACCGAATACCCGGGCGTGAAGCACGACGCCTGGATCCCGGCCTACAAGGACGCGGCGCTTCTGCGCAAGCTGGCCGGCGTTCGCCGGGATCCCGCCGCGCCCAAGGCGCCGTTGTCGCCGCCGCCGCCCGGGCAGGCCGTCCCGGGCCTTTTCGGCAAGAGCGTTCCGCGGCAGCACCCGCATCTGTATGTCTACGGCACGCACGGCGCGGCTGCCGCGGTCGCCGCAGCACGCGCGCTGGCGCAGGCCCTGGCCGACTGGGGACCGATGGTGGCCGCCCGGTTCACCGTCAAGGCGGACCGGGACGTCACCGCTGCAGAGCGGGCGCGCTTCGACCTGGTGCTGGTCGGGGCGGCGTCGTTCAACGCGCTGGCGCCGGCGGTCACGACAGCGCCGATCCCACTCGGTGATCGCGCCTTCCGCGCGCAGGTCGCGGATGCGGCGGCGCCCAGCAAGTTCGTGCTGGTGTTCGGGGCGGCGACGCCCGGCGGGTTCGCGCGGTTGCGCCGGTTCGCGGTCCCCAATCGGGAGCACTTCGCGCCGGAGAGCAACCGCACATTCGTGGAGGTCCCGTGAGGCAAATGGAGGCGACGACGATGACGGCGAAGAAGAGGGCGTACGGCAGTGTTCTGGCGGTGGCCTTGCTGGTCGGCTGCGGCGGTGGCGGCACCGGGCTCGTGCCCGCCAGCAAGCAACAGCAGCAAAACGTCATGGTCGTCGACGAAGGGATCGACGTCTCCGTCCCGGAGCTGCAGGGCAAGGTCGCCGGCACGTACACCGAGACCTGCGCCGACAACACCGGCGGCGGCGGGTCGCTGGTGCCCGACGGTGGCGCCGTGGATTCAGGCGCGAAGTTCGATTCGCTCAAGCAACAGCTCATCGCCTCGTTCGCCCAGACGGACGACAGTTGCCACCTGACGACGGGGATCTCGTCGAAGTCAGATCCAATGGGACAGATCGCGCAGTACAAGGCGCGCTGGAACGCGATGATCCGCGCGAACCAGAAGACCGGCGCCGCCTTCACCGCCACCGAAAGCTCGGCAATCGTGACCGTGGTCGAGAAGGAGCTGGGGACGTTCAGCTATCACGGGACCGCCACCTCGACGACCGTTGCCCACCAGAACGAGACCGTGCGGCTGGTGCTGGTCGAGCGCAAGTTGATGTCGGAGTCGGAGGTCCAGGCCGGGTTCACCTGCTTCGACCAGAGCGAGATCAACCAGGTCACCGACCTGCTGAGCGACCCCGGCGTGTTCGCCGCGGCTGCGGCCCAACCCGCCACGCTGGACGCCGACTTCGCCAGGGCGATGACGGCGCACGACGTCGGGTTCGTGAACGAGAGCTTCGGCGCCACCGCGCGCACCGTGCTGGAGCAGATGCAGGAGACTCAGCAGTGCCCGCATTCGATCGATCTGTCGCGGTACTTCGCGGTGATCACCGCCATCGACGCGGCCCACGCCGCCACCCTGACCGGGCCGGCCGTGCTCACGATCAGGGCAGCCGGCAACGACGGCGCCAACATCAACACGGGGGCCGACGCGCTGGACTGCAACCCGGGTGACCCGACGACGCTCCAGGTGGGCAGCTACAACCCGGCCAACGGGGTGCAGAACACCTTCTCGAACTTCGGGGCGTGCGTCGACCTGTTCGCGCCCGGGCAGGCGATCGTGACGATGTACGCCGGCGGGTGGCTGCTGCCGGCCGACGGCACCAGCTTCGCCGCACCGCTGACCGCGTGGTTCGGCTCGCGCAGCGCCCCCACGCCGTTCACGGTCGCGAGCGCCCGGGCGTCGCTGCTGGCTAGCACGGATGTCACCAAGGAGTTGCCGGCCGGTGTGTTCCCCTCGGACTTCTTCTACGCGCCGGGCCAGGTGTCGACCGATTCCGTCGTGGTCCAGCCGGCCCGCCCGTCCCGCCATGCGCCGCGCCGTGGGGTGGCCCCGCTGGACCTGCACCGGCTGCTGGCGCCGTTGCTCCATTTCCGGGCGGTCCGCGGCGGGTAAACCCGGCGGGCCGGCACGGAAATCCGATCGAAAAGCCCGGCGGACGCCCTATACTCCCGCGCCTATGGCCAGTTTGAAGCTGAAACCAGGAGTCATCACGGGCGACGCTCTCAAAGAGCTGTTCGCCTATTGCAAGACCGCTCAGGCCGCCCTCCCGGCGGTGAACGTGATCGGGTCCAACTCCGCGAACGCCGCGCTGGCGGCCGCCAAGGAGGCCAAGGCCCCGGTGATCGTGCAGCTGTCGCACACCGGCGCGCAGTTCTACGGCGGCAAGACCCTGGACAACAGCGCGCAGCAGGCGTCGATCGCGGGTTCGATCGCGGGCGCGCTGCACGTGCGGACGCTGGCCAAGGTGTACGGCGTGCCGGTCGTGCTGCACACCGATCACTGTGCCAAGAAGATCCTGCCGTGGGTCGACGGCGTGATCGCGGCCAGCGAAGAGTACTTCGCGCGCCACGGCGAGCCGCTCTTCAGCTCGCACATGCTGGACCTGTCCGAGGAGCCGCTGGCCGAGAACATCGAGATCAGCGCGCGCACCCTCAAGCGGTTGGCCAAGATCAACGCCACGCTGGAGATCGAGCTCGGCATCACCGGCGGGGAGGAAGACGGCGTCGACAACTCGGGCGTCGAGCACTCGAAGCTCTACACGCAGCCGGAAGACGTGCTGAAAGCGTACGACGTCCTCAACCCGATCGGCAGCTTCACCGTGGCGGCCGCCTTCGGCAACACGCATGGCGTCTACGCGGCGGGTAACGTGAAGCTGAAGCCGACGATCCTGCGCGACTCGCAGAAGTACATTCAAGAGCAGCGCAAGACCGGCCCGCACCCGGTGAACTTCGTGTTCCACGGCGGCTCGGGCTCGTCGGCCGAGGAGATCAGCGAGGCGGTCTCGTACGGCGTCGTGAAGATGAACATCGACACCGACACCCAGTGGGCGTTCACGCACCCCATCAAGAAGTTCATGGACGAAAAGGGCGCGTACCTGAACGCGCAGATCGGCAACCCCGAAGGGGCCGACAAGCCGAACAAGAAGTACATCGACCCGCGCGGGTGGCTGCACCTGGGCGAAAAGGGCATCACCGGGCGCCTCGTGCAGGCGTTCAAAGAGCTCGGGTCGTTCGGCAAGTTCGAGTTCTAGCCGGGGCGGGCGGGCGGGGCGCTGGTTCGGGTTCCGCTCGCTTGTGGTTGAGGGGACGTGTCCCCTCCGTGCTCAAACAGGTCCTCGCGGGTCGAGCCCGGATCTGCTCGGCACGCGCCGTAGACCGCTGCGGAACTGCGCGCGGAGGGGACACACACTCCGACGTCTTCTCAACCCGCCGCTTCGCTGCACCTTGTGACCGCCTCTGGTCAGGATGCGGCTTGGTTCTCCCGATGTGGGGGAACACGCATGTCCAGGTTGAAGATCAGCGTTCTGATGGCGGCGGTTCTGGTTCCGGCAGCCGGTTGCCGCAAAGGCATCGACGACCAGGGGCAGATCGGGGCCGCTGTTGGTGAGGTGATGGCCAGCGCGGACGACGCAGCCAACGGCCCCACCCCGAGCGCGACGCTGTCGGCCACTGCCCAGAAGGCCGCCTGTTATCCGTTCACGTTTTCGGCCTGCACCGGCGGCGTCCGCACGGAGACGCTGGCGGCCTGTACGTTTGGTCCGGCGACCATCGATGGCAGCGTCACGCTGACGTTCAGTGACACCGGCGGGTGCTCGCTGGCGGCGACGGGTGCGAGCGTCAATCGGACGGCCGAATTCACCGTGACGGGCCCTTACGGCGGGACGCTGACCGTCACGTCGCCGGGCGGCGGGCAGATCCTGACCCGCACCGCCAGCGGTTTCGAGTTCGCCGTGCCGGGCATGGAACGGGTCCTGAAGGGGCCGCGCGGCAACAGCCTGTTCGACATCGGAACGCAGACCACCACCCCCCTGTCGATCACAGGGACGTCACGCAACGATTTCGCCATCGCGGCGGGCACGCTGCTGGTCAGCCATCGCCTGGCCGGCTACTCCGTCGCGCTGACGCCCGAGGATCTGACCTGGAAGCCAACCTGCAACTGTGCGGTCGCAGGCAAGCTGACGGGGAAGGTCTCGGGCGGTCACGCCGACGGCAAGTCGGCCACGGTCACGCTCACCGGCTGCGGCACCGCCGATGTAGACATCGACGGCGACCTGGAGTCGGTGACGCTGGACCGCTGCGCGGCTATCTAGCGGCGAGCGCAGGCACTGGGCGCGGGCCGGTCGCGAGCTGCGCCGTCGCCGGCAGCGTGCGCGCGTGCCAGGAGACGCGCGCGTCTCCGGTCACCTGCACGCAGACGGCCTCGCCCGCGCGCAAGGTGAGGTCGGTCTCGCCCGTCCAGGCGAGCGGCGCTGCCGTTCGGCAATCGCCGGTCGCGGCGTCCGCGCGCCAGAACCGCGCCGCCGCCTTCTGGTCGACGTTCACGTGAAGGATCTCGATCGGACCGGTCACCAGAAGAGCCGGTCCTGGCCCCGTGACGCGCGCGCTGCCGCGAACGTCCGTAGCCGTAGCGCAGCCGCCCGCAAAGAGCGCCAACCCCACGAGTCCCATCCCCATCTGCTGCAATGTGTGCGATGTAGTCATGTGTGTCGACTAGACACACTACTTTAAAAACGGTCGAGATGTGATCTCCGCTCGGAAAATTGTATGTAACTTCGCGATACCTCACAGGTGCTTGCGCAACGCAGCGATAACTCTGTCATTTTCGGCGGGCTTGCCCACCGTGACTCTCAGTTTTGTTCGCAATTCTGGCGCGGGCCACCAGCGGACGAGTAATCCTTCGCCCTTGAGAGCGTCGTAAAGCGCGCGTGCGCGCTCTCCGAATTCGACGAGCAGGAAGTTGGCGGCGGGCTCGGGGTAGGTGAGACCCATGGCGGTCAACGCAGTCTCGAGGCGGGCGCGCTCGGCGATCGTCTGGCGGACGGATTCGTCGTAATAGGCGCCATCTTCCAGGGCCGCGACGCCCAGCGCCTGGCTGATGACGTTCACGTTGTAGCTGTCCTTCACCTTCATCAACGCCTCGACGAGCGGCGCCGACGCGAACAGCAGCCCCAGCCGCGCACCGGCGAGGCTGTAACTCTTCGACAGCGTGCGCAGCACGACCAGGTTGGGGTGAGCGTCCAGGTACGGCAGCATGCTGGCGTCGATCCCGGCGGCCAGCGCGAAGTCGACGTACGCCTCGTCGATGACGACGATGGCGTCGCGCGCCTCGGCGCAAAGTGCCCGCAGCGCCGCGACCGGCACCAGCGTCGACGTCGGGTTGTTCGGATTGGCGAGGATGATCATCTTCGCTTGCTGCCGCGCCAGGTCCGGCGGCAGCCGCAGCTGCCGTCCCTCGACGACGAATGGGAGCCGGACCAGCTCGGCCCCCTGCAACGACGCGAGCGTGTCGTAGAGCCCGTACGTGGGCCACGGGCAGACCACGCGCTCACCCGGCTCCAGGAACGCGCGGTAGAGGATGGTCAGGCAATCGTCGGACCCGTTGCCGGCCAGCACCTGCGCCGCGGAGACGCCAAACCGCGCCGCGGCGGTCTGGCGCAGCTTGCGGCTGATCGGGTCGGGATAAAGGCGCAGGGCATCGTCGGCGATGGCGGCCAGGGTCGCCATCACGCGCGGCGACGGTGGATGTGCGCCTTCATTCGTGTTTAGCTTGGTGAGGTCCGCAATCTGCTCACCGGGCGTGTAGGCCGGCATCGCCCGAATGGCCGGGCGGAGTAGCTGCAGGGGGTCGAGCGGGGCGGTGGGCTTGGCTGTCATTTTGAGACGGGGGTAGGCTAACCGAGATGGCGCGCGTCCTCATCATCGACGACAACGAGACGATGCGCGAGGGGCTGGGGGCCACCGTGCGCCGCATGGGCCACGAGGCGGTGCTGGCGCCCTCGGGCGACGAAGGGCTCCGGCAGTTCGCGGCGGGGCGGGGCGCCGTCGACTTCGTCATCACCGACCTGAAGATGGACGGACGCGGGGGACTCGAGGTCGTCAAGGTGGTGATGGAACGCGACCCCGACTGCCCGGTGATGATCGTCACGGCGTTCGGCACGGTCGAGACAGCGGTCGAGGCCATGCGCCTGGGCGCCTTCGACTTCCTGCAGAAGCCGTTCGCGCCGGAGGTGGTCCGGTTGAAGGTCGCCCGCGCGCTGGAGCTGCGGGCCGAGCGCCGCGCCCGCGAGCGCGCCGAGGCCGAGACCGCCGCGCTGCGGGACGACGCGGCTCGCGCCTATTCCTTCTCCGAGATCGTCGGCGACACCCCGTCGATGCGGGCGGTGTTCGCGCTGATCGAGAAGGTCGCGCCGACCGAGGCGTCGGTCTACATCCACGGCGAATCGGGGACGGGCAAGGAGCTGGTCGCGCGCGCCATCCACGCGCGGTCCAAGCGGGCCAGCGGCCCATTCGTGAAGGTGAACTGCGGCGCGCTGGCCGAGACGCTGCTCGAGTCCGAGCTCTTCGGACACGAGCGCGGTGCGTTCACGGGGGCGGTCAAACGCAAGCTGGGCCGGTTCGAGCTGGCGGACAAGGGCACCTTGTTCCTGGACGAGATCGGCGACGTATCGCCGGGGCTGCAGCTGAAGCTGCTGCGCGTCCTGCAAGAGCGCGAGTTCGAGCGGGTCGGCGGCGAGGAGACGATCAAGGTCGACGTGCGGGTCATCTCGGCCACCCATCGGGACATCGCCGCCGAGGTCAGCGCCGGGCGATTTCGCGAGGATCTGTTCTACCGGCTGCACGTCGTGCCGTGCGAGGTGCCGCCGCTGCGCGAACGGAAGGAAGACATCCCGCGCCTGGTCGCGCACTTCGTGGCCAAGCTGGCGCCGCGTACGAACCCGGCCATCGATCCCACCCGCGGCGTCACCGACGCGGCGCTGGCGCGTCTGGGGCTCTACAACTGGCCCGGCAACGTGCGCGAGCTCGAGAACGTGATCGAGCAGGCGCTGGTGTTCGCGGAGGGAAGCGCCATCGACGTCGGGGCCCTGCCGGGTTCGGTCCGCGGCGGAATTCCCGAGAACGCGCTGGCGTTGCCCGGCGGCGAGATGTCGCTGCCGGATGTGCTGGAGGATCTGGAACGGCAGCTCATTCAGCGCGCGTACGACCGCAGCGGCGGCGTCAAGACGGAGACGGCGCGCCTTCTGGGCATCAAGACCAGCGCGCTTTACTACAAGCTGGAAAAGTACGGCATCGGCACCATCGAAAGCCGCGGCGACAAGAGCGCCGGGGCCGCCGCGCAGCCCGACCTCGAAGAGGCACTCCTGGAAGACGGCCCGCAAGTCGCGGGCGGAGGTGGTCACGGACGCGCACGTTGACGCCCACCACGCGCGCGTGCGCGTGGTCGCGGCAGTCGCGCTGGCGGCGGTCGTCATCGGCTGCGCGACCGCCGAGGGCGCCCGCCGACACACGCCACGCGTGGAGGAGGGGCGCGCCAGCTATTACGGCCGCGGTTTTGCGGGACGCAAGACGGCCTCAGGCGAACGCTTCGATCCGCGCGCCATGACGGCCGCCAGCCCGGCGCTGCCGTTCGGGACGCGCGTGCGGGTCACGCGCCTCAGCGGCGGGGAGTCGGTCACCGTGCGCATCAACGATCGCTGCGGTTGCCCCGGCGGGCGGATCATCGATCTCTCCGAAGGGGCCGCCCGCCGCATGGGAATGATCAAGGCAGGCGTCATCGAGGTCCGGGTCGAAGTGCTGGACCACTGACTCAGGCCGGCGTGTTTTTCCGCCACACGCGACAGTCGCGGATCACCTGCTCGGTCATGGTGCTGGCCGTCTCGTGGAGCCAGCGGGTTCCCCGGGCGTCGAGCTCGCGGGCGATGGCGCGGCGGGCGCGTGGCGTACCCAGATGGACGTTGGCGGCCTCGAATCCCATCGCGTAGAGCAGCCGCTGCTCGTCACGCGTCGACGGGAGCTCGGCCAGGTCGATGCGCGTGCAATGGGGCGCCAGCCGCCGCAGCAGCCAGCGCCCAGCCACGCGCACCGTCGGATCGGGCACCCGCACTGCGGCGCGCACGGTCGTGCTGATCGCGGCGAGCCGCCGCGCACGGCGCCCGCCGGACCAGTCCCAGGCGGACGGCGCGACAGCCTTCGCCTCACGTGCGACCGCGCCGCCGTGCCATTCGGCGATCCCCACGAACCGCGGTCGGCCCAGGCTGCCCAGCCCCGCCACCCGCCGTGCGAACCGGATGCGCAGGCCGCGGGCGGGCATGGCGGCCCGGATGGCCGCGGCCGCGGTGGGGTCGACGTCACGTGCCGTGGGCAGCGCGTTCATCTTGGCCCAGAAGGTCGGCGGGTGGCGCAGCTCGCCCGTCGCCAACCGGCGCAGCCAGCCGTGCTCTTCCTCGAGCACGAACGGACGCCCGCCGACGTCGACCGCGTCGCGATAGCCCGCCAGGATCGCCTGGCACGCCGAGCGCCGGCGCACCATCAGCCCGTCCTCCGACAGGATCGCGAGGTGCGCGCTGGTCGCGAGCCGCACCAGGTCCTGCGTCCAGGGCAGGCGCGTCGCCTCGTCGAAGTCGTTGATGCCCCAGATGAGACGCCCGTCGATGTCGCGCCACGTCCCGTAGTTTTCGAGGTGCAGGTCGCCGACGGCCATGACGGGCGTCGCGCGCGCCAGCTTGCCGGCGGCCGCGCGCCACAGCTGGCACCACCGATAGAACGTGCCGCGCAGGAAGAGAAACGGGCGCTCCCGCATGCGCCGGTGTTTTGCGCGCAGGTCGGCTGAAACCAGCGGCATCAGCCCGCCCAGCCACGTCTCGAATCGCCGCGTCGCCCGCAGCAGGTCTTCGACCGGAGGCTCGGGCGCGCGGCGGCTCAAACGCGGCGCGCGGTCTTGACGCGCAGGATGGGACCGGTCATCGCGATCCCCATCGCGCCTTCGTCGACGGCGCCGTCGACCTCGACCTTGGCGCCGTCCTGCTCGATGGGACGCGTGGCGCCTTCCAGCACGTATGTGTTGCCGTCGTCGGCCTCGAGCTGCCAGTGCCCACCCTCGAGATCGCTGCGCCGAACCGTCCCGCTGAATTTGCTCATGCGGAAATTATAGCCGCGCTGGCAGCGGTTGGGCTCCGGCGTGCGCCGTTCCATGATCTTGACGGCCCCGAGCGGACAATCAGGTTGAAAAAGAAACTTCGCGGAGGTTGGAACATGCGCAACGTAGGGAAACTGGGAGGGCTCGGCCGGTGGCGATTGGCGGCGGCGGGGCTGGTGTTCGCGACGGCGGGCGTGGCGGGCGCGGCCGACACACGGAATGATCCGCGTGGGGGGCGCGACCAGGAGATCGTGACCCAGCTCCACCAGCAGAACCAGGACGCGATCGCGGCGGCACGTGTCGCGCAGGAACGCGGGACCCGCGCCGAGGTGAAGCGCTTTGCCGAGAAGGTCATTCACCAGCGCGAGGCGGCCGACGCCCGGCTGCTGAAATACGCCGAGCGCGAGGGGATGAACGTCGCGGAGATCCGCACCGCGTCGGGCGCGCTGCCCCACGGGCCGCTGGCGACCGCCAGGCTGACCAGCAGCGCGGCCGATCGGTTCGACGTCGAGTTCGCGAACACCATGGTCGCGCGCGAACAAGCCAACGTCGACCAGGCTGTCCAGGCCGAGACGCTGGCCCGCGGGCCGCGCCTGGCGGGCCTGATTCACGACATGATCCCGAAGCTGCTCGACGAGCAGGCCGGGGCGATGAGCCTGGCCTCCGCGCTGCCGAGCCTGCCGCCGCCCGCCGTGCAGCAGCCGGGCGACCCGAGCAGCGTCAGCTGGACGCACACGGGCGCCGACACGCGACGCGGCGTCGGGCGCTAGCCCTTCTCTGCCCCGTCCTCGTCCTCGTCCTCGATCCAACGCTGCCGTCGAAGATCGAGTACGGCGACGAGGACGAGGACGATCACGAGGACGGGGTGGCGGACCTGAGGCCCTACTTGCCCACGTCCATGTGCTTGAAGATGCGATTCGGGTCGAGGCCCAGCGCCTGGATCGTCTCGTGGTTCGGGATGCCGGTCTGGGGTAGGTCGCGCGCCTTTTGAAACCTGCGCAGGCCGCTCTCGAGCGAGGCGTCCTTGTCGTTCTTGGCCATGTAGCCGCCGTCGGCGAGCTTGTCCCGGATCTGCGCTTCGGCGCCCGGCGCCAGGAGCCCCTCGGGGCTCGACGCGACGGGGATGCCGGAGGTCTGGGTGGGGTTGTCGTGATGCGCGGGTTCGGCGCGCGGCGCAGCGACCCGGTCCGGGTGATCGGCCGGCGGCGTCCGCTCTTCGGCTTTGTCGGGAGTGGACGGCGACGTCGCGTCCGTGGTCTTGGCGTGCCCGCAGCCGAGGCACCCGAGCAGCGCGCCCAGCGCGATCGCGCGGGTGAGGGTCATTTGCCCTTACCCCCAGCCGGCTGCGCCTTGGGCGGCCCAGCGTCCTTGGACAGCGCGTGCTTGGCTTGATCGAGCACGCCCTGCTTGTTCTCGGCCTTGTCGGGCGGGACGTCGCGGAAGCTCGACGACATCCCTTCGACGAACGAGTTGCGGATGACGCCCAGGATCGTCGGCCACAGCTGGACGTCCGGCGCGTCCAGCTTGCCCTCGATCGGGATCACCGTGGCCACGGCGTCGCGGCCCGGCACGCGGTCCGAAAACAGGTTCAGCGTCTTGTCCGCCAGCCACGCCTTGAGCCGGTTGCCGATGCCGCCCTCGGTCGGCTTGACCTCGACGTTCTTCAGCACGGGTTTGACGCCGCCGCTGATGCGTCCGTCCCGGCTCTTGAACTCGACGAAGACGTCGAACGTCCCCTTCGGTGTCTGCAGCTTGGTGGCCGGCTGGACCAGGTCGTACAGCTCGGCGACGCGCCAGCCGCGCTCTTCGACCTGGCCGGCGAAAGCCAGCGGCCGCGCGAACGGGTTGGCCGAGACGAACATGCTGACGTCGCCGCTGCGGCCCAGCTTGGCCGACGCGCTGATGGTGACGGGCTCACCGCCTGACAGCTTGCGGCGGGTGGCCAGGTTTTCGACCGCCACCTCGATCTCGTGAACCCAGATCTCCGGCTGGTTGTCCATGACCAGGTCACGGAACAAGAACTCCCCGTCGTGAATGTCGATGCGATCGACCCGCGCCGGCAGCACCTTGCGCAGCATCGGCGCCAGGTCCGGCGCACCGGTGGCCGCCTGCTTCTTCTCGGCCTTCTCGCGAACGGTGAAGATGATCTTCGGCTCGTCGATGCGGGCGTGCGCGGCGATGCGGCCGTGCAGGAGGCTGCTCATGTCCAGCCCCGTCTTCACGCGCTCGGCGTAGAGCAGCGGGTGCTTCCATCCCTTGTCGACACGCTCGTCGATCTTCAGCTGGTGGATCTCGTAGCCGGGCGGGAAGACGGTCACGTGCAGATGGTCGAAGTCGCCCCGCATCGTCTCGGATGAATTCAGGCCCTTGCGGGTGTAGTGCGCCGCGATCGGGTCCAGGATCAGGCGGATCACGACGACGATCGCGAGGATCACGCCCAGCGCGATCCACCATCCCCAGTGATGCTTGCGCTGCGCGCGCGGTGCGCTCCTTCCGACAGGCCCCACGGCCGGCCGGGGCGCGGTCCCCCCCAAAGTCCCCGCTTCTGATCCCATCAGCTTGAATGTGGGCGTCGGCCTACGCTCTGCAAGCGCCGGGCGCCGCGTTAAGCTGGGTTCCGGAGGCTTTGATGCTTGGATCCGTCCACGAATACCCGGTCCTGATCCGCGAGCAGCACCTGGACACGTTCGGCCACGTCAACAACGCGCGTTACCTGGACCTGTTCGAGGAGGCCCGCTGGGACCTGGTCACGCACAACGGTTACGGCCTGGACGAGGTCGTGCGCCGCCGCGTCGGTCCCGTGATCCTGGAGGTCACGCTGAAGTTCCAGCGCGAGCTTCGCAACCGGCAGCCGATCGTCATCAAGAGCTGGTTGGACTCCTACGCGGGCAAGATCGCGCGCATGACCCAGCAGATGGTCGACGAAGACGGGCGCAGCTGTTGTGACGCCCAGTTCGTGTTCGGGCTGTTCGACCTGACGGCCCGCAAGTTGATTCCCCCCACGCCCGAATGGCTGCGGGCCGTCGGGATTTCGGCCGCTGACCTGGCTACGGTGCCGCCAGCGGGGTGAGGTACTTCTGGATGTACGTGTCGCGTCCGGTGATGAAGTAGTAGGCCTGCATCTGGTACATCGCGACGTCGGCGTCGGTGTACGGCTTCTTCGTGTCCATCGCCACGTAGGCCGCGATCTGCGCCACGACCCGGGCCTGCTCGGCCGCCCAGCCGACCTGCATCGCCTTGGCGTCCGCCTCCTGCAGTTGGGTCGCGAACTGCTGGAAACAGGTCGCGGTCGCCGCGCACGTCCGGGCCAGGATCGACTTGACCTGGTTGACGTAGTCCCAGTCGGCCGTCGAGAGGGCGTCGTTGATCCCGGTCGGAATGAAGTAGAGCTGGTGCGTCGTGGGATCGCTGTACAGCTCCGCGTTGGCGCCGGCGGGCTCGTTGGTGGCGGCATACGGCCAGCCACCCCAGTGCCCGATGAGGACGCACACGGCCCAGAAGCGCGTGAACTCTTGCAGGTTGACGCTCTGGGCGGCGGCGGCGATCGCCGTGTCGGCCGGCTGCATCGCCAGCGCGTTGGACGTCTGGGTGATCAGCGTGGTGTCCATGGCGCCGTCGTCGTACTGGAAGTTGCCGAGGTACGCAGGCGCGAAATCGGCGTAGTTGATCGTGTAGACGCCGCCCGAAGGATCCGGGAACGTGTAAGCCATCAGCTGGCCGCGCGGCTGCTCGACCGTCGCGTAGAGACCCAGCGGCTGCCCGTTCATCGTGACCCACGAGTGGTTGCAGCGTGAGGCCGGCACGCCGCCGACCTGTCGCGCCATCCAGTAGGCGAGCCGCTCGTGAATCATCGACGGGTCCGTCGCCATGTTGTTCAGCAGGAACTCCTTCAGCCCGAAGAACTTGGCGCCCTTCGCGTACTTGTTGATGTTCACGCGGAACCCGGGCTTCTGGTCGATCGTCATGAACGACGAGGTGCCCTTCAGGTTCACGCCGATCGGCCCATAGCTGCGCCCCTGGAAGACCAGCGTGGCCTGCACCCAGTTCGTGGGGCTCGCGCGCAGCGAGGCGATGTTCTCGGCGCTGATCTCCAGATCGAAGGTCGGCGTCAGGTCGTACCCCAGCACGCGGTCGCTGACGTCACCGGCGGCGGCGATCGCCTCCGGCGGGTCGGTGTCTGCTTGCGCGACGCGCGGCTGCCCGGCGCCCGTCGGGTTGGCCGCCATGGGCGAGACGGTCCACTCGGCCGTGACCCACGTGTCGGATCCGTCTGGCTCGCGCGCGGCCGACATGTCGGTCGCCTGCGCGCCGTACGTGATGCGGTCGATGAAGGTTCCGTCCGGCCGCGCAAGCGCCAGTGAGCCGCCTTTGGGCGACAGAAGGATCCCCAGGTGCGTCGGCCCGGCTGTCGGGTTGCCGTCGGCCCACAGCACCAGGTACCCGCCCGCCGCAATCCCGACGCCGGCCGGAACGACCGACTTCTTGGGATTGGCGAAGTCGTCGGTGAGGCCGTACCCCGCGAGGGAGATGTCGACTCCCGTCGGGTTGTAGAGCTCGATCCAAGGCGACGGCTTTCCATGATCATCCGCCACCGTCAGGACGTTGTCCGCCATGACTTCGTTGATGCTCAGCTGAATGTCGACGGTGGGATCGACGGGCATGCCGACCACCGTCGATCCACCGACGGAGCCGATGCTGCCCGTCCCGCCGGTCCCGCTGGTGCCGCCCGTTCCGCTGCTCTGCCCGCCACCTGACCCGCAGCCACCGCTGGCAGCCAGTAACACCAGGACGATGAACGTCCCGCACGACCGGTCGACCTTACCCGCCCTCATGGCTCCCAACCAACTAGCAACTCTGCGGCCACGGTTCGTTCACGCATTGAGCCGCCCAGTTGGCGCCACGACCGTTACCGTCAGCGGACACTCTGTTTCCGAATCGCGCTTTTGCGGGCAGAACGAGCGGCGCAAAATTCCGGCGTCGCCCCAGTTTGTTGCGCTCGGGGTGGCGGCACCTCGCTTGCTAGGTCCACGCCAGGCGGACCGAAGCATGACAAACGTGACTAGACTGTGGCGACGGGCTGGCTTGGCAGCCGCCCTGGTTGGAATCATCGGGTGTGGTGGGTCGGGCACCGGCACCGGCCTGACAGGCGAGGGCGCGACGAGCGGCGGGGGTGCCGGCTCCGCGCTGGGAACGGGCGGAACGGGCGGCGGCGGACCGGCGATCGTCGCCGACGGATGCCCAGACGTGTTCGTCGAAGGCGCGCCGCAGACCTTCTCCGTCGACATCAGCGACGCGGAATGGCAGGCGATGAACGCCGAGTTCCACAACCTGACTGCGCTGGAGAGCGGTCAGGACTTCACCGTCTATCACCCGATCGTCCTTCACTACGGGGACGAAACCGTGCCGGACGCGGCGATCAAGCTGCACGGGCAGTCATCCTGGTTGCTGACGGTGATGTTCGACCAGAACCCGAAGATGCAGTTCAGCATCTCGTTCAACCAGACCAACCCCAGCGGGAAGTTCCACGGCGTCAGCAAGCTGGTGTTCGACATGCCGCGCGAGGACCTGACGTACATGCACGACCGCCTGTCCCATCACTGGATGCGGCAGGTCGGCCTCATGGCCGGGTGCACGACCAACGTGCGGTTGAACATCAACAACAACTATTACGGCCTCTACGTTCTGGAAGAGAACGTCAACGGCCACCTGGTCGAGGAGTTCTATCCGAACAACCCGAACGGTGACCTGTGGAAGGGCGGCGAGATCGCCGAGACCAATCAGAGCAATCCGAACTGGGACCGGCTGGCCGCCTTCAAGGCCGCCAAGGACTTTGCGTCGATCTCGCAGATCGTCGACATCCCGAATTCACTCACGTCCTGGGCCGCCGAGGCGCTGCTTTACGACGGCGACGGCTACTACGGGGGCTTCCACAACTTCTATCTCTACGACCAGGGAACCGCCGGGATGGTGTTCCTGCCCCAGGACACGGACTCGACGTTCGACTGGCTGGTCCAGTTCGATCTGGTCGGCGCGACCGATCACCCCATCTACTGGTGGTACAAGCGCGCGCAGCCGGCGCCGACGCCGGGCGACAAGTGGCTGCCCATCCTGAACGATCCGACGTCGCGGATGCAGTACGCCGACGCCATCGCGGCGCTGCTGGCGAAGTGGGACGTCCAGCAGATCCAGGGCTGGATCGACAGCTGGTGGAACGACATCCAATCGTCCGCGCTGAGCGATCCGCATCAGTGGACGACGCCGAACATCATCAACGGCTCGCCGCGCGCCGCGAAGAAAGAGGTCGCGGACCGCGCGGCGTACCTGCAGACCTTCGTCGATTGCGAGCACGGCGTGCCGGCAGCGTCCACGGACGCCGACGGCGACGGGTTCAAGTGGTGTGACGAGTGCGATGACAGCAACCCGAACGCGCACCCGGGCGCCGCCGAAGTGTGTGGCAACAAGCTGGACGACAACTGCGACGGCTTCGTTGACGAGGGTTGCGCGACCGCGACCAACCCCTGACCACCAATCAACCATCAAGAGGACAACCTATGCAGACACGAGGAGAGCGAGGGGGCGGCTGGCGTTTGGCATGCGGGTGTTCAGCGATGCTGGTCTTGGCCCTGGCCGGCGCGGGCTGTGGCAGCAGCTCCAGCGGTACGGGGACGGGGGGCGCGGGGGGATCGTCGCTGGGAAAGGCCGGCGCGGGCGGCGCTGCCGGAGCGGCGACCGCCGGCCTCGGCGGTGCAGCCGCCGGTAACGGTGGGGCGGCGGCCGGCAACGGTGGTGCGACGGCTGGTAACGGCGGCTCGGCCACGGCCGGGAACGCCGGCGCTGGCGGTGCCGGGACGGGCGTTGGCGGCGGCAGCGCCGGAACCGGTGGCAGCGCGGGCAATGCCGGTGGACCCGGCGGCGCCGGCGCGACCGGCCCGGTCGGCGCGCACGCTCCCTGGGTCGAGCTGGCCTCAGCTGTTTTGGACGTTCAAGGCGGAACGGCCGTGTCGGCCGGTGGCAAAGGTCAAAACGGTGGGCTGATTCATCTGGTGGCGAGCGGCGACGTAGCCCTGGATCCGTCGCAGCCGGCGGTACCGGCGCAGACGGTCCCGGCGACACCCGCCGGGGCCAAGGCCGTCGATGACGCCGCGCTGGCGGCCGACGTATCGGCCAGCGGCGACGCGAGCATCGCCTCCGCAACCTCGGGAGGCACGGACGCGACCCGCACGATCTCGGCGGGCGGCGACCTCTACGTGACGGGAACGCTGCGCGCAGCCGATCTGGGCAGCGGCCGCCAGGCACTGACGTTGAAGGCGACGAACACCATCTACGTCAGCGGCACGATCGACGCGAGCGGCGCGGCCGGCAGCGGCCAGGCGGGCGGCGCCGTGAATCTCTCGGCGAAGACCGTGATCGTCACGGGCAAGATCGTGACGGCAGGCGGTGACGGAAGCGCGTCGGCCGGCGCGGCAGGTCCGATCACGATCCAGACCGCATCCGGGGGCACGTTCATCACGGGAACCGTCGACGCGTCAGGCGGCAACGTCAACGCGGGCGGCACCCTGATCGCGGGTCCCGGCGCGCAGCTCAAGATCCAGTCGGGCGGCGACGTGGGCATCTCGGGGGTCGTCGTGATTCGAGGTGGCGGCGCGGCCAACAGCGGCGCCGGCGCGGCGCAGGGCGGTGACGCCGGTTCGCTGGTGATCGACTCGAACGGCGCCGTCACGCTGGGCGGCGTGATCGACGGGCGCGGTGGGCTGGCCAAGGCCACGGGGGCGGGCGGCACCGTGGCTGCCGGCAAGGCGGCCGACGTGAAGGTCGGTGAAATGGCTCCGCCGAAGTCGATCGCGATTCGCGTTCCCGTCGTGGCGACCGGCGGTGACGCCTACACCGCGGCTGGAACGGGCGGCCACCTCAAGCCGGAGCCTGGAACGGGCAGCTTCATCGTCGCAGGCGCGCACGAGGTCGATCTGTCCGGCGGTAGCTCGATGACGGCGCCGGGGGCTGGCGGCCTCCTGGACGGTGGTCCGCGCTCCGAGGGCATGGGGGGCGTTCACGTCAGCGGTGACATCACCGTCAACGGCGGTTCGGTCGCCGCGGGTGGCGCTGGAAACGGAGCCGACGGCGGCCGCATCGACATGGAGCTAGTCCCGACGGTGGTGTCGGTCATGATCGACCAGGCGGCGAACTTGGTCGTGAACGGCGGCGCCTCGGCCGGCACCGGCACGGCCGGCGGCGGCGGGCACGTGTGGTTCTTTACCAAGGACGGTGACATCACCTGCGCCGGTCACGTCGTCACCGACGGCGGCGACGCACCGGACGCGGGCGGTGTCGGCGGCAAGGGCGGGATGATCTACTTCTTCACCGACGCGAACTTCAACGCGACGACGACGACGGACGCGGCGGGCACCACCGCGCCCGGGAACCTGTGGATCACCAGCACCGGTGTCCTGCAGTCGAACGGCGGTTCCGGCACGACGGGCGGCAGCGCCCGCAGCGACGGTACGCCCAACCGCGTGCCGCCGTTCCCGGACGAGCAAGAGAGCATCGCCATCTTCCTCAACTGCGATGGCGCCCACGGCAACACGTTCAACTGGATGGCGAACGACGGCTGGCTGTATGCCAACGCCGGCGCGCACAACGGCAATGGCGGCGACATCGTCTATCACGGCATCCCGAAGAACGCGCGGCAGGACCCGAACTTCGATTCCTACGGGGACTACCCCGTGCCGTCGGGGAACATCCAGATGATGGGCGACGGCACCGGGAAGAAGGGCGACTTCCTGGGCGAATAGGCGACATCTGCTACTCAGTCATTGGCCGGCGGCGCTCGGGGGACAAAGAGCGCCGCCGGTTTTCTATTTCCCGGCCGCCGGTTTCACCTATCATTGAAGACCCGCCGTTTTCGGGTGGGTCCGGCTGCTCTGTCCATGCAGGTGATGCCACAGAGACTGCGCCTTGCTGCCCCCGTGGTCATGGCGGTCCTGGCGGCCGCGTGTGCCTCGCACAAAACGGCGGCGGTCGGCCCAGGCGCCGGCGACGCCGGGGGAGCCGAACCGTTTCAGCCGGATCCCCCGGCCGTGTACGTCGCCAAGGTGAAGAACCTGCTGGTCGGGCTGCCGCCCACGGACGACGAGGTCGCCGCCGTTGCAGCCGATGCCGGGCAGCTCCCCGGGTTGATTCAGGGGTGGATGGCGCTGCCGCAATACACGCACAAGATGACGCGGTTCTTCGAGCTGGCCTTCCAGCAGACGCAGGTCAGCACGGCGGACTACGCGGACCAGGCGGGCGGTCAGCAGATCTCGCTCAACGCGACGACGACGCCGCTGCTGATGCAGAACCTGCAAGAGAGCTTCGCGCGGACCGTGCTTCAGCTGGTTGCCGAGGGCAAGCCGCTGTCGGACGCCATGTCCACGCAGACGTTCATGATGACCACGGCCCTCAAGGAGCTGTACGCGTTCCTGGACGTCTGGCAGGTCGACGACAACGGCAAGGTCACCGACCGATTCAAGGCTGCCAACCCAAGCTTGCAGATCACGATCGGCGCGGCATCGGGCGCCATCCCCGTCGCCGACACGCTGAACCCGGCCAGCCCCAGCTACATGCACTGGTACGACCCGGACGTCGCGACGGCGAACCCCAACGTGGCGGGCTGTCAGGTCGACCCGATGGTGTACCCGGTGCGGGCGCTCACGCTGCACTGGCTCTTGCTGGGGTCGCTGGACAATCGCAAGCTGGCGGACGGCTCCACGTGCCCGCAGGTATCCGGCACGGCGGCCGCGGCGCAGCTGTCGGCGGCAGACTTTTCCGATTGGACGATGGTGACCGTGCGGACGCCAGCGACGGGAGAGGCGACCACCGCGTTTTACGATCTGCCGTCGCTGCGCACGGCCACGACCCTGAGTTTGTCAGTCCCGCGCGTCGGGTTCTTCAGCACGCCTGCCTTCTTCGCGAACTGGCAGACGAACACCAGCAACCAGATGCGCGTCACGATGAACCAGGCGTTGATCGTCGCGCTGGGGACCGCCGTCGACGGCGGTGATTCGACGGCAACGCCGGCGCCCGTGCCGGGGCTGGACACGACACACGCGCAGGAGCCGGCCTGCCTGGTGTGCCACCGGACGCTGGATCCACTGCGGTCGATCTTCTCGGCGACGTATTCGTGGAGCTACCACAACCAGCTCGACGCGACGTGGAAGAGCCAGCCGGGGCTGTTCGTCTTTCGCGGCGTCACCCAGCCGGTCAGCTCCGTGGCGGACCTCGGGGCGGCGCTTGCGCAGCACCCGCTGCTGCCGCAGGCCTGGGTTCAAAAGCTCTGCACCTATGCCACCTCGGCAGCTTGCGCGGCCGACGACCCCGAATTCCAGCGCCTGGTCGCGGCATTTCAGGCGTCCGGACTGTCGTGGAACACCCTGGTGACGGAGCTGTTCGCGTCGCCGCTGGTCACGAACGCAGCGCCGACGAACGGGGCCGTCGCCGCGGTGGCGGTGTCGCGGCGCGATCACCTATGCGCGGCGCTGAACGCGCGGCTCGGCTTCGCCGATTTGTGCGCCCTCAATGCGCCGTCGAAGAAGCAGCTCAGCCAGCCAGTCGCGCAGATCGCATCGGGGCTACCCTCCGACGGGTATGGACGCGGCGCCACGATGCCCGTGCTGCCCAACGCCCCGACGCTGTTTTATCGGGCCGGCGCCGAGAACATCTGCGCTTCGGTCGCGGCCCAGGTGATCGACGTGCCGGCCAGCAAGCAGGTCGCCGGGGTGAAGACGTGGTCCAGCACCGATCCCGACGGCGCGATCGCAGAGTTCGTGTCGCTGGTCATGGCGCTGACGTCCGGCGACCCGCGCGCGGCCCAGGCCACGTCGATCCTGCAGGCGCACTTTGCGGCGGCGCGGCAGCAAGGGGCCTCTGCCACTGCCGCGCTGCAGTCCACATTCGTCGCCGCCTGCCTGGCGCCGTCGGCGAGCGCGATCGGCATGTGAGGAGAGCGCGATGGTGACCCGCCGACGAACATTGCACGCGACGCTGCTGGGGGCCGGCATGGTCGGGCTGCGCGCGCTGGCGACCGGCTTGCCGCCGTCGTTCCTGTTGAATCCGCGCCGGGCCTTCGCCGACGGCACGGCCTGCGGCGCCAGCGGTCAGGCTCAGTACGTCATCTTGAACACCTCGGGGCAGGGCGATCCGCTGAACGCCAGCGTGCCGGGCACCTACGACGATCCCAAGATCGTCCACAGCCCCGACCCGACGATGGCGCCCACGCCGCTGGTGATCCGCGGCCAGACCTACACGGCCGCGGCGCCCTGGGCCACGCTGCCGCCGGCGGTCCTGGACCGCACCTGCTTCTGGCACCTGATGACGAACACGCCGGTGCACCCCAACGAGCCGCACGTGCTGCAGTTGATGGGCACGACGGCCGCCGGCGAGATGCTTCCGTCGCTGCTGGCCAAGCAGCTGGCGCCGTGCCTGGGGACCATCCAGGCGCAGCCGATCAGCCTGGGCGCGAGCTCCCCGTCCGAGGGGCTGGCATTCGGGGGCGCACCGCAGCCCATCATCCCGGCGCTGGCCTTGAAGGCGACGCTGACCAGCGCGCCTGGCCCGCTGACGAACTTGCAGGCGCTGCGCGACCAGACGATGAACCAGCTCTACGACCTCTACAAGAACGGCGCGACGCCCGCGCAGCAGGCGTTCGTCGATTCGATGGTCATGTCGCAGCAGCAGGTTCGCAGCGTCAATCAGAGCCTGCTGGACGCGTTGTCGTCGATCACGGACAACAGCGTGGCCTCGCAGATCCTGGCCGCCGTCACGCTGATCCAGATGAAGGTCACGCCGGTCATCGCCATCCACATCCCTTTCGGGGGCGACAACCACCGCGACGTCGGCCTCGCGACCGAGACGACCCAGACGATTTCGGGCGTGGCGGCGATCGGGTCGTTGATGCAGAAGCTCGCGGCCGCGGGCCTCAGCGATCAAGTCACGCTCATGTCGCTGAACGTGTTCGGCCGGACGCTGGGTCCGGGAAACACCGACGGGCGGCAACACAACCAGAACCATCAGGTTTCGCTCACCATCGGCAAGCCGTTCAAGGGCGGCGTCATCGGCGGCGTCGCGCCGGCGGGCAACGACTACGGCGCCACGGGCATCGATTCGGCGACCGGCGCCTCGTCGGTGACCGGCGACGTCACGGCGCTGCAGTCGCTGGCCTCATTCGGCCAGACGATGCTCGCCGCGGTCGGCGCGCCGGCGGCCACTCTGTCGGCGGACGTCAAAAGCGGCAAAGTCATCACCGGCGCCCTCGCCTGACGGCGTTTGTATCAGCGATATCCCAGGGCGCGTTCGATCAGCATGGCGGCGGCCGCGATGATGGCGGCGCACTGGATCGTGAACACCCACGCCCAGACCACGCGCACGGCGATGCGCCAGCGGACGCCGCCCAGATGCGTGACCGCTCCGACGCCGACGATGCCGCCGGTGATGACGTGCGTGGTCGAGACCGGAATGCCCAGCATCGTCGCGAGAAAAAGCGAGATGGCGCCGCCCGTTTCGGCGCAGAACCCGTGCACGGGGCGAAGGTCGGTGAGTCGCATCCCCATCGTGCGCACGATGCGCCAACCGCCCGCCATCGTGCCGACAGCCATCGCCGCGTGGCAGGCCAGCACGACCCACAGCGGCACCTCGGCGTGGTGGGCCAGCACGCCGTTGGCCACCAGAAGGGCCGTGATGATGCCCATCGTCTTCTGCGCGTCGTTGCCGCCGTGGCCCAGGCTCAGCAGCGCGGCCGAAACAAATTGCAGCCGCTTGAACCAGTGATCGACCGTACGCAGCGGCGTGCGCCGGAACAGCCACGCCGCCCCGGTCATGAGGCCGCCGGCCAGGACCAAGCCCAGCGCCGGTGAAACGACGATGAACACCGCGATGGGGACCAGCCCCTTCAGCATCACGACATCGAAGCCCGCCTTGGCAATCCCGGCGCCGATGAGCCCCCCAACCAGCGCGTGAGACGAGCTGGACGGCAGGCCCCACCACCAGGTCAGGAGATCCCACCCGATCGCGCCCAGCAGCGCCGCGATCACGAACGCGTTCGAGATGACCGACGCATGCACCACGCCGCTGCCCATGGTGTGCGCGACGTGCAGCGGAAAGATCAGGAACGCGATGAAGTTGAAGAACGCCGTCCAGATCACCGCCCACAGCGGGCTCAGCACGCGCGTCGAGACGATGGTCGCGATCGAATTCGCCGCGTCGTGAAACCCGTTGCAGAAGTCGAAGAACAGCGCGATCGCGACGATGGTGATCAGCGTGGCGGTCATGAACTACGAGTCGAGCAGCAGGTTCTCGATCGCGTTCGCCACGTCCTCGCAGCGGTCGGTGGTGTCCTCGAGCGTCTCGAACACCTCCTTCCACTTGATGAGCGAGATCGGGTCGATGCCGTTCGAGAACAGCTCGGCAAGGGCGGCCCGGAGGACCGTGTCGGCTTCGTTCTCCAGCTTGTTGATCTCCACGCAGAGCACCAGCGCCCGGTCGCGCGTGGACGCCTCGCGCAGGTTGGCGACGGCGTCGCGGGTCACCACCGCCGATCGCTCGACCAGGTGGACCAGCGCCGTCAGGTGCTGGTTCGGGACCGACAGCCGGTACAACGCCAGCCGATAAGCGACCGACTCGATCTGATCCAGGATGTCGTCCAGATGCGACATGAGCCGGTGGGTGTCGTCCCGGTCCAGCGGCGTGATGAACGTCTTCCTGAGCTCGACCACCACGCGGTGGACGATGGCGTCCCCCTCTTCCTCGATCTTCTTGATCTGCTGCGCCAGATCGGACGGCGGCCCGTCCTGGGCGGTCAGCATCTTGGAGAGGGTCTGCGCCGCCGCGACGATCAGGGCGGTGTGCTTGTCGAAGTCGTCGAAGAACGCGTTGTTGCGGGGGATGAGTCGCATCGCCCGGATAACATAGCGGGACGGCTGCCGATTGACAGGGGTGTCAGACCGCAGTAGCTGCGGCGTTGGTCTGGCGCTGCAGCTCTTCCCCGAATAACTGCTGCATCAGCCGGGCGGTGGCCGCCTTGCCGGTGCCGGCGTGCGGCGCCAGGGCGTCCGCGAACTCCATGGCGGACTGGAATCGGTGCTCGGGCTCGAAAGCCAGGGCCCGTTCCAGGATGGGGCCGGCCGGGTCGGGCAACCGGTGCAGCGCCCGCAGGTCGTCGCTGGTGAGGCCGCTGGCCGCGCGATAGAGAACCTCCAGGTCGTTGTCGCCCGTGTAGATGAGGCACCCCGTCAGGCAATAATAGAGGACGTGCCCCAGCGAGAAGAGGTCGGTGCGGTGGTCGACAGGCTTTCCGCGGGCCTGCTCGGGGGACATGAAATTCGCGTTCCCCTTCACCATCCCGACCTCGGTCTTGCTGACGCGGCGGTTGGACTTGACGATCCCGAAGTCGCCCAGCTTCACCTCGCCCAGCCGCGAGACCATGATGTTCCCCGCCGACACGTCGCGGTGGACGATCCCCATCGGCGACCCGCTCTTGTCGTGCTTGTCGTGCGCGTACGCGAGCGCTTGCAGCGTCTCGTGCGCGATGTAGTAGGCCATCGTCTCGGGGACACCCGCGTCGTGTTGGTCGGCGTAGCGCCCCACCATGCGCCCCAGATCGCGGCCGACGATGTACTCCTGCGTCATGAAGTACTCGCCGTTGACGACGCCGAAGTCGAACACCGGCACGATGTTCGAGTGCACCAGCCCGGCCTGGAGGCGGGCCTCCTCGATGAACTGCGCGACGGCCTCCTTGTCACGGGCCAGCTGGGGCCGCAGCCGTTTGAGCACGAAATGGCGCGTGAACCCCTCGACGCCCGTCGCCTCGGCGACGAAGAGCTCGGACATGCCGCCCGCGCCAAGCCGATCGAGCAGCCGGTAGCGGCCGAAGATCGCGGCGTTGGTCGTCGGCCGCGCGAGCCGCGACGACAGGTTGGGGATCGGTGACTGAGGGCTGGGGATTCGCACGGCGTTGCCGTCGGTGATGCGGGTCGTCCCCAGCCCGGGCGCGCGCGGCCGGGCGGGCGCTCCGAAGCGCGACGTGGGCTCGTGCGGCACCTCGGCGGGAACCTCGGGTGCGCGCGTACCCACCGAAACGATCAGACCGATCCCGCAAATGGCCAGCGCGACGGCCGGTGCCCAGGTTCCGGGGTGGCGGGCGCCGTTGCCGGTCGGCGGCGGGGCGATGACCGGCGGCGGCGGCGTGAACGGGTGGGCGATCGCCAGGACCACACCTTTGTTCGGCAGCCCGCGGATCTCCGTGGCCGCGACGACGTAGGTCTTGTCGGCGATGGCGATCACCGCCGAGGCCGGCGCTTGCTTGCGCGCGGCCGCCGCCACGCGCGCGACCCCGTCGCCAAGGTCGGGGCCATACGCCGCCAGGACGTGGGTGGCGTCGATGACCCGAACCGCTGGGAACTCGGCGCGGTACGGTCGCCACCAGTCTTCGTTTTCGAACAGATCGACCAGGGTTACGCGGTCGACGGGGGCGCGAAGCGCGGCGACCAACGTGGTGATGCGCGCCGCCGCCGTCACCGCCTGTTCGGCGCGGGACTGCTGGGCGGCCTGGTCCTGTACCCGCAGCGTCTCCGTCGCCAGCAACGCTGCCTGCGCGCGGGCGCCGTCGCCCATGACGGCGCGCGCGGCGCGGATCGCGGTCGCGGTGCCGACCGCAATCAGCGTCACTCCGATGGCCACGCGCGCCGCACGCATCATCCCGGAACGCGTGTCATCGACGGGGAGAACGGGAAGTTTAGTAATTCTCCAGAAAGCGTGTTTGCGCGTACAGCGCGGCGACCAACTAGTTGTTGAGCGCGCCCGCGTTGATCCAGGCGGCCACGAGGTTGAGCAGGGTCGTCGAGAGCTTGGGGCCGCCGTCGGGCATGCGACCCGACGTCAGGATTGTGTAGAAGCTGGAGCTGTTCGCGTTGCCGGCGACCACGCGGCTCTTCGCCGCCGAGTAGGCCGTCGACTGCGACGAGAAGCTGACGCCGCCCTGGCTGCCAGGGCTGTGGCACGCGCTGCCCGCGCATTTCGCGGTGAGGATCATCTGGTAGACCTGCGTGAACGTCGCCGCGGCGCCGCCCGCTCCGCCGGTGCCGACCGTGCCGCCGGTGGCGCGTGCGCCGCCGATTCCCATCATGCCGCCCGTGCCGACTGTTCCGCCGGTCGCGCGCGTGCCGCCGGTGCCCACGGTTCCGCCGGTGGCACTGACGCCCCCGGTGCCGACGGTTCCACCCGTGGCGCGGGCTCCGCCCGTCCCAGTCGTCCCGCCGGTCGCGCTGAACCCGCCGGTGCCGTTGGACCCGCCAGTGCCGTTCGACCCGCCGCTGCCCGTCGATCCCCCCGATTGCGTGTTGTTACCGCCGGTGCCGGTGCCCTGTGAGCCGCCGGTCTCGTGGACGGCCTGGATGTCGATGTCGTCGCTCTCGGCGCAACCGCCCTGAACGATCACCGTCAGAAATCCGCAGGCAGCCAGGCCCAGAATCAGATGTCGCGCGGAGCGGGTCCTTTGCATCGTCACTCTCCCTGGGGGTGGGGGGGGCTACCCCCCCGGGGGTAAACGCTTCCGCGCGGACGGCTTGGTCTTGACGACCGATGGGCCTCGCCGCGGCAGCGCCCCTTCTATAGGGGCGCGCCCGCAGCGATTTCTTACAAAAACCTGCGTCCTATATGTGGCCCCCCCCCGAAATCCGCCACTTACGAGGGGAGCAGGGCGCGCATCGGTGAACGGCTGAGCCGCTGCGCCGCGTAGACGTCCAGCGCGCTGACGCCCGCGACCGCGCCCAGGGCGCCGGCCACGCGACCGCGATGGATGCTCCCGCGCAACGCGGCGAACAGGGCCGCCAGGTCCAGTGCGTCACCGGCGATGCGTGCCCACAGCCCCTTGGCTGGCCGTGGGGACGCGAGGATTGCGATCCCCGCCGCAATCTCCCGCACGCCGAACGTCTGGAGCAAACGCCGATGCTCGTCGCCGGCGCCGATGAAACGGCCCAGCCAGCGCGGCGCGATCAGCTCGGCCAGCCCGAGCCCGATGCTGAAGTACCCCAACCCCTTTGCGATCCGGATGTCACGCATGTGTGTCGCCTCCTCTCGCTTCGATCGTAGCGACGCGATCAGGACCGGCCAGTCCACTCGACCTCCCGTCCTCGACGGGCGCGTCGGCAACGCGGGCCCGTTCACGCGCGGCGCGGTCGGCATACCAGGGAGCGCTGACGACCAACACCTGCGGGCCCCCGCGCTGGACCAACAGCGCCTTAAGCAAGGTCGAGGTGTGGCTGTGCAGAAGCGCGTGGTACCAGCGGGCGTGCACGACCTCGGGGACGATCACCACGATCGGCCGGCCGGGGTTGGCGCGGGTCAGCCGCTCGACGTGGCGGACCAGAGGCTCCAGGACTTCACGGTACGGAGACCGCAGGACGACCAGCTTCGGAATTGGCAGGGCCGCTTGCCGGCACGGCTCCTGGACGCGCGCGTCCCAGGCGCCCGACAGATCCTCCTCGCCCCGGTTTTCGGCGAGAAGCTGCACGGCCATGACGTCGTCGGTGATCGTCAGCGCGAAACGCAGCGCCTTGCGCGCGACCAGATCCAGCCGCTTCATCGGAACCAGCACCATCGGGCGCGGCATCGGTGAGAGGTCCAGCGCGTCGGTGAGTCGCACGTCCTCGTCGACGGCGCCCAGGTGCGCGGCGACGCGGCGGAACACGGCCAGCAGCGCGCCCAGCAGCAGCAGCGTGATCCAGGCGCCCTCGGCGAACTTGGAGATCAGGATGACGATCAGGGTCGCGCCGGTGGCGACCGCGCCGATCGCGTTGACCGTCAGCGACAGCCGGCGTCGCGGCGGCCGTTGCCGCAGCCAGTGAGCCACCATTCCCAGCTGCGACATCGTGAACGCCAGGAACGCGCCCACTGCGAACAGCGGGATCAGCCGGTCGGTCAGGCCGCCGAAGACGACCAGCAGGACGCCTGCCAAAAAAGCCAGCAACACGATCCCCGTCGAGTACACGAGACGCGCGCCCTGGTGCGCGAACCCCGGTGGCAGAAAGCCGTCCATCGCGAGCACCCGGCACAGGCGCGGGAAATCGGCGAAGCTGGTGTTCGCCGACAGGCACAGCACGGCGACGACCGACGCGACGGTCACGTAGTAGACCGTGCCGCGGCCGACGACGGCGGCGGTCAGCTGCGACAGCACGCTCTGGTATCCGGCTCGCCCCGGCTCGGTCGCGCCGACGCCGTAGGCGACGGAAAGCACGGCCACGCCGACCAGCAGCAACGTCAGCATCGCCACGATCGCCGCCAGCGTTCGCTTGGCGCCGTCGACGCGCGGCTCGCGGAAAACGGGGACGGCGTCGCTGACCGCCTCGACGCCGGTCATGGCGGTGCAGCCGCTGGCGAAGGCGCGCAAGAGCAGCCACGCGGTTCCCGCCTGAACGGCGGCGTGCAGTGGCGGGGGGCGCACCACGGGGGTCGGGTGCCCGCCGGTGCTCACGACGCGGATCACTCCCACGACCAGCACCGCCCCCAGCGAAACGACGAAGAGGTAAGTCGGCAGCATGAACGCGACGCCGCTGTCGCGAACGCCGCGCAGATTGATGACGGTCAGCAGCAGCAGGATCCCCAGGCAGATGCCCAGGGTGTGCGGCAACAGCGACGGGACGGCCGAGACCAGCGCCCCGGTGCCGGCCGAGATCGCGACCGCGACGTTGAGGACATAGTCCAGCCACAGCGCGGCGCCGGCGACCAGGCCGGGCCAGCAGCCCAGATTGCGGCTGGCGACCCTGTACGAGCCGCCGCCGTCCGGGTAGGCGGCGATCGTCTGCCGGTACGAGACCTGCACCAGCGCCAGCAGCAGCACGATCAGCAGCGTGATGGGCCCGATGTGTCCCAACCCGGCGGCGCCCAGCGGCATCAGGATGGTCAGCGCCGCCTCGGGGCCGTACGCGGCGGAGCCCAGCGCGTCCAGGCCCAGGAACGGGATCGCCGCCCAGATGCCGATGCGGCGCTCGCTGGCCTCGTCCGTGCGCAGCGGACGACCGAAGAAAAGATCGCGCAACGATTTCGGTTTCACGGCCCGTCCGAAACCTGGGCACCCCAAAATCGCCGAGCAAGTCCTGGCTCCTCAACCGCGCGAGGTTGGTGTAAACCCCGAGGGTGGCCCTGTTTGCGAGAGACGGCCGAGCTGTTCGCCCAGCATGAGCGCGCCCGTGGAAGCTAGCGGGGACGTCACGCCGTCGTTCGACGTCGCGGGGAAGGTCGCGCTGGTCACGGGCGCCGCGCGCG
Source organism: Polyangia bacterium (assembly GCA_045802645.1). Taxonomy (GTDB): domain Bacteria; phylum Myxococcota_A; class Polyangia; order Fen-1088; family Fen-1088; genus JADGRB01. The sequence continues at coordinate 48,665 of JBJMQQ010000084.1, forward strand.
GCATCGGGCGCGCGTGCGCGATCGCGCTGGCGCGCGCCGGCGCGGACGTGGCGCTGGGGCTGCGGGCTCAGGACGCCGGGGGCGACGTGGCCGAGGCGGTGCGCGCGCTCGGCCGGCGCGCGCTGCCGCTGCAGATGGACGTCACCCGCCGCGCCGAGATCGCCGCCGCCGTCGCCGAGGCGGCGCGCGCCTTCGGGCGCATCGACATCCTGGTCAACAACGCGGGGATCGGCCCGCCGGCCGCCGCCGAGTCCGTGACGGAGGACGACTTCGACGCGACGGTGGCGGTCAACCTGAAGGGGACGTTCTTCGTCAGCCAGGAAGTGGGACGGCTGATGATCCGCAGCGGAGGCGGGCGCATCGTCAACCTGAGCTCGCAGGCCGGGTTCGTCGCGCTGCCGACGGAGTCGGTCTACTGCATGACCAAAGCGGCCATCGCGCACCTGACCAAGTGCCTGGCCGTCGAGTGGGCGCCCCACGGCATCAACGTGAACGCGGTGGCGCCGACGTTCGTGCGCACGCCCGGCACGGTGAAGTGGCTTGCCGACGAGGATTTCCGGCGCGACCTCCTGGCCCGCATCCCGCTGGGGCGGGTGGGCGAGCCGCCCGACGTCGCGGCGGCGGTCGTGTTCCTTGCGTCTCCGGCGGCGGCGATGATCACCGGCACCACGCTGCTGATCGACGGGGGCTGGACGGCGCGCTGACCCGCTCAGAGGCCCAGCGCGAATCCGAAGCCGACGTGCAGGAAGCGCGTGCGTAGATCGACGTCCTGCCCGTTCATCGACGTTCCCTGGAACCCGATCTGGTATCCAATCTCGACGATCAGCTTCGCGTCCGGTCCGAACGGCGATTCGCCTCCGACCGACACGTCCATCACGAACCCGGCGGGATCGGAGACCCCGGACGGCCAGGTTCCCGACGGCGGCGACAAGACGGAGTATCCGGGGGACAACCGCGCGTAGAGGCGGCGGTCAGACGCCAGCGGATCGAAGACGGTGAGCCGCCCGCGAAGGTCGTATTCCGTCGAAGACTGGGTGGCCGCCGGTGATTTGACCTTGAAGACGAACTGGGGCGAGAAGCCCACCGCCAGCCAGCGGGCGACCGCCACGTCGACGAACGGAGCCAGAGCGGCGGTCACGTCCGCGTCGGTGTTGGTCGTGGTGCCCTGGGTGCTGGTCGTGAGCGTCCCCACCGGCAGCAGCGAGAACGCGAGCCCCAGCGAGACCGGCCGCTCCCCGGACGGGACGGAATTCACGCTCGCCGAGACGGTCGCCGGCGCTTCGGACGCGGGCGCGGGGGACGGCGGCACCGCGGGCGCGGGTGCGACAGCCGGCGCCTGCACGGGCGTCGCGGTGAAGCGGGCGTCGCTGGCGTGCAGGAATCCTTGCCGCCCGTCCGGCAGCCGGATGCGGAGCCACCCGTTCTGGACGTCCAGCTCCCCGGCCAGCTTGTCGCCGCCATGAACGCGCGCCAACTCCGGCGCGACGTCGAACGGCGCGGTGTGAACGATCGACTCCGGCGCCGCCACGTCCACTGTGCCAGCCTCCGCCCGGGCCGCGCCCGCGATCACAAGAGACGTCAGCACCGCCACCAGGAGGGAGCTGCGCATGCGGCGCATGGTACTACGCGAATGCTGACACCGGCCAATGGCTGGGGCAAGCTGCGGCGCATGACGAGATCGCTCCGCTGGTCACTCCTGTTCGTTCTTTCGCTTGCGGCGCTGCCAGCGCGCGCGCAGTTCGGCGACCCGCTGAAGGTCAATTTGAAGATCACGCCGGTCGCCAACGGCGTGTCGATGATCGAAGGCGCCAACGGGTTCGCCGGTGGCAACGTCGCGGTGACCGTGGGCGACGACGGTGTGTTCGTGATCGACGACGAGCTGGCGCCGCTGAGCCCCAAGTTGAAAGCCGCCCTGGCGTCGCTGTCGAAGAAGCCGGTGCGCTTCGTGGTGAACACCCACTGGCACGCCGACCACACGGGCGGCAACCCGGCCATGGCGGCCGCCGGCGCGGTCATCGTCGCGCACGACAACGTGCGCAAGCGGGTCAGCGTCGATCAGGTCCGCGAGTTCATGGGCAAGCAGATGACGACGCCGGCGCTTCCGCTGGCCGCCCAGCCCGTGGTGACGTTCACCGAGGACGTCACGCTGCACCTCAACGGCGACGACGTTCACGTGATCCACGTGCCGGCCGCCCACACCGATGGCGATTCGATCGTGCACTTCAAGAAGGCCAACGTGATTAGTAGCGGCGACGCGGTCATCCCGGGGTTCCCGCTGGTCGACGCCGACAGCGGCGGGACGTTCGACGGCTTCATCGGCGCCGCCGACAAGGTGCTGTCGCTGGCCGATGACAACACGAAGATCATTCCGGGCCACGGGCCGGTCATGACCAAGGCCGACGTCACGGCCCTTCGGCAGATGCTGATCGAGGCGCGGGAGCGGGTCGTCAAGCTGATGAACGCCAAGAAGACCGTCGACGAAGCCAAGGCGGCCAAGCCGCTGGACGACATGGAGGCCAAGTGGGGGCAGGGCTTCGTGCACGGAGACTGGGTCATCACCAGCATCTACAAGACGCACGTGGTGGCGCCGGCCGCTCACGGCAAACGCGCCACCAAGTAGCCGCGGAGGGGCGGATGCGCAGGCGCGGGCGGCTGTGGCTGATGGCCGCCGCGCTATTGATCACCGCATCTTCGTCCGCGCGAGGCGACACGCTGGCGGCGGTCCGCGCGCGCGGCACGCTGCGCTGGGGCGGCGACGAACAGGGCGGTGAGCCGTACGTCTATGAGGACCGCACGCGCGGCGGCGCGCTGGTTGGCTTCGAGGTCGACCTGGCCGACGCGCTGGCGCGCGCGCTGGGCGTGCGGGCGGTGTTCGTGCAGAACGACTGGTCGACGCTGATTCCGTCGCTGGAGCGGGGTGGGTTCGACGTGGCATTGAACGGCATCGAGATGACGCCCGCACGTGCCGCGCGTGTCGCGTTCACGCGCCCCTACTACCTCTTCAGCGAGCGGCTGGTGGCGCGCCGCGGCGACGGGCGCGTGCGCGATCTGGCCTCCCTGCGCGGGCTGCGCGTCGGGACGCTGGCCAATACGCAGGCCTGGGATCTGCTGCGCGACACGGGGGCGGTCGCGGTTCCGTACGAAGGCGTCGACGAGCCGTTCGTCGATCTCGAGCACGCGCGCACGGACGCGGTTCTCCTGGACGACATCATCGTCGGGCGGTATGTCGGGCGGCACCCGTCGCTTGTTTCCCTCGGGGACGTCGCCGAGGGGCGGTACGCGATCGCGCTGCGCCCGGCCGACGATGACCTGTGCGCGGCGCTGGACCGGGCGCTGGGCGAGCTGATCGCC
>JBJMQQ010000085.1:0-6993 GCA_045802645.1 Polyangia bacterium
ACAGAAACACCAGGATCAGCGAAAGCGGTCCGCCATCGCTGAGCAGCCCCAGCACCAGGCCGACGAACGCGCCACCCGCGCAATACGACAGCAGGCGCGCGACCGTCATGTCCAGCTCGGTCTGCTCGAGAATGTTCTCGAGCCGCGCCGTCAGCTTGATCGACCGCAGCAGCGCGTCGATGGCCGGCACCGCCGACAGCTTCCCCTTGCGCAGCAGGCCGGTGATCGCCTTGCCACCTTCCGCCGTCCCCAGGGACGACAGGCGCCGTTTCAGCTCGTCCTTCTTCTTGTCCTTGACGAATCGGAACGTGTAAACCAGCGCCTCGAAGACGGCGACGCAGGTGAACGCGAGTATTCCGACCAGGATGATCTGCATGGCGGCCGCTCCTACAGATACGGCTTGATGATCTCGGCGGGGTCGATCCCGTAGCGCTCGATGCGGTCCAGCGCCCGCGGCCGAATTCCCGTGAAGCGGAACTGACCGACGATCTTCCCCGCTGCGTCGGTGCCCGTCTGCTCGAACTTGAAGATGTCCTGCATCGTGATGACGCCCGCCTGCATGTCGGTGATCTCCGAGATGGCGGTGATGCGGCGCTTGCCGTCGGTGCCGCGCGACAGCTGGATGACGACGTTCAGCGCGCGCGCGATCGTCTGGCGGATCAGCGCCTCCGACATGTTCACGCCGCCCATGCCAACCATCGCCTCGATACGCGACAGCGCGTCGCGGGGCGTGTTGGCGTGCACGGTCGTCATCGACCCTTCGTGGCCGGTGTTCATCGCCTGCAGCATGTCCAGGACCTCGCCGCCGCGGCACTCGCCGATGACGATGCGGTCAGGCCGCATACGCAGCGCGTTTTTCACCAGATCGCGCGGCAGGACCTCGCCGCGCCCTTCGATGTTGGGCGGGCGCGTCTCCAGGCGCACGACGTGCCGCTGCTGCAGCTGCAGCTCGGCGGCGTCCTCGATCGTGACGACGCGCTCACCCTCGGGGATGAACGAAGACAACGCGTTCAGCATCGTCGTCTTCCCGGTGCCGGTGCCGCCCGAGATGATGCAGTTCAGCTTGGCCTTCACGCACGCCGCCAGAAACGCCAGCATCTCCGGCGTGGCGCTGTTGATGGCCACCATGTCCTTCACGCGCAGGGGCGACCCGCCGAAGCGTCGAATCGACAGCACAGGCCCGTCGATCGCCAGCGGCGGAATGATGGCGTTCACGCGCGCGCCGTCGGGCAGACGCGCGTCCGCCATCGGCGACGATTCGTCGATGCGGCGACCGACCCGCGAGACGATGCGGACGATGATCTGCTGCAGGTGCGCGTTGTCGCGGAAGCGCACCGTCGTGAGCTCCAGCTTGCCGAAACGCTCGACGTAGACCGTGTTGTAGCCGTTGACCATGATGTCGGAGATGGTCGTGTCGGCCAGCAGCGGCTCCAGCGGGCCGAGGCCGGTGACCTCGTCCAGCAGCTCCTCGACCAGCTGCTCGCGCTCGATCCGGTTCAGCGGCAGATCGCTGGCGATCAGCAGCTGATTCATGATGAGGCGCAGCTCGTCGCGCAGCTGCTCGCGCGGCAGCCGCTCGATGGTGGCCAGATCCAGCTTCTCGATCAGCTTCTGGTGCAGCTCGTGCTTGAGCTCGTGATATGCGTCGGGGGCGGCCAGCGCACCCGTGCGCGGCGGCGGTGGCGGCGCGGCCGGACGCGGCGTGCGCGGCACGGTCGCCGAAAATGAACCGGTCGACGGCTCGTTCTTCAGGAGTCGGTCACGTAGTCCCATCGGCGACCTTCTTTCCGAACAGCGTGCCCAGCAGGCTCTGACGACGAAGGCGCGGCGCCTTCTCGGGCAGCAGATGCGGGATCAAACCCTCGATGTCCTGCGTGATGCGCGCGCGCGGCGCGACCTCGGTCAGCAGGACGCCGCGGTTGATGGCGTCGATCAGCAGCAGGAAGTCGTTGCTGATCGTGTGCGTCAGCGGCTGTCCCAGCGTCTCCGCGACGACGTCGGTCGAGATCTTCGAGGCCTTCTGGTAGCGATTCAGCAGCAGCTTGATGCGCCCCTGGTCGTACTGCAGGCGGCCGAACAGCTCCAGACAGCGCTGGCCGTTTCGAACCGCGGGCACGTCCTGCGTCAGCGTCATGAACACGTGCTGGCTGCTGTCCAGCGCCGCCAGCGACAGCTCGTCGAAGCCGCGGACGCCGTCGACGATGACGAAGTCGTAGTTGCGGCGCAGGAACTCGAGCAGCGCCGCGATCTCCGGGGCCTTGATTTGCTCGGCCTCTTCCACCTTGCTGCTCTGGGCCAGCACGCTGATGCCCGACCGGTGCTTGGTCACCGAGGTCGCCAGCAGCTCGCGATCGAGTCGGCTCATGTTGGCGAGCACGTCGGTGATCGAATAGCTGCCCGGGATGTCCAGGAACGCCAGCACGTCGCCCAGGTACAGGTCCAAATCCACCAGGCACACGCGCAGCGAACGCCGCTGCATCGCCCCCGCCAGGTTGGTCGCGATGGCCGTCGCGCCGACGCCACCCTTGGCGCCGAAGATCGTGACCACCTGGCCGATCTCACCGCCGCCGCCATAGGTGACCTTGGCGTGCGTGCGAACCGCGTGGCGCAGCTCCTCGTGGTCGCTGTCCAGCACGAACTCCCGGGCGCCGGCCCGCATCGATCGCAGGATCAGCTCGGGGTCCTTGCTTTCGGAGACGACGATGACGATGCCGCCCGCCGCCGCGATGTTGTGAATCACGCCGAAGCGCTGCGGCGTGTCGGGCCGCACCGACACGATCGCCGCGCCCGGGTTCAGGCTGCGGTACTCGTCCGCGATCAGCTCGGCGGGCGTCGTCGACCGGATGACGTTCGCGACGTCCTTGAGCGCGGTCCGCAGATCGGCTTGCTGCGCATCATCCATGCCCAGCAACATGACGGTTGGTCTAGACATCGTTTGCTCTCTAGCGGATGAACCCGAGCTCCCCCGACGGGCCCCGATCCTTGAGCGCCGTTCGCAGCGCGGGCGCGTCCGACGCTGCCCGATTCATTGTACCGCCTGACGTGTCGTCAGGACGACCACCACCCATGCTGCCAAAGAGGAAAAGTTGCACGTCGTTGGGGTCGTTCAGCTCGTTGTCGGTAGGCAGATGTGGGGCATCGTGTGGCGCTACCGGCTTGGCGAGGTGCGCGGTCACGACGACCAGCAACTCCGTCTCGTTGCGCTGGTAGTTCACCGACCGGAACAGCGCGCCCAGGATCGGCAGATCGCCAAGCAGCGGGATCTTGTTCACCGTCGATTGCACCTTGTCGGACAGCAGCCCGGCGATCGCAAAGCTCTGCCCGTCGGCGAGGCGCACGGTCGTCTCGCTTTGACGGGAGGTCAGCCCGGGGATCGAGATGCCGCCGATTGTGACCGAGCGCGCCGGGTCGACGTCGCTGACCTCGGCCGATAGCTTCAGGTGCAGCGCGCCGTCGGCGATCACCGTCGGCGTGAAGCTGAGGATGATGCCGAACTTCTTCCAGAGCACCGACACCGCGCCCAGCGACGTGGCCATCGGGATCGGGAACTCGCCGCCGACCAGGAACTTCGCTTCCTGCCCGGACAGCGCGACCAGCGTCGGCTCGGCCAGCATCTTGGCGAGGCCGCTCTGCTCGAGGATGTTGAGAATCGCGCTGAACGGGAAGGTCGGCAGGCCCGAGAAGAACAGCGAGAAGCCGTTGCCCGGCTGCGCCGCGACGGGCGGCTGGGTCGTCCCCGAAAAGGTGCCGGGCACGTTGGTGAAGGCGTCCGGCGTCTGACCGGGGTTCACCATGCCGCCCAGGAACCGCCCACCGGCGTCCTGATGGAAGAAGTTGATCCCCAGCTCGCGCAGGCCGGAGCGGGAGACCTCCGCGAACTTCACCTCCAGCTGGACCTGCTGGTTGCCCACGACCTTGATCAGGTTGGCGATCTTCTCGGAGTGAAGCTGCGCGACCTCGGCGGCGCGCTCGGGGACGCGCACGTCCGACACCTCGCCGGACAAGACGATCAGGTCGCCCGCGGCGGAGACGGAGATCTTCTCGTCAGGAAACAGATCCGCAAGCTGCGCTTTCAGGCGTTCCAGGTTGCGCGTCACCTGCAGCGCAAGCACCAGCGGCTCGTCACGCTTGTTCCACAGCGTCAGGTCCGTCGTGCCCACCCCGCGCGACGTCAGCAGAAGCTGCATCGGCGTGATGACCTTCAGGTCGGCCACGCGCGGGTCGGCCACCGAAACGCGGCCGATCGGCTCGGACAGCACCAGCAGCCGGTTCTGGCCGGTCTCCAGCGCCAGGTTCTTCACGGCGCCGACCTCGCGCTCGATCCTGATGGCGGGCACGGCGCTGAGCCCGGATTCGGCCCGCACATGGCCCTGCTGGACCAGCAGGATCATCGAGGCGGCCAGCGCCAGTCCCCCTTGGCGGCGTGTCACGGTCGGCTATCTCCTTTGCTGAACTTGCGCTCTTCGAACCGGTCGCCACGCAGGATCTCGACGACGTCCTTCTTGGGTGCGCCCTCGCCGGGCAGCATGGCGGGCGCCGGGCCGGGCTGACGCCCCCCACGCCCGCGGCGTACGGCGACGGGCGGCGCGGGCCGCGCGGGCTCGGGCTTCGCGGCGGTGGGCGGCGGGACAGGCTCGCCGACCAGCTCTTCAGCCACCGCGCCGGCTGTGTTGACCGCCAGCGAGTCGGTCCAGCTGCGCAACGTCAGCAGCAGCCGACCTTCCGCCGAGGCGAGCGCCAGCCGTTCCGCGTCCTGCGGCGACACCAGCAGCGTGGCGACGGTCGCCGCATTGGCGTGCATGCGCGCCTGGTCGTTGGCCTCGACCTCCTGGCCGACGGCGAGGACCTTCACGTTCTGCAAGAAGACCTTGCTGGTGGTCTCGGCGCCCGGTCGCGAGGGGTGCAGCGTCACCAGCACGTCGACGCGGTCGTCCGGATGAATGAAGCCCGCGACACCGACGACGTCGTCGACGCGCACGGCCATCGCCCGCATGTTGGCCGGGATCAGTGCGGCCAGCCCGTTACCGGCGTTCTTGGCCGCCAGCATGCCCGGCAGGATCGGTTGCCCGGCCAGGACGCGAGAGATCAGGATGCGACCGACCAGCTCCTTTGGGTCGCGGATCGCGCCGGCTGGCAGGTGGTCGGCCGGCCAGTCTTCGAGCTTCAGATCCTCTGCGCGGATCTTGCCGGCCAGCGGCAGGTCGATCGCGGCGACGGCCAGCTTGGCGATCGGCACGACGGCGCCGCCCGGCCGCCTCTCGAGGTAGCGGGCAATGAACAGGGCGGTCCCGAGTCCCATGACCAGGGCGAAGGCCCAGAACAGCGCCGCACGGGTGCCTGAGCGCCGCGAATTTCCGGCGGCGGCACGGAGCCGACTGGATCCCATCGATTCGTTCATCGCCAAAGGCTTCTCCTAACAGGAAGGCGTCGCTCGCCACCGGTCGACGCGTGGACTGATCGGACGGCGAGCCGTGGAACGGAACATCGACGGAGCGCCCCGTAGCATTAAATACGACTTTCGGAGCACGCCTCACTGTTCACGGTCGCACGATTGGCCGACAGCGGCAAGACTCCGCGTCAGGTTTATTGCGTTCTCGTTGCCGCTGCTTGCTTCGTCATTGGAACATTCACAACGGCGCAAGCAATGCGATCGCCGCGCCGGCCGCAATGGCCAGCGCGTACGGAACGGACGGATGCCCGGCCCGATGAGACGGCACCGCCGGCAGCTCGTTCTGCAGCACGGTGAGGGTCAGGTTGGCGCGGATTTCGGCACGCGCCGACGGGCGAGCGATCAAGTAGTAGGCGCCGGCGACCACTCCACCGGCGGCCGCCGCGCACAGCGCGAACCAATGCAGGCGTGAAAACGGCACCCAGGCGGCGGTGGCGGCGGCGAGCTTGACGTCGCCGCCACCAATACCGCCTCTGAGCCACGGGCGATAGAGCGCGGCGACGACCAGCGCCGCCGCGCCCACGCCCGAGAGTGGTCCCAGGACCCCTTGATTGAGGCCACGGGCAATCAACGCAGCAATCAACAGCGGGATGGAGACGGTGTTGGGGATACGGCGGGAACGCAGGTCACAGATGACCGCGATCGCCAGCCCCAGCCCCAACGGGCCAAGCCAGGGGAGCGGAAGGGCCATCGTTCAGATGGCCACAGACTCCCGAGTGGCACCGACTCCGCGCCGTCGATTACATGGCGTTCTGAACATTGTTGAACTGGTTTTTGACCTTGTTGCCCAGCACGAACACGATGGCAATGATCAGACCAGCGATGGCGGCGACGATCAGGCCGTACTCGACGGCGGTGGCGCCCTCCTCGTCCCTGAGCAGTTTCAACGCGTTCTTGAGCATGGGGGGTTCTCCTTCGGGGTTGGTCCGTGTCCGCATCACGAGATCATTTCACGTGAGGGCGATGACACTGCTATCGACGAGGGCGGTTGCCAACTTTAGGATTCAATCCTGCAATACGCAGCGCGGTGGGAGCAAGATCCTGCAGGTCGGCGGGCCACCTACAACGACGCCGCCCGCTTACCGGCGACTACCAGTTCGAGCTGTTGACGCTGTTGTAAAGATTGTTGGTCTTCGCGCCGAGTACGTAGACTACGAGTGCGATGATTCCCGCGATCGCACCCACGATGAGGGCGTACTCGACAGCAGTTGCTCCGGAAGGGTCGTTGGCGAGGCGCAATAGGCGTCGCAAAATCGCCACCAGATTCATTCGACGTGAATTCGCCAGCGAAGTCAAATCGGTTGGGCCGCTCTCGCGTGCATCACAACCATCGGAGCTCTGAATGAATGAAAGCCCCCGGTTGCGTTCGTTGCTGGCTTCGTCTTCTTTCTTTGCGGCCGCCGCCGCGCTCTTGACGGCCACGGGCTGCGGGCGCGTCCCCGGCCAGTTCGAGATCCTCAACGGTCAGGTCCCCACAGCCGGGACCAGCTGCACGATCCCCGTCGAAGAGACGGTGTATCAGGGCTCGGGAACGCTGGACGTCA
>JBJMQQ010000086.1:0-9237 GCA_045802645.1 Polyangia bacterium
GTTCAAGCGCGTCCATTTCCCGACGGAACCGACGCTGTCGTGTTTACCCCGTTCGAGCTCATTGAGCGCGTCCTGCCGCTCATGCCGCGTCCGCGCAAGCACTTACGGGTCCAGATGCCGTCGGGCGCATCCTGCGCCACCTGGGCGAAAGCGCCCAGCCGTACCGCCCCATTATGGGACAGACCGGCGCTTGTTCTGCTTATCCTCGTCGAATGAGACCGCTGCGGTGAGATGTCAATTGCTCACCAAGCAGCGGTAGCCGTCGCAGCTATCATTGGCGATAGCTGCGACAGCGGCTGTCTTAGAACTGCGCGATGAACTTCCAGGCAATCGGTGGAATAAAGGCCTTCAGGCCGTCTTCGCCGACCTGGGTCCCGTCATCCACGCTCGACGGGGTGTGCGGGCCGTCGAACGTGCACACCTTGACCGGATAGCCCGCCATGCACCCTTCGAAGTCGTAGCAGACGTATTTCTTGCTGCCCACCGTCGCCGTCGGAAAGGTCGAGGGGATCGTACAGCCATTTGCTTTGGCGTGTGTCATGACGCAGCCCTCCCCGCCGCTCGTTGCGTTGCCCCACCGACACGTACCATCGCTCATGCCAGTCGTACTCATGTAGGCGATGGGACCAGACGCGGCGCTCGGGCCGAACTGGCTCGGTGCCATCGTGACCGCGGCGCGCAGCTTCGAGGCCTTCCCGTTCGACAGACCGAAGCTCATCATTGCTCCGTAGCTGAAGCCGGTGGTGAAGACCCGGTTCTCGTCGATGCATAGATTGTCGGTGAGCAGCTTGAGCAGGTCGTCGAAGTAGACGCTGTCCTTGTTGTAATCCCACAGCGCGCCGGCGGGGTCGGTGTCGGGGGCTATGAAGATCGCGGGTTGCTTCGCATTGAGCGCTTCGCGGCGGAGCCCGAAATACGCATAATGTTCTGCGTCGAAGTTGGGCCCATCACCAGCGGGATGGAGACCAGTCGCGTTCCCAGTGTCCGAACCACCCAGCTGGCGCCAGGAAAAGATCAGGCGATAGGGTTTCGTCGCATCGTAATCCGCCGGAACGTCGAGGATCGCGAGGCGGGCCTTGCCACCGCTCATGACCCCCTTGAGCCTGGTCGACGTGGAAGGAGCGCCCGCAACCGACGAGCCGCCGGCGGTCAGGCTTTGCAGGCCACCGCTCTTGCTGCATCCTGCGCTCGGCTTCACGGCGCCACCGTTACCGGTGCTGCCGCCGGCGCTACCGCCGGCGCCAGAGCCCGCACTACCGCCAGAGCCAGAGCCCGCGCTCCCGCCGGAGGCGTGGGTTCCGCCCGTCGCAGTCGAGCCGGCCGCTCCGGTAACGCCGCCCGTCGAGGACAGGCCGCCCGTACCGCTTCCGCCCGTGGAGGTGCTTCCGCCGGTTGCAGAAGATCCTCCCGTTGCCGGCTGACCGCCTGAGCTTGTTGTTCCACCAGTCGCACTCGACGTGCCGCCTGTGCCACTGCCCCCCGATCCATCGGAGCCACCTGAATTACTTGATGAACATGCCGCTGCGGTGACTAGGAGTGTTGCTATCAAAAGTCGATGGGTGACCATGGATCCTCCAGGAGAGTGTTTACCGACGAATGCCACGTCTCCGTGGCATTCAATGCAGCCCAGTTTTGATAACAACCCGCATGTCACGAAATGAGACGTCGGGGGTCTAGGCTCGTTCTGTTCGGCCGGGCTTAGCCCAATTGGCTATTGATGCGACGACCGGCAATTTGTCATTCTGCAGGCAGACTTTTCGACCGGTGGGCCGACCGAGGCTAGTTCCATCGAGCGCTCGTGTCCCCGATTGGCGTTGCAAACGCCCCCGATCCGTGAGTGCTACCCTCGGTCGGGCTGCGGGTCGAGACCGCCCCGGATCAGGGCGGCCCGCAGCGCGTTCAGCAGGAACTCGTGGCGGGCCAAGGTCTGCTTGGACGCGGTCATGGCGTAGATGACGACCCGGCGCCTCACCCAGCCCGGGCACAGGTGCACCAAGGTGCCGCGCCGCAACTCCTCGCTGACGTGTACCTCCGGGATGGCGCCCACCCCGCCGCCAGACGCGAGGAGAGACCGAAACGCATCCATCGTGTTCGCTGCCGCGTGGACACGAGGGCGCAGGCTGTCCTTTCTCCCGCGAGGCCCGGTGAAATTCCAAACCGGCCCGCGATCGACCACCGTGTGGCGGACCCACGGCGCGTCGGCAAGCTGGGACGGGCGGGTCGTTTCGGGCAGCGCCACCATCGGCGACGCCACCAGGATGACCACTGACTCGCCGAGGCGGCGCATCACGTAGGTCGAGTCGCGCGGAATGCCGATCCGGATCACCAGGTCGAGCTCTTGGCGGACGATGTCCTGGAGGTTGTCGTCGACCACCAGCTCGATGCTGAGCCGGGGATGATCGCGCACCAGCGCCGCGACCACAGGCGCGATCACGCTGGCGGCCAGGGCGTGCGGAAGGCCCACCCGCACGCGACCGGCTGGCTCGGTGCGGTGCGCAGAGATCGCCTCCTCGACCAGCCGTGCCTGATCGAGCATGTGCTGCGTGGCCGCGAAGGCCTGGATGCCGGCGCTGGTCAGCCGCACGCTCCGCGTGGTGCGGTCGACGAGCCGGACGCCATACTTCGACTCCAGCGAGCGCAGCTGCGCGCTGACGACGCTCTTGGTCGAGCCCAGCTCGCGCGCGGCCAGCGTGAACGAAGCGTTGCGGGCGATCGCCGCAAACACGGCCAGCAGGGGCAGATCACGGAACGCGACTCGACGAAGACTCTACCCGGCCGCGCCGTTCGCCCGGCAACGGGTGCAGGCCATCCGGCCGCTCCTCAGCCTGGCCACCGCCGTCACTCTGGCAGCTTGTCATCCCGTAGCGCGCGCGACGGCCGCACCGGCCACCCCCACCGGCGGCAGCCCGACCGTGACACGCACGGAATACGCCTTCGAGCGCGTCGGCGACGTGCGGGTCTTCTTTCGCGAAACGGGACCCAAGGACGCGCCCACACTGCTCTTGCTGCACGGGTTTCCTTCGTCGTCGCACCTACAAGACGAATGTCGCGGCTTACCCTGTGTGGCACAAGTTCTTGCGCGAGCACCACCCGCCGACGCTGATCGTCTGGGGTCAGTGCGACCCCATCTTCGTCGCCGCCGGCGCTCAGGCCTGGCTGCGCGACGTCCCGGACGCCGAGCTGCACCTCCTCGACGGCGGCCACTTCTTGCTCGAGGAGCAGGCCGCGACCGTGGCGCCCATCGTTCTGCGCTTCGTGAGGGCGTTGCCGCGAACGCGTCCGGCTGCTTCGGCGCAACCGTCGGGGCGTCCGCTGCGGCGGGAGTGACGGTTACGACGGCTGGGAGTAGGACCTCACGGCGTCGTCACGACGTAGACCAACGGGTTACCGCTAACCTTCTCCTCGAACACGAGGAATGGCTTGCCGGCATCGTCCATCGCCAGCATGGCCCACTGATACGGGTCGGGCGTTGGATTCATGTGGATCCGATCGAGCACGGCCGTCCAGCTGGAGCCGGACCAGCGCTGGACCTCCATGCTGCGCCCCACCGAGAAGGTCACCAGCGGGAGCCCGAGGGGGTCGACGTCGATGTCCATGAGGCCAATGCCCGAGAACCCGCTGACGATGCGGCGGTCGGTCCACCCGGGGACGAACACCGCGGCCACCGTCGGGACCGTGACGGACGTCTGCTCACTCCAGGCGAAGGCGGCGACGCCGGCGCGACTCATCCCCACGGAGAGGTTCCCGTAAGCGATGTTCCCGAAAATGGGCGCGGCGGGCAGCGATTGCGGGGTCCAAGCGGACCCCTTCCATGAAAGGGCGATCGCCGAGTTGCCACTCTTTTCCCACGCGATGTCGAGCGTGCCATCGGCCGCGCCAGCCATCTCCCCGGTCTGCGAGACCGGCGTGTACGCAGCGTCCCCAAAATCGCCGAGTGTCTGCCAGCCGTTCGCCGCACGCCGGAACACGATGGGGTGCTGACTGGGAGTGAGGACGATCATCGACAGAGCGACGTCGCCCACGTCGTCCACAACGAGACGCGGTCGGTATCCGAGCGGCAGGTCGTCCCAGCTGTCCCAGGTGGCGCCGTTCTGGACGCGTACGTGCGTCTCCCACGTTCCCACGCCCATGTCTTGATCGGTCCAGGCCACCAGCACGCGCCCACCGCGGTCGACGGCCACGCTGCAGGAGATCTGGAGAAGTAGCGTGCTCGGCTGGTCAGGGAAGGAGGCCAACTCGGTCCATCGGGAGCCGTCCCAGCGCTGGACTTCGAGATGCGTCGGCCCGGTGTTCGTCTGCTGCGCCGTATAAGCGACCACGGGCAGGCTGTCCGGTCCCACGCCGATCGACGGATAGTAGCCCATCGACTCTCCCACCTGAGACGGGAGCGACGGTCCAAGGCTGATCGCGTCCGCCCAGCGCCAAGTCCAGGTGGCGTCCTGGCCCAGTGCATTTCCTGCCAGGTCGGTCATCGTTCCTTTGACGATGGCGATCCCCGTCGCCCGCGCGGGGTGATCGGCAACCCCTGCGGCGAGCGTTCTCCCGTCGCTCGACAGCGTGGGCGAGGCGGCGACCGGAGCGCCGTCCGCCGTCACTTGAAAGGTCGCGAGCGTGACGGAACCCGGATCCATCGGCTCGGTGAACGTGGCCGAGATTGGCGCGGCGACGGCAGCGTATGCGTACTGGAAGGGCGTCGTGCCGATGATCTTGGGGGGCGTGCGATCCACGATCAGTGTGCGCGGAGTGCAGGCCCGCTCCACCCCGGCGAAGCTGGCACGGCAATCGAGGGTGTGCTGCCCTTCGGATAAGCCGGCAGTCGGCAGCGACCCCGTGAATGGCGAAGAAAGCTGTATGAGTCTCGCGCCGTCGACTCGAACGTCGACCATCGAGGGCGGCGGTGCCGAGGTGACGATCTGCACCCGCACTGCACCGTTCGTGTACACGACCTGGGCTGCTGGCTGAGCGAAATCGACGTATGCAACCCCCGCGTCGGCCGCTCCTGCGTCGACGGGGCCTCCGCCCGTCCCGCCGGTCATATCCCGCGCGCCGCCGCTCGACGAGCCCGCGATGCCGCCGCCCGCGACGCCCCCGCCACCGCCACGCCCCGTGGCCAGTGAGCCCCCTGCGCCAGCGCCGCCACTTCCCGCCCCCCCAGCGACCCCTGTCATCCCGCCACCGGCCGCCCCGTCCGCGCGTTGGTTGCCGCCTCCGCCGCAGCCAGAAAAGGCCACGAGAGCGGCAAGAACTGAACAGTTAGCGACAGCTCTCACCGGGCCATTGTACGCGCCGAGTCGCGTCTCCAGGCGGGCAACTCATCCAGCAGGTCACGGTCGCGCCCGACGACCTGGCGCACGGATCCGAAGAAGCAGCCGAAGATGACGCTGCCGCACCGGACGACGACGACGTCACGCCGGCCGGAAACCTGCTGGACGTCGCGCGGGCGCCGGGGGCCGGCGCCGCGCTGACGACCCAGCTCTCCAGCGGTCTCACGATCATCGCCTTGCGGCGGCCCGGACTTCCGTTCGCGTCCCTGGTCCTGGGTTTCCACGCCGAGCCGCAGGCCCAGGACCCGCCGGGCGTCGGCTTGGCGGCGATGCACGGCCGCCACCACGACCACATCCCGAATGCCCTTCAGCGCGGCGTGTGGCGAGACGTCACCCGCGGCGGCGATCGCTACGAAGAGACGGTGTCGATGTTCTCCTCGCAGCTGTCGCAAGGGTTCCGGCTGCTCGACGACGGGACGGGGACGCTTTCTGTCCGCTGGCCGTCGCCTTCTTTCGATCGATGGCTCGAGCTGGCCACGCTGGCCAGCGGCATACCGGCGGAGCGTGCCCAGCGCGCCTTCGCGACGAAGCTCTGGAACGGCCACCCCTACACCGGCCGGGCGACCCGCGAGCAGCTGCACCAGATCGCGTCCACGCAGATCCTCAGCTGGCTGAAACGCGTGCGGCGCCCCGCCAACGGCGCGCTGGTCATCGTCGGTGACATCGATCCGGCCGCCGCTTCTCGCGAGGCCGCGGAGAGCCTGGGCGATTGGACCGGCGATCCCACGCCGCCGCCAGCGCCGCCGGTGCCACCAGTCCCGATGTCGCGTTCGGCGCTTCCGGGCGAGCCGGCGCTGACCAGGGCCCGCTGGCGGGTGGCTCGGCGGAGCGCGCGGGGCGGATGGACCAACGCGTCGCTGGCGCATTGGTTGTTCCGCGCCTGGAACGCAGGGCTGCCGCTGGCGTCGCTGGATGGCCTGCCGCAGGACCTGGCCGGCGTGACACTGGCCGACGTGGCCGGCGTGCTGGGGGCCTGCCGTGCCAGCGCCGTGGTGTCGGTGCTGGGCCCTGATCCCCGCGCCACGCCCCAGCCCTGAACAAAAAGAACACTTCCGCCCGGCCGCGCGTGTGTCAGGGCTGCACCCACGGAAGGAGCTCGACGTCGTTTCCGCGGGATGACGTGTCGCTGAACGACGTCGTCCTCCAAGGGTGCGTCCGCTCATCGGCGCCGGCGGGTTGCCGCTACGACCCGGAGACGTTCAACTGCTGGGGCTGCGCGCCAACGTTACCTCAAGACCACCCAGCGACCTCATCACCGGTCATTCCGGCGGCACAGTTCGTGAATAGTTGAGGCTTTGGCGGACAGGTCGCCCCGGGCGAACTGGCAGGTCAGGTGGAGGATGGAGATGCGGCACGCTGTGCTCGAACGAGCGGCTATCGGGGCCCTGCTAACGCTCGGAAGTGTGTCGACGGCCCAGTCGGCCGTGTGCGGCACGGCGACTCAGAACATCGCAGCGACAGACCTCGGCGCAGTTCCTCCCGATACCGTCCAGCTTGCCACTGACGGCGCTGCGGTCTACGGCATAACGGCCCACAACAGCGTTTGGGCCTTTCGCGATGGGCGCCTGACCTCGCTCGTTACGAACGACGATTCGATCGAGTTTCCCTCCCGATACCCATCGATCCTCGCTGCGGGCGGGCATCTATTCTGGTTGGATCGTCTGCGTGGCGTGGTCCATCGCACGCGGACTGACGGTACGCTCGATGAACAACTGGCCACGGTTGTGGCGCCGCACACCTATCTGGCCGCTGATCGGCAGCGCTTGTATTGGGCTGAAAACCCATACATGAGCGAAGGTCGGGGCGTGATTCGCGCAGTGGCGCTCGATGCCGCGCCTGGGACCGTGCCTTCACATGGCCCCACGCTTGGTGCATCCACGATGATCGGATCACTGGCCTCGACGGATGGACGCCTTTATTGGACCCAGTTCTTCTCCGACACCACGATGCCGAGACCTGTCATCTGGACAGCCGCATCGGACGCTCTTTTCAACGAGGGAGCGGCCGCCGCCAGCAGCATTCCAGAGAGTGCTGGCTGCGGCCTATTTCCAACACCTCGCGCGATTTATGCCGTCTGCCAGAACGGTTCATCCGGGCGCGAGGTTCGCACCATCGACCCCAATGCGGGTGGCCTTCGCCAGGTCGGAACCCTGGACGCAGCGGTGTCAACGCTAGCTGGCGTCGCGACAACACCGTCATCTCTCGTCGTCAGTGGTGCGAATCGCGACGGCATTTCCTTGTATGTGTCGAGTCACGCCACATTCGTCGCCCTCGATTGCAAGGCGTCGACGGCGGCCGTCGGGCTAGGCGACGGGGTCGCTGTCGTCACTTCCGCAGGGAGGCTGATTGCCCTGTCGGACGCAGACCTGACCTTGATCCACTAGACGCTGCTTACATGCAGGAGTGAGCTGCATCGCAGTAGGTCTCGACCTCGGACACGCAAATGTTGTCCCACCCATAAGTGCAGCAGTAGGGGTCCTGAGCGCAGACCGCGCTGGCGCATGGTGAGCACGACGCCTGGAGGGGCTCGCGCCCGCCGCACTCCGTGTGCGTGCACCAACAGCTGCCGTCTCCGTAAGAGCATAGAGCAGGGCAGCTTTCGGTCAGAGAGTCAGCAGAAGCTCCGCCAAAGTCAGAGTGAGCCGCGTTCGTGCCCGCAAGCAGGTCGGAATATACAGCGCTCAGCTGGCCATACTCGTTGTTTCCTATTTGCCCATCAGTGACGTAGACGTACGCGGCGTTCCATGTTCGCGCGTCCCCGATCGCGGCGTTGGTCGTAGAAGTCGACGTCGACGCATCGTGCAGCACGTGAGCGAAGTGAGTCGGCTTGTAGTTGTTGATCCAGTTCCACGCAGTGGATGACCAGTTGGACGCATTCGTGGGGCTCAGATAGTAGTCTTCGCTGTTTTCTTGCGACAAGAACAGCGTCGTCCCGGCGGACGCGGTGCTCTGCAGCGTGCAGTCGACATACTGGTGCTCGAGATACGGAACGGAAATGTTGAACATCACGTAGCCCGGAGACGATGCCCACGACGAGCTCGTCACGAAGTGAGCAAGCCACGCGAACTTCCCGACATCCTCGGAAAACGAACGCTGCGCTTCGTCGAAAAAGATGCCATCCACGACCCCGGGGCCGTAAGTGCCGGGATCCCCCCCGCCATACCAATTCTCCCAGTTGCCAATCTTCCCAAGCAGGTCGTTGTCAATCGTGCTGTCCTTGTAACCTATCGGCAGATAACCAAGGACGATTACGCCGTTTGCGTGCAATGCGGCCAGGCGCGCATATAGATCGCTGTCAAACGAATATGCAGGGCCTGGCGCGATCACGATGCTTCCAGGTGGCAGCTTTGCCGCGCCGGTCGTTATCGTCGCCCAGTCAGGCGATGAATCGCCAAAATACGCGGGCACGACGAGGTGACTCGTTGCGGTCGACACCGCCCCTCGTCTTGTTTCCACGTCAGTCGCGCCGCCGCCGTCCGGCAGCTCCCCACACCCACTTCCTACAACCATCAACGTGACCATGACCAACGTTGTATAGCCTGCTCGCCGTATGGCATTCGTCATCGTGAGCCTCCGGGTGAGCGTTCGGCTATTCCACCATCGTCGAACTGAATTCCGACCTGGGCCGAACGGCGTGCGGACGCTTGCACGAACCACGCCCCACGGCAGAGGCGCCACGCTGCGGTGGCGATCGCGTAAGGCAAAGTCGCGAAAACGCGAGCGCGTCGTTCGTCGACCGTTGTCCTCCAGTCGGTGCTGCCCGTTGGATGGTTTCGAAACTCGATCGGGCAACGGTCCGTTGCCCGGCACATCTGACGGCGGCATTTGCGCCTGCGCGCGCTTGCAATGCCTCAGAGAGTTGGGTTGCGCGGAAACGATCGACGCTCGCCGCGCCGACAGCGCCGGATACGGA
>JBJMQQ010000087.1:0-21120 GCA_045802645.1 Polyangia bacterium
CGCCGTTGGCGCCAATGACGCCGACGATTCCGCCGCGCGGAAGATTGAAGGAGAGGTTGTCGAACAGCAGGTTCTCGCCGTACGACTTCTTCAATCCCTCGGCCTTGATCACGACCTCGCCGAGACGCGGTCCCGGCGGGATGCTGATGTCGACGATCTCGTCGCGCTTTTGCTGCTCTTCGGAGAGCATCTCCTCGTAGGCGGCCAGACGGGCCTTGCTCTTGGCCTGGCGGGCGCGCGGCGAGGCGCGCACCCATTCGAGCTCGCGGGCCAGCGTGCGCTGGCGGGCCGATTCGGCCTTCTCCTCGGACTCGAGCCGCTTGCGCTTTTGCTCGAGCCAGGACGAGTAGTTCCCCTCCCAGGGGATGCCGGCGCCGCGATCGAGCTCCAGGATCCAGCCGGCGACGTTGTCCAGGAAGTAGCGGTCGTGCGTGACCGCCACGATCGTCCCCGGGTACTCGTGCAGGTGGTGCTCGAGCCAGGCCACGCTCTCGGCGTCCAGGTGGTTCGTCGGCTCGTCCAGCAGCAGCAGATCGGGGCGCTCCAGCAGCACGCGGCAGAGCGCCACGCGCCGCCGCTCACCGCCGGACAGCTTGCTCACGTCGGCGTCGGCCGGGGGCAGCCGGAGCGCGTCCATCGCGATCTCCAGCGTGCGGTCCAGGTCCCAGCCGTTGGCCGCCTCGATGGCGTCCTGCAGCTTGCCCTGTTCTTCCAGCAGCTTCTCCATCGCCTCGGGCGACATGTCCTCGCCCAGCTTGGCGTTCACCTCGTCGAAGCGGGTCAGCAGCTTCTTGGTCGGCGCAACGGCGAGCTCGACGTTCTCGAGGACGTTCTTCGTCGGATCGAGCTGCGGCTCTTGCGACAGGTAGCCGATGCGGGTGCCGTCGGCGGGCTTGGCCTCGCCGAAGAAGTCCTTGTCGACCCCGGCCATGATCCGCAACAGCGTCGATTTGCCGGCGCCGTTACCGCCGAGGACGCCGATCTTCGCGCCCGGGTAGAACGACAGAAAGATGCCCTTCAGCACCTCCTTGTTCGGGGGGTGAACCCGCCGGAGGTTCTGCATCGTGTAGATGTACTGGTGCGCCATCGCGGCGGGAGTGTAGCAGCCTCCGCGGCCGCGTTGACGGAGCTGGGCTTTTGCCCAGCGGAGTCGTCGCGGGAGGTTCAAGGAACCCTCCCAGGGTTCCTGTCTGAACCGAAGAATTCACAGCGCCAGCACGACGACACCGGCGGATACCAGCAGCGCGCCGATGAGCACGCCGCGCGCCGGGCGCTCGCCCAGCACGGCCCAGGCGAACGCCACGGTGAACGCGGCGGCCAGGCTGGCCAGTGGGGAGACGATCGCCAGCGGCGCGCGCCGGGCGCCCATCGTGATGCAGACGGAGCCCAGCGTCTCGAACAGGCCCGACAGGAGGATGGCAGGCCAGGCCGCGCGTGGGGGGAACGCGAGCCGCAGCCGGAACGCGACCGCCAGCGGGACCGCCAGCGCCAGCGCGGCC
Organism: Polyangia bacterium; assembly: GCA_045802645.1. Lineage (GTDB taxonomy): Bacteria > Myxococcota_A > Polyangia > Fen-1088 > Fen-1088 > JADGRB01. Next base: position 1,500 of record JBJMQQ010000087.1, read on the forward strand.
GCGTACACCGCCCCCGCCGTGCCGACCGACCCGAAGACCGGCGACAGGATGCGCATGGCCGGCATCAGCACGCCGAAACCAAACGCCGCGCCGAACGAGGCGGGCAGCCAGCCCCGCCGGACGGGCGTCGCGCCGGCCGCCGACGGTGCCGCTTGCGACTGGCGCGCGACCACGACCGCGCCGGCGACGACGGCGGCGGCGCCGACCAGCTGCCCGGCCGACAGCCGCTCGCCGAAAAGAACGATCGAAAGCCCCGCGGACAGGACCGCCCAGGACGACATGATGGGGACCGCCAGCGTGAGGCGGCCGTGCTCGAAGGCGTAGAACAGGCAGACGTAGGCGAGCAGGCCGGACGCGCCCGCCACGACGAGCCAGACCGCGATCGACGCCGTGAACGGCGCCGTGTGGGCGTCGAGGCCTGCCGAGCCCGCGGCGCTGAGGCCGATCCCGACCAGCAACGCCCAGAACAGCGCCGGCAGCGCGCCGACGGATCGCCCCGCGCGCTGCACCACGACGTTGGCCAGAGCCCAGGAGGCGCTCGCGGAGAGTCCAAGCAGGATACCGGCGAGCATGGGGGCCCGAAGGATAGCCGGCCCCCGCCCGCATCTGTTAAAAGTCGATGCCTTGGATCCGCAGCGTCCGCTGGTGATCGTCAACCCGCGCTCGGGGCGCGGCCTGACCGAGGCGCGCTGGGCGCGGCTGCGCGGCGCCCTGACCGACGGCCTGGGCGAGCTGGAGAGCGCCTTCACGACCTGCCCGCGCGACGCGGCCGTCATCGCGCGGCGGGAAGCCGAGGCCGGGCGCGCGCTGGTCATCGCGATGGGCGGCGACGGCACCATCTCGGAGGTCGCCGACGGGATCCTGTCGGCCGGCGCGGGGGCCCGGACCGAGCTGGGCATCATCCCGCGCGGCACGGGTGGGGACTTCCGCCGCACGCTGGAGCTGCCCCACGACATCACCGAGGCGGGCCGGCGCATCCGCGACGGCGCCGCGCGCGCCGTCGACGTCGGCCGCGTCACCTACCGCGGCGAGGACGGCCAGACCGAGACGCGCCATTTCGTGAACGTCGCGTCGTTCGGGTTTTCGAGCGCGGTCGCCCGCCGCGCCAATCAGTCGAGCAAGCGGCTGGGCGGCCGGATCGCCTTTCTGGGCGCCACCGTCGGCACGCTGGTCTCGTACGACAACACCGATGTCTGGATCACCGCCGACGGTGGCGAGCGGCAACGGCGGCGTGTCATGCTGGCTGCCGTCGGTAATGGTCGGTTCTTCGGCGGCGGTATGAAGATCTGCCCGGAGGCGGTCCTCGACGACGGCTTCTTGGACCTGGTGACCGTAGGCGATCTTTCGCGGACCGAAGTGCTGGCGAACCTCGGCCGGCTCTTCGGCGGAACGCACATCGAGATGGACGAAGTCGACAGCGCGCGCGTCAGCCGCGTCACGATCGAGCCGGTCGAGGCCGATGTGCTCATCCCGGTCGAGCTGGACGGCGAAACGCCCGGCCACCTGCCGGCGACGTTCGAGATCCTTCCGGGCGCGCTGCGCGTACGTCTATGAAAATGAATCGATCGTTTCTCTTGGGGGCGGCGCTGCTGGCCGCCGGCGGGTGCAGCGGCAAGGCGATCCGACCGGTCACGGCCGAAAAGGTGGCGTCCACCCCGGAGCTGGTGACCCGGGGCGGGTACATCGTCAACCAGGTGTCGGCCTGCGGCGTCTGCCACACGCCGCACGTGAACGGGTCATTCGTGGAGGGGGAGCGCGCCGACGCTTACCTGGCCGGCGGGATGCGGATCGACGACGACACCTTCGGACTGCACCTCGCGGTTCCGAACATCACGCAGGACACGCAGACGGGCATCGGCGGTTGGACCGACGACCAGATCGCGCGCGCCATTCGCGACGGCGTGCGCGCCGACGACCAGCTGCTGATGCCGCCCATGCCCTTCGGCAGCTTCGCGCGAATGAGCGACGACGACACGCACGCGGTGGTCGCGTACCTGCGTACCGTGCCGGCGGTCAAGAACACCGTCGACCGCGGCCACAACCACTTCGCTTTCGGGGTTCGGTTCGCGAAGTCGATGGGGTTCATCCACCACAAGCCGGCGACCCACGTGGCAGCGCCGCCGCCAACGGACCGGATCAAGTACGGCGAGTACCTGGCGCACGGGATCGCCGTCTGCCACGACTGCCACTCGTTGACGGGCCGCGGGCCCAGTGACGACAACTTGTTCGCGGGCACCGACGACCCGATGGAGGATCCCGCCTGGGGCAAGGTCTACCCGCGCAACCTGACGAGCGACCGGGAGACGGGCCTCGGCAACTACACGGCCGCGCAGATCAAGCAAGCGCTGCGCACGGGGCGTCGCCTTGATGGCAAGACGATGGCGCCGCCGATGTCCGGCTTCATTCCGCACTTCTCCGGGATGACCGACGAGGATCTGGACGCGATCATCGCCTACCTTCAGGCAATCCCCGCCAAGAAGCACCAGGTCCCGGAACGCGCGCTGACCCCGGCCGCCAAGCGGCTGGTCGGCGAGGGTCACTGAGTGACCTACTTGTACTCGCAGTGACCCGCTGTGCTCCCGCTGGAGCAGTATGTGCCGCACGGACAGATGCGTGCGCCGACACAAACAAAAGCTTGGCTGCCCGGGCAGTTGCTGTCCTCCCAGCACGGCCCGGGCCCCTCAGTGACGATCGCGGTCACACACCGCCCAACGCCTGTCCCGTGGCTTCCTGACGGAGACCACTGACATTGGGAGCCGACGCACGTTTCATTCGCGCCACAGTCACCACGGATCGCGCAGCACCCAGGTGGCGGCGCTGAGCAAATATCAGAGGCGCCACCGGCACCACCGGTAGGGGCGCCACCTCGGCCGCCGAGTCCCCCTCCGCCATTGCCGCCCGTCATTCCGCCGACGCCCGCCGCGCCGTCGCCCGCACCCGCGCTCGCAGCAGCGCCACCCGCACCCGCGGCGCCGCCGCAGGCGCCCAGCAAGAGGACGAACACAGCGAAGATCCGGCGCATCTTCATGCGTGCGGGCGATTGCAGAAATCGTGCCCTTGCGCGCCGCGAAAACATGCCGCGCCGGCCGCCGTCACGCCGCCTGCCGGAACGAACGTCGGACTAAAATGTCGCGGGCGGAGCTGTCGGTCCGTGTGAGCTCGCGCGCTAGACCGTCGCCGCGACGGGCTCTTTCGAGGCGAGCGCGCCGCTGCCCAGCAGGTGGCGGCGCACGTAGTTGACGGTGTCGCGCAGGGTGTCGGCGGGATCGCGCGGGACGAAGCCCAGCTCGCGCGCGGCCTTGCCGGCGTCGAAGTACCAGAAGTACTGGGCCAGGTCGACGCTGGTCGGCTCGACGGGCACCTTGCGCCCGAGGCGCTTGAAAACCGCCGCCTGCGCGCGCGATGCCAGGTGCTGCAGCTCCCCTTTGATCTTCAGCTTCGGGCCGGGGATCTTCGTCAGGCGTTCGAGGCGGCCGAACAGATCGGCGAACGACCAGTTCACGGCGCCGATCAGGTAACGGTCGCCGGCCGTGCCGCGCGCCATTGCCACCGGCAGCAGCGCCGCCACGTCGCGCGCGTCAACGACGTTGGTCCCACCCGCCGGCATCAACGCGATGTCGCGCGCGATGAACTGCACGATGAAGCGCGTCGAGCTGAGGCGGTCGTCGCCCGGCCCCAGCAGCAGGCTCGGGTTGACGGTGACCAGCTCCACCTTGTCGCCACAGGCCCGGCGCGCCGTCTCTTCCTGATAGTGCTTGCTGGCGTAGTACGCCCAGCGCCCGATGAGGTCGACGGGCGTCGGGACGGTCTCGTCGGCGACATCATCCTCGCGGCGCGAAACGGCGATGGTGCCGCTGGTCGACGCCATGACGATGCGGCGCACGCCGGCGCGGACGGCCGCCTCGCACAGGACTCGGGTCCCGTCGACGTGAACGCTGTACATCCGATGCGCGTCCTCGGGCAGGTGCGAGACGAGGCCCGCCAGGTGATAGATCTCCGACACGCCGTCGACGGCGGCCGCCAGGCTGTCCGGCGACGTCACCGAGCCCTGAACCAGGCGCACGCCCAGGTCGCGCAGCCAGGCCGGCGCCGCGCTGTGCACCAGCACGCGCAGGCGGGACGCCGTGGCGGGATCGGCGGCCAGCAGCTTGACCAGGTGGCTGCCCAGAAAGCCCGTGCCGCCGGTGACCAGGATCGCGTTCTTCATGACGTCGTCTTTGGGTTTCTGTTTCACGGCACGGACTTCAGCAGGGGGCGGCGGACGGGGCGCGTGCGGACGGCGATCGGCCCCAGCGCGCGCCCGTCCCACGCCGAGCGCACGGCGTCGATGTCGAGCGGCGTCGGCAGCCCGTCGCGCAGGTTCTCGACCGCGCGCTGAGTGAAGGCCGCCACCAGCCGCCAGGCCTCTTGCTGGGGCAACCCCGCGACCAGCGTGGCCAGCCAGTCCGGCGCCAGGAAGGGCGCAAAGGACACCGTCAGGTCGCGCGCGCGCGGGACCGCCGTCCCCTTCGGCAGCGCCTCGAAGCTGCCCGCGACGTGGGCTGGCAGGATACCGACCTCCGCCCGCAGCGCGAGGTAGCCCAGGCTGGGCAGGAACTCGGCGAGCTCGCCGGTCACCGACCGCGTCCCCTCGGGGAAGACCACCAGGCTGCGCCCGCGCTTGAGCACCTCCAGCGTCTTCTCCATCGACTTGCGGATGGAGCCGCTGCGCTCCATCGGGACCAGGTTGGTGAAGTGCTTGAAGTACGCGCGGCGGTAGCGGCCGCGGAAGAAGTAGTCGGCTGCGGCCATGGACGCCAGGTCCTTGCCGGCGTCCCCCAGCGCCACCTTGATCGCGCCCATGTCCAGGTGCGAGGCGTGGTTGGCGGCCACGATGAAGCTGGTGTGGTGCGGGATGTGCATCTCGCCCTTCACCTTCGTCTCCAGCACCCGCTCGTAGAACAGGCGCTGCCCAACGGCCAGCGCGCGCTTGCCCGCCGAGGCGACCTGCGACGGCACGTGGATGTCGCTGTCGTCGTCGCCGCCGCCGGCGGCCCGCTCGCGCGCAGCGGCGATCGGGCCGCGTGCCAGCAGCTCCTGCAGCTCGGCGACCGTCCCCAGCGTCGTGATGTCGACGCTCTCGGGCAGCACGACGGCGGCGGTCTCCAGCGCGCTCGACAGCTCGGCGTACATCAAGCTGTCGAACCCCAGCTCGCCGAAGCGGCTGCTCAGTTGCACGTCCGCGCGGCGGCGGCCCGACACGGTGGCCACCGTGTCCAGCAGCCAGCCCACCTGCGCACGATCGCCCGACGCCACGGCCAGCGCGCCCTTGGTCTCCTCGGTCTTGCGGCGCTGGCGGGCGATCTCCGCGGAGACGTCACGGCGCTTCACCGATCGCTTGGCGCTCTTCGGCAGGTCCCCCTCCCAGAAATGCACCGCGCGCACCCGCTTCCAGATGGGCAGGTCGGCGGAGACCTTCCGGAAGTGCTCCTCGATTTTCGCGTGCACCTCGGCGACGGACAGCGTCGCGTCGTGCTCCAGGTTCGCGACGATCGCGCAGGCCACCTGCTCGCCGATGCCGTCGGGGACGCCAACGACGGACAGCTCCTTCACGTACGGGCTGCCGGCGTAGAGCTCTTCGACTTCGTCGGGGTACACGTTCTTGCCGTTGGCGTCGACGATGACGTCCTTCGACCGGCCGACCAGGTACAGGTTTCCTTTGTCGTCGAACCGACCGAGGTCGCCCGTATGAAACCAGCCGTCGCGAACCGCGTCGGCCGTGGCGTCGGCGTCCGCCCAGTAGCCGGCCATGACGTTGCGGCCGCGCGCGATCACCTCGCCCACGCCGGTCACTTCATCCGGGTCGGCGATCTTCACCTCGACGCCCGGCAGCGGGCGCCCGACGGAGCCGGCGAGGGGCTTTTCCTTGGGCGACGTGACGGTCAAAACCGGCGCCGTCTCCGTGAGGCCGTAGCCCTCGAAGAAGTTGAAGCCCATCCCGTAGAACGCCTTCATGACGTCCGCCGGCAGGGCCGAGCCGCCGCTGATCAGATAGCGGATGCGGCCGCCGAACCCTTCATGGACCGGCAGGAACGCCAGCACGCCCAGGTCGAACCCGGTGCGCGAGCGCAGCTCGAAGTTGGCAGCAGCCAGCGCCTTCATCAGGGCCTCGAGCACCGCGGACTTCTCGGCAAACCGCTGGAAGAGGCGCCGGCGCAAGAGGTCCCACAGCGCCGGGACGCCGACGATCGCGGTGACCCGCCCCTTCTTCAGCGCCGACGAGATCGCATCGCCCGTCAGCTCGGACAGGTAGGTCACCTGGGCGCCGTGCGAAAGCGGCGCCAGCAGGCCGGCGCTGAACTCGAACGCATGGTGCAGCGGGAGCAGCGAAAGCATCCCGTCGGTGACCCCGAACTCGAAGATCTTCGAGAGCTCGGACACCATGAACGTGAAGTTCCGGTGCGTGAGCATCACGCCCTTGGGGCGCCCGGTCGTTCCCGACGTGAAGATCAGCGACGCGAGCGCGTCCGGGCTGGCCCGCCGCGCGAGCAACGGCAGGCGCGCCTTTTCGACCTCGATGTCCGGGAGCGCGAACGCCTCCGAGAACGGCCAGATCTTGGTGGCCAGCCCCGCCTCGGTGAACGCCTGTGCCAGCGCGTCGCCCACCCGCTCGAGCACCTCGTCGCCGATGAGGATGCCGACGGCGCCCGAAGCGCGGGCCACGTTCACCAGCTCGGCGATTTTGAGCTCGTTGTCGACGGGGACGGCGGTGGCGTGCGCCTTGAGGACGCCGAAGTACGCCATCGACCACTCGGGCGCGTTCTTCGCGCACAGCATGACCCGCTCCGCGGCGGCCACGTTCTGGCCCAGCAGGAAGACGCCGATGCGCGACGCCAGCTCGTTCAGGTCGGCGTAGCTGTAGATCTCCTCGCGCTTGCCCCGCTCGATGCGCAGCGCGGTCCGCGTCGCGTGCAGCTTGGTGGTCGCGTCGAAGAGCTCCAGCAGGTCGTGGTAGCTGTAGACCTGCTTGGGGCGGGCGGCGTAAGTCTCGTCCAGCTCGGGCAGCACCCAGCGCGCCAGGCCCGGGAAGTGGATGTTCATCCAGTAGTCGTAGAGGTCCAGCTTCTCTGGCCCCCAGTTCAGCTTCTGCTGGTCCTCCGGCGTCAGACGGTCACGCAGCGCGCGAATGTTGTCCGCGCGGAAGACATAGGCGTTCTCGAAGATGAAGGGGCGGAAGAGCGTGATGTTCTCGGCGGCCTCGGTCGTGACGCGCTCGATCTCCTCGAAACCCTTCTTCATGCGGTCGACGAACTCGGAAAACCGTCCGGCGCCCCAGCTGGGCCGGATGCGCCCCAGCGTCTTCGAGATCTGCTTGGCCGCCCGATTGAAGGTGGGTAGCGAGTAGCGATCGAAGTGCTCTTCGGTGACCGGGCGAAACTCCATCCGGGCCGCCAGCTCGTTCAGGAACTTGTTGCCGGTCTCCTTATCGCGGAACCGCTGCCGCTTGTAGAGGCCCGTCAGCGTCGTCACGCGGTCCATCCGCATCGGGTTCAGGTCGCCGCTCGAGAGCTGGAACACCAGCTTCGGCTGCTCGACGATCGCCTGCGCGGCGACCATCAGCATGCCGGCGACGACGTGGTCGACCGGGACGACGTCCAGGATCAGCTTGGGCGCGACGGGCAGCGTGTTCTGCCCCTTCAGCGCCAGGTACACCAGCGGCGCCGAGGTCGTGAACCCTTCGTTCCATCCGCGGAACGGGTACTCGACGGCGCTCTCGACGATCGCCGGCCGGACGATGGCGCGCACGATGCCGGTTTCACGCGCGACCAGCTGGTCGCCCATGCTCTTCGTGTACGTGTAGATGTTGGGCCAGCCCCAGTTCGCGGCGCGCTCGACCCCCTGGCGGGTCATCTCGGAGCGGATCCACTCCTTGCGGGCGCGCGCGACGGCCAGCTTCAGCGACGCCTCGTCGTCGAAGTCGCGCTTCTCCTCGCGCAGGCGGTCGCGGGCCTCCTGGCGCAGCTTGGCCAGCACCTGGGCGTCGTCGGCCAGCTCGCGGATGCGGGCCGCGCCGGCGGCGTTGTCGGCCATCTCTTGCTCGACGGAAAAGCGGGTGCCCGGTAGGTCGTGGTGGCGCGGGAAGTAGCCGTCCAGCTCCTCGTCCTCCCAGACCTCGCCCGAGCGGTTCCCGGCCACGAAGCAGGTGCTGGTGTGGATCAGCGCCGGCCGCTTCATCCGCTTGGCGAACGCGATGACGTTCTTGGTCCCCTCGACGTTCGTGCGCAGCGCCGACTCCAGCGGCGGGTTGAACGTCACGCGCCCCGAGGAGTTGATGAGGACGTCGATGTCCTTGGCGACCTTCTCGGCCTCGGCCTCGCTGAGCCCCAGGTTCGGCTCGGTGATGTCGCCGTCGACCACCACCACCTTCTGGCGGAGGACCTCGGCCAGCCCGTCCGCCCCGCCGTACTTCGCCCGCAGCGGGTCGAAGGCCGGGGACGTGACCACGCTTTGCCAGAAGCGCGCCTCGCTGTCGGTCCCGCTCCCGCGGCGCACCATCACGTAGGCGCGGCCAATTTCCGGGTACCGGTCCAGCAACATGCTGAGCAGCACCTTCCCGACGAACCCGGTGCTGCCGAGGATGAACAGGTTCCGGCCGCGGAGGATGTCCGTGATCGAGAGGGTCGGGGCCGGAGCCGAGAGGGCGTTCGAAAGCTCCATGAAGACCGGGGTTTTTACCCCGATCGGGGGGCGATGCCAAATGCGACCGACGCGGGCCGCCACCCCTGATGAATCCCCGATGAATATCGCGGCCCAGCCTGATGAATAACTTGCGCGATGGCTGTCATCGGGGTTTCATCACCGTCGGTGAGTACGCAGGCGGCCTCACGGCGAGACATCAGACCTCCATCTGGGTTCGAAGACCACCTGTCCCGGCGGCAGGTGGCCGACGCGCTGGGTTTCGCCAGCGAGTTCAAGGTCCGCCAGCTCGAAAAGGAGGGGCGCCTGCACCCGATCCGCGGGGCGATGGGCTCCGCCTGGTACCCGCGCGCGCAGGTCGAGACCGTCCGCCGCGCCCTCCCGCGCCCCCTGTTCGCGGCCGGCCCACGCGCCCGATGGACCGACGCCGCGCTCATCGCGCTTCTCCGCGAACGCCCCCGCACCGTCGTCGACCTGGTCGTGGACGCCGGCATCCCGATCTCCCGCGCCGAGCGCGTCTACCGGTGGTGGCGTAGCCACGAAGCGCCGCCGGCCACGACGACGGCGAGCGACGACGCGTCCGCCGAACGCCGCAGCGGCGACCGCCTTGAGCACGACGCCCTCGTCCGCCAGCTCCGCGACGCCGACCCGAAGGTCCGCGCCGCCGCCTTCGAGCAGCTCAAGGCGCGCCGGTAGAGGGAGTCACTTCCCGGCGGACGCCGGAATGGGCGATATGCCCAGACGCTCCCTCTAATCGAGACGGCGACTGTCGTAATGACGGTCGCTGTCACCATGCCTCCCGTGCTCGTCTTCAGCACCTTCTGTTCGCTGGCAACGGTGGTACCTGTCCGGATCGGGAAAGTATCGCGGCGATCGGCACGCGGGCACGCCGAGTCCGATCGCAAGCGCGACCCAACCGAGCGCAATGCTCGCCCGCTTATTCATCCGCGTGATCCAATCTTCGACCGACGAGTGCTGAACGTTGCAGAGCTGGTCGCCGGCCACCCATACGACGGCACAGACCGACGCTGATCGAGACAACTGCCTGGCTGGACAGTGTTCGCCCTACTTGCCGCGGTCTTCTTCCAGGGTGCGGCGAACCGCTAAATCTGCCGAACCGGCAGAATATTGGGCGGACGTTGACAATTAGGTCAATTGATCGCGCAGGAAATAGTAGAGATCGTCTTGAAGTTCAGAGTGGCAGTCACAGTCCGCTGATGCTCGAAGCCCAAGCTTTTGCCCCGAATCACGCTAGCCGTGAGACTGGGGTTGCACGACTCGCGCAAGACGAGGCCAAACATCGTTGTACGAGTTCCATTGCCTCGGCCTTCTTCATGGCTGAGAGGATACCAAGCGGATCGCTGACGCCCGACGGGAGCGTCGTTTCACTCCCTTTCGCGTCCGCCGCTGAACGACACTCGTTACACCGCTACTTGTCGCGGATTCTGCGGGGTCGCATCGCGAGACGAGGGAATGCGCGGATGACTGGCTCGTCGAAGGTGGCAAGGGGGACCGCTTCACGGTCGGCCAACTCTACGAATAGAGCGTCGTATGCGGCGATGGCCGACGCGTGGGCGCGGGCAAGGGCTCCGCTCCACAGACTGCTCACGGGTACAGATCGGATTCCCAGGCCCTTGGCGAGTTCGAGTCTGTGTAAGGCCTCCGGCAGGTCCACGATGTGCTTCCGGGTTGCCATCCAGAGAACATTAGCCAGTTCGGGTTCCCAGGAGGCAGGGGCCACGGGCGCTTCTACTTCGCGCCAAAATCGCTCACATTCGTCGCGAAATCCGTCGGTCCCAAGAAGGAAATACGCGATCACGTTCGTGTCTACGACAGCCTTCACCGCCGTCCTTCACGGATCCACGCTTCGACCTCCGCGGCGGTTGGAGCTCGCTTCTGAGCGGCCCAGGACCGCGTGATCTGATTGATCGCTGAGGTCCGGTCACCCACCTGGCCCTCGATGATCTCTCTGACCTCCTGCTCCATCGAACGGCGATTCCGCTCCGCCTGAGCTTTCAGGGCGCGGACGACCTTGGGCGCGACGTTCCGAATAGTTAGCGTCGGCATGACAGCAATATGCTAGCACCTGGGGTGGCCTCGAACAAGGCGCGCGCCGTGCTTGAAGCGCCGGTGACTTACGGGTAGGCGAGAGCGTCGCGGTTCCAGCCGGCGAAGGTCGCGCCTGCGTCGTAGGTCGACTGCGCGAACGCGAGGATCGCCGTGACGGGGTCGGGCGCGCGGCGGACGTCGTCGTACGGCAGCACGAACTACTTCAACGTCGGGTTCCATGACGCTGCGGCGGGCATCACCGACGCGGGGGAGAGTCCGGCCGGCTCAGGAACGGTGTACGAGTAGAACAGGGCCTCGGTGGCGCCCGTGGCAGCCCAGGGATCGCCCGGCCAGAAGCCGAGGGAGATCACCTCCTCGTCGTAGGCGTCGCGATCGACCTTTGCTTCCCGCAGCGGCGCGCGCTTGCCGTTGAAGCGGGTCACGGCCAGGTCGAAGGCGCCCCAGAAGAAGTGCACCGGGCTGCACTTGCCGCGGAACCCGGCCCGAAACGCCTGGAACACGGGTTCGATTCGCCGCAGCGCTTGCCAGTAGCGCCCAACGGCCGCCCGATCGTAGTGCGCGTGCTCGCGGTCGTCGGTGAATGGCGTCGTGACGGGGCACTCTTGTGGTTGCGGCCAGATGCGAACCAGTGACGGCCCGAGCTCGCCCAGCGCCGCCATCACGTCGGAGTAGAAGAAGCAGACCGGCTTTGCGTCGAGCGGCAGGACGCGGGCGTGCCCGTCGCTGTCCTGAATCAGCAGCCGATGCTCGACGAAATCGAAGTCGATCGACAGCAGACCGCCTGCGTAGGGCATCGGCCCCGTCGTGAGCCCGCGCGCGGTGACGTGCAAGGTCACGTTCCACCACTGATTCAGCTTCGGCGTCAGCGCGAGACGGATTTTGCCGACGATCTGCGTGTAGAGCAGCAGCGTCGCGTAAGTCTCCCGCCACTCGGAGACTCGCAGCTCGGGCCATTCAACAGACGACGCCATCCCCAAAGCATAAACGCAATCGTCGACGCGGCGACCGGCTATCAGCGCGACGCTGGCCGGAGGTGACGCGCGATGAAAACCGCCGCATCTGCTTTGCTCGATTCGCCAGCGGCCACCCCAATACACATCTCGTACAGCGCATCTGGCTCGGCAATCAGCTGATGACCATTGAGGGCCAAGAAGGCCAGCGCGGCAGCGAGCGCGACCCGCTTTTTGCCGTCGACGAACGCGTGCGCCTGCGAGACGTGAAACAGGTAAGCCGCTGCCATCTCGGCGAGCGTCGGGTGCAAGAAGGCGCCACCGAACGTCGCCGACGCCATGCCCAGCGCGGAGCTCAGACCGCCTGCATCGCGTAGCCCCAGCGACCCGCCATACCGCTCGATTCGATCAGCGTGCAGCGCCAGCACGTCGTCGAACGTCAGGAAGTCCGGATCCGTCACTTTGCGAGCCGGCTGAAGACGCCAGCGTACCGCTCATCCGCCTCGGACATGGCGTCGCGGAGCTTCTCCGCCCGCGACTTGCTGCGTTTCGGCGTGATGACGATGACGTCGCCGTCGGTGGAGATCTCGAGCAGCGTGTCGGCGGAGATTCCCGTTCGGTCCAGGAGCTCGCGATCCAAAACGAGCGCGAGGCTGTTCCCCGTCTTCGTGAGGCGCTTTTCCATCGTACGTACAGACTAGCAAGCCCGTACGTACGGCGCCACGTTCTGGGACGCTATTCCATGTCCGCCATCACGATGGGCGGGTGGTGCATCATCGTGATTTCGGGCGACGGGCCCACGAAGCTCTTGGCCATGGCGATGGCCTCGGTCAGCGACTCGGCGCGGTCCCAGCCCAGGATCTTCGGCACGTGCGCGTTCTGGGCGCCGGCGGCGATGACCTTGCCGATGTGCTGGCGTCCGTTCTCACCCCAGTACCACATGAAGAACGGGTGCGCGCCGTGGTAGGCGTTGCCGCGCCGGTACATCTCGATGTAGCTGGGGTTCTTCGCGAACTCTTCCTCGTACTTGTGACGCAGCTTCATCGCGTCGCGCGTCTCGGGGAGCAGCCGATTGAAGAACTCGATGTAGCTGGGGTGGTGCTCGTGGTCGAACTCGTCGGTGCAGGGGTGCGTCAGGATCATCACCCCGCCCTTCTTCAAGAGCGGCTTGCCCCGGTAGAAGTTGTGGAAGTAGCCCATCCCCATCACCTGGACCAGCAGCGGGTTCAGGATGGAATTGACGTTGTAGGGCGAGATGTACGGCACCGGGCAGATGAGCACGTCGGCCTGCCCGCGCACGTGCACGCCGTACTGGTCCCAGCAGTGCTTGAGGATGCGCTCGTGCACCGGCTCGGTCTTGCCCGCATAACAGGCGACCATCTGGTACTGCGCCGGGATGGCCTGGAACATCTTTCGCTTCGCCGCGCGCGGCATCTTCGACAGCGCCCAGCGCGTGGCCTCGAACTTCAGGCGGTCGAACTCCGTGAACTCGTCCTCGTTCTTCGACAGGAACGCCGTGGCGCCCGCGTAGATCCGGTTGTTGATGGCGGTCTCGATGTGGAACACCTTCATGTGCCGGTCGATCAGCACCCCTTGCCGTTCGACCTTGGTGTTCAGCGCCGAGCGCTTCGGATCCATGTAGCTGTCCGAGGCGCGGATGGTCTCCGGCTCGTGGTGCGCGCGCAGGCTCTCGTAGTCGCACAGGCCCAGCGCCACGGATTTGTGGCCGCCGTCCATCGGAACCAGGTTGATGTTCACGTAGATCAGCAGGTCGCTCTCGACGGCGCGCCTGTTGATGTTCACGTGCTCGTTGTGGTCGGTACGCCCCAGCGGCACGATGCCGTCCGGGTCCTCGGCGTCGTGGTTGTAGAAGCGGTCCGGGTAGAAGGCGTTGAAGATCTTCGTCCCCACCATCCGCTTCATCTCGCCGGCGGTCATGCGGCGGTGCAGCCCGGTGGCGACGATGATGTGCACGTCGTCGACGCCGTTGGCGTCCAGCAGCTCCAGCACGATCTCCAGCACCATCTGCCGGATGTCGGGCGTGACCATCGGCGGCAGCGGCAGGCTGATGTCGTCCAGCGCGATCGTGACCCGCATCCCCGGCGCCAGCTGCGCGTAAAGCGGCTCGGCGTCCAGCGGGTGGTTCAGCGCGTAGCGGATCGCCGCTCCCGGATTCGCCAGCCCTTCCAGCGGCGGCTTCGGGTAGATGACGCGCGTGCCGATCGGCAAATCCTCGAGCAGCAGATCCTCGCCCGAGAACAGGATGCGCGGCGCGGAGTCTCCGTCGATGTAGACGACCTGGTCGTCTTCCTTGTTGCGCGGCACGGGACCGCGCAGCACCTTGGGGGCTCGTTCTCTCATCACCTCAAGTCCAATATCGGCCAGTCGTGCTGAAGGGCCGTGTTGCGTAGCCGGATGTCCGGGTTGACCGCGGTCGGGTGGCCGACGACCGACAGCATGGGCAGGTCGCTCATGCTGTCGCTGTAGCCATAGCAGTCGGACAGGCTCAGGTTCTCTTTCTCCGCGTAGACGCGCATCCAGCTTGCCTTGGTGGCGGCCGCCATCACCGGCGGCAGTAGGCGCCCCGTGGCATAGCCATCCACGAACTCCAGCCGGTTGGTCACATAGTGGTCGATCTTGAGGTGCTTGGCGAGCGGGCGGACCGTCAGGTCCAGCGCCCCCGTCACCAGGACCTGCCGCAGGCCCAGCTGACGCGACTTGTCGATGAGCTCGTAGGCGCCGGGGAAGATCGACGGACGCAGCACCGTGTCGAACAGCTCGTCAGCCAGCGCACGCAGTCGATCCTCCGACTCCCCTTTGTACCTGATGAAGAAAATGTCGTTGAACAGGCGGCGATTGAAGAAATCAGTCGCCAGGAACAGGGGGACGCTGACCAGCGTCGCCGCCGTCTTCGTGAGGCTTTTCAGGATTCCCTGCTGGTTGCGGGCGCTGAAGGCGAACGCGTGAACCAGGTTCGTCCGGACCAGGGTCCCGTCCAGGTCGTAAAAAGCTGCGGCTGCCATGGGGAAATTCGTGCAGGCCCCGTATACCACAGGCATAATTTGCACGCGTCGCAATGAAACGGGACGACCAATCGGGCCCCCCGGAGGGGTTTCCGGACCCTCCCGGGACGACGCCACTGGGTAAAGCCCAGCTCCGTCAGCGCAGTCGCGAGCTCCTGACGACCATTTTGAAGGACGCCACCCCGCGTGAGTTGCGGGTCGTCGGCCGGACGCTGTACCACGCCGCCATGGTCGGCCTGGCAGCCGGCCTGATGGGCGCCGGCTTTTTCGCGACGCTCGAGTTCGTGCAACGGCTGCTGCTGGAAAATCTGGGCGGCTACCGCCCGCTCCGCGCCAGCGGCGAGACGTTCATGGGCGAGCTCGGCTCGGCACCGCACTTCCGCCCGTGGCTGGTCGCGCTGCTTCCCGCCGTGGGGGCGCTGATCGGCGGCATCTGCTCGCAGCTCGCGCCCGAAACATACGGCGGCGGCGGCGACGCCACGATCAACGCCTTTCATCACGGCGACGGCCAGATCCGCAAGCGGGTCTCGTGGGTGAAGGCGCTCTCGTCGATCTTCACGCTGGGGACCGGCGGCTCCGGCGGACGCGAGGGGCCGACGATGCAGATCGGCGGCGCGCTGGGCTCCCTGTGCGGGCGGTTGCTGCGCGTCGGCGTGCAAGAGCGCCGGATCCTGATGGTGTCGGGCGTCGCCGCCGGCATCGCGGCGGTGTTCCGGACGCCGCTTGGCGCCGCCTTGCTGGCCGTCGAGGTCCTTTACCGCGATGACTTCGAATCGGACGCGCTGATTCCGGCGGTCCTCGCCAGCGTGACCGCCTACTCGGTCGTCATCTCCATCTTCGGCGAATCGACGCTGTTCGCGCACCCGGGCCGGTTCCCGTTCGTCATCACGCACCTGTGGCTGTACGGGTTGCTGGCGCTGATGGTGTCCGCGCTGGCGGTCATGTTCCTGGCCGCCCTCCGCGGCGTTCAACGCATCACCGCGGGACTGACGATTCCCATGTGGGCGCGACCGGGCCTGGGTGGGCTGGCGATGGGGGTCTTCTGCGTCCCCATCGTCGTGTTCATCGGGTGGCGGCTGGCGCAGCCGGGGCAAGGGCTGGGCCTCTTCGGCGGCGGATACGGCGCCGTGCAGGTCGCCATCACGGGCGCCAGCTGGTTGCCGGGCGGCTGGGCGGGCGCGGGCCTGCTGCTCTTCCTGTGCCTGGCCAAGATCGTCGCCTCGTCACTGACAATCGGCAGCGGCGGCAGCGCCGGCGATTTCGCCCCGGCGCTGGTGATCGGCGGCCTCTTCGGCGGGGCGTTCGGCCGGGTCGCGCAGATGCTGATCCACGACCCGCGCATCGACCCCGGGGCCTTCGCGCTGGTCGCCATGGGGACGTTCTACGGCGGCATTGCGCACACGCCGCTGTCGTCGCTGGTCCTGGTCTGCGAGCTGGCCGGGAGCTACGACTTGCTGGTGCCGCTGATGCTGGCCGAAGGGATTGCCTTCGTCGCCCTGCGGCGACGGTCGCTGTACCACGCCCAGGTGAAGAGCCGGCGCGAGTCGCCGGTGCACCGTTCGGAGGACATCCTGCGCACGACCCGCGTCGGCGCGGTCATGCGGATGATCTCCGTCAACGGCGTCCCCGTCGCGTCGCGTGACTTCTCGGTCCCCGCCGACGCCGACCTGCGCACCGCCGCCGAGACGATGCTGGCCAACAAGCTGCGCGAGATCCAGGTGACCGACGCCCAGGGCCAGGTGGTCGGCCTGCTGGACGAGGCCGACATCTCGCGCTGCTACCTGGACGCCGCCGACCGGACCAACACGTCGGCCAGCATCCCGATCAAGCCCTGAAGCGGGCGGCGGCGACCGTCAGTAACTGTTGCTGGTGGAACTCAAGAAGAGCTGATCGACCCGTACGGTCCCAATGCCCGAAGAGCACTGGACGTGGATCGCGACAGTCCCTGCCGGCGCGACGTCCGAGTCGACGCCGGATTGCCAGCCGGCCGTCGAGGCGCTCGCGATGGCGCCTCCGTATCGGGAGATATCGCTGGTGCACGTGGTATCGCTCTCGAACGTGATGATGCAATAGGCGCCATTCGGCTGGTCCTGAAGGAACCTCATTCCGAACCAGTACCTGTTGCCCGCGGCAATGCCCTTGGTGACGCACTGGGTGAGAATCCCGTCCGAGGACACCGCGGACCCGGAGCCCGTGCAGCCGTCGGCGTCTTGCGAGCTCCACGTCGCACCATTCGGCTCCCAGCCACCTAGCTGCGCGCCGGTGTCGAATCCCGGGTTCTGCAGCAGATTGCCCTTGCCGCCCTGGTGGCAGGTGCACGCGCCGTTCAAGCAGCTGGGCGTCGATCCGCCGCACGCCATGCACTGCGCCCCGCAATGGCCCGCGTCGCTGCTGGTGTCGTAGCAGGTGTTGCCGCAGGCGTTCTGCCCGCCCGAGCACTTCGCGCAGGCGTTGCCGCTGCAGATGGCCCCCGACACGCACTGACTGGCCGACGTGCAGCTGTTGAAGCAGCTCGTGGAACCGTTACAGATGAAGTTGCCGCACGACGAAGAACCGGGCGTGACGCAAGCGCCGGCGCCGTTGCAGGTGGGCGCCGCCGTGTAGGTGCCGGCCGTGCACTTGGCGCTGCCGCAGGACGCGGTCGGAAACGCGCAGGCGCCGGCGCCGTCGCAGTAGCCGGCGCAGCTGGTCCCGTCGCTGGCGCAGGCCGAGCGGCTTCCGTGCGGCGTCGCGCGCGCGCCGATGGGCGCGCACGTCCCTTCCATGCCTGGCACGTCACAAGCCGTGCACTTGCCGGTGCAGGCGTTGTTGCAGCAATAGCCGTCCACGCAACTCGTTCCGGCCACGCAGCCGGCCGCGACGGTGGTGCAGGTCTGCCCCTGCTTGCTCTTGCAGGTCCCGCTGGCGTCGCAGGTCCCGGCGCAACGGCCGTTCGGGTCCGCCGTGTTCTTGGCGGCGGCGCAGGTATGGGCGGTGGTGTCGCAGGTCATGCAGGTGCCCGTGCAATCCGCGTTCGCGCAGCAACCCGTCATCGGAATGCAGACCGTCGTGCCTCCGGATGTGCAAGGTTTCGTCGAGCCCGTGCAGGAGTAATTGCACGTATGCGTCGCGGTGTCGCAGCTGCCGGTCTGGCCGCCGGCGTTCGTCGGGCAGTCCGTGTTCGAGCAGCAGCCAGTCGATGCGATGCAGATCCCCGCCGCGGCGCACTTCCTCGGCGTGGCGCCGCTGCAGGTGAAATCGCAGTTCGTCCCGTCGCAAGTCGCGGTGCCGTTGGCGGGCGGCGTGCACGCGTCGCAGCGGGTGCCGCACGAAGAAACCGACGTGTTCGAAACGCAAACCTGCGCGCACGCGTGCTGCGTCGCCGTGCAGTTGAGAGGCGCCCCGCCGGCGCCGCCCGTCGCGACCACAGTCCCGCCGGTGCCGCCGCCCGCTCCCCCGCGGCCGCCCGTACCACCGCCGCCGCCGGTCCCCGAGCCGCCAGTCCCGCTGCCGCCGGCGCCACCGGTCGCGCCACCCGCGCCGACGATCGAACCACCGCCGCCCGACTGACCGGCCGAACCGCCCGAACCGCCGCTGGCGAACGCTCCGCCGTGACCGGCCATTCCGCCGGCACCACCGCCGCGTCCGCCCGAGCCGATCGTCGATCCGCCGTGGCCGCCGCCGGCACCACCGTCGTCCGGCATGAACGGCAGGCCGTTCGAGCACGCCGCGCCGACCAGCGCCAGACCCACAACCCAGAATCGAAGCGACGCGCGTGTACTCATGACGTACCTCGAGTTAAAAGCGAACAGCACAAGACAATCCGACCCCGGAGGCTGCGGGCGCACAGACCGGACCACGCCAGGCCTGCTCGGATCCGGTACCGCCCGAAGACGCGGGCTCCGTGAGCTGAAGGATTAGCCAGGTCGCCGCGAACACGCCGGCGCCGACGTAGCCTCCGATCAACACGTCCTGGTACGTCTTCGACGTATTGAGCGTAGACGGGCAGTAAGGGTCCGACGAGCCGTTCTTCAGGGTGGCCGTGTCGCCGTTGACACGGCAACCGTGATCGGTGAAGGCGTTGACGTTGTGGCTGTGCAGAATCGTGAAGACGACGCCGGTGACCAGGCTGGCGCCGGCCAGGCCGGCAGCGCCCCACTTGAGAACGGTCCTGGTGCCGGACGGTCCCTCGTCGTTCGCGGCGACGTTGGTCGCTGCCGCCGGCGCAGGCGTCTCGGCAGTGGCGGCCACCTTCGCTTCGGGTTGGGGCGCGGCCTCCTTGACCAGGTGGATGACGACGTGCTGGTACTGGCCGCCCACGATGGTGACGTTGCGTTGCGCGCCGGTATACCCGGGCAGGTTCACCTCGATGTCGACCTCGCCTGCGCTGACGCGCACCGGACCCGATAACGGGAGCTTACCGACGACCCGCCCGTTGACCGATACGTCGGCGCCTGTGGGATCCCCGATCACCTCCACGCGACCGAGGTGCGCCTGGATCGTGCCCAGCGCCTCGTCGAGGGCCGCTCGGTTGCGCGCGACCCACGGATCGTCGGGACCGTGAACCGCCTCTGCGACGTGCCGCTCGGCGTCCTCCCAGCGGCCCAGCGCCTGCTCGGCCAGACCCAGCTGCCCGGCGGCGCGGGGCGAATGCACCAGGTCGTACGCCTTCTGGAACTCGCGGGCCGCTGATTCGTCGTCGTGCCCCTTGCGCAGCTCGACACCGTGCCGGATCAGCTTGTCGGCTTCGCGCTGATCGTCAGCGCGCGCGGCAGGCCCCACGGCCGCCAACACGGCGACAGTCAGGCAAAAGAACCCCACCCTCTTCGGCGACATAAGCTGCTCTCTAGAACGACGAACGGCCGGAAAATCGGCACTATAGTTCCGATTTTTCGGCCGCCGCAAGCAGTCCTGCGCCGAACG
>JBJMQQ010000088.1:0-17261 GCA_045802645.1 Polyangia bacterium
AGCGGCGAGACGGCCGACACGCTGGCGGCCGTCAAGGAGGCCCGGGCGCGTGGCGCGCGGGTGCTGGCGATCTCGAACGTCGTCGACGCGGCGATTCCGCGCGCCTCGAACGGCGTCCTTTACACCCACGCCGGGCCCGAGATCGGCGTCGCGTCGACGAAGTGCTTCACGGCGCAGCTGGCCGCGCTGTCGCTGATCGCGATCCACCTGGGTCGCCGCACCGGCAACCTGGCGCCGGACGCGGCCGCCAAGCTGGTCGAGGAGCTGGCGCTGACGCCCACCAAGATGACGGAGGCGCTGGAGGGGCTGGGCGACCTCAAGCAGCTGGCGCGCGAATACCGCTACGCCAAGGACTTCCTGTTCCTGGGGCGCGGGACGAACTACCCCATCGCCCTCGAGGGGGCGCTGAAGCTCAAGGAGATCTCGTACATCCACGCCGAGGGCTACGCCGCCGGCGAGATGAAGCACGGCCCCATCGCGCTGGTGGACGACGGCGTCCCCGTGGTCGTCCTGTGCCCGCAGGGCCCCGGTTATGAAAAGGTCCTGTCGAACCTGGCCGAGGTCCGGGCGCGCAACGGACACATCATCGGCGTCGGGACCAAGGGCGACCAGCAGCTGGCCGACCAGTGCGACCGGGTGCTCAGCATTCCGGACGCGCCGGCGCTGCTGCAGCCGTTCCTGACGGTGCTGCCGCTGCAGCTCATGAGCTACGCGATCGCGGTCGCCAAGGGGAACGACGTCGACCAGCCGCGCAACTTGGCCAAGAGCGTCACGGTCGAGTGAAGAAGCCCGCCCGGCGCCTGACCCACGTGGACGGGCGCGGCGCCGCGCGCATGGTGGACGTCGCCGCCAAGCCGGAGACGGCCCGGGTGGCGGTGGCCTCGGCTGCGGTGCGGATGAGCCCGGCGACCCTGCGGCTGGTCGTGCAGGCGACCGGTGCGCGGGGCAAGGGGGACGTGCTGGCGGTGGCCCGGGTGGCGGGCATCATGTCGGCCCGCCGCACGTCCGAGCTCATTCCGCTCTGCCACCCGGTGCGGTTGACCGGCTGTGACGTGGACCTGGCGGTCGACCGCAAGTTGCCGGGCGTCCGCATCCGGGCGACGGCGCGCGCCACGGACCGCACGGGCGTCGAGATGGAGGCCCTGGTCGCCGCGTCGACAGCGGCCCTGACTGTCTATGACATGGTGAAGGCGGCGGAGCGCGGCGTCGAGATCCAGGCCGTCCGCCTGGAAGAGAAGCAGGGCGGGGCCAGCGGGGTGTGGCGGCGGGGCGGCCCGGCGCGCTAAATCCTTTGCTACCCCCGCGGCATCCACTCTAGAAACGCATCTGAGGATTTCATGTCACCCATGCCCCTGCCCGAAACAACCAAGATCGCCATCATCGGCTCCGGCCCGGCCGGCTACACGGCCGCCATCTACGCCGGGCGCGCCAACCTGGACCCGGTCCTGTTCGAGGGCGGCGGCGCCGCCATCGAGCCGATCACCATCCCCGGCGGCCAGCTGATGATCACGACCGAGGTCGAGAACTACCCGGGGTTCCCGAAGGGCGTCCAGGGGCCGGAGCTGATGGAGCTCTTCAAGGCCCAGGCCGAGCGCTTCGGCACGCGCGTCGTGACGGGGGACGTCACCGCCGTGGATCTTTCGAACCGACCCTTCCGGGTGACCTCGACGGAGGGCGAGCTGCTGGCGGATGCCGTCATCATCTCGACCGGCGCTTCGGCCAAGTGGCTGGGGATCCCGTCCGAGCAGAAGTTCCAGAACTACGGCGTCTCGGCCTGCGCGACGTGCGACGGCGCGCTGTTCAAGGGGCGCGAGCTGGTGGTCGTCGGCGGCGGCGACACCGCGATGGAGGAGGCGACGTTCCTGACGCGCTTCGCGAGCAAGGTGACCGTCGTCCACCGACGCGAGGAGTTCCGCGCGTCACGCATCATGCTCGAGCGCGCGGCGCACAACCCGAAGATCACGCTGGTGACGAACGCCGTCATCGACGAAATCCTGGGCGAGCTCCCGAAGCCGGGTGTCATCGGCGTGCGGCTGCGCGACACGCGTGACGGCTCCGTGCGGGAGATGCCGGCCGGCGGCGTCTTCGTCGCGATCGGCCACGAACCGAACTCGAAGCTGTTCCGCGGCCAGCTGGACATGGACGACGCGGGCTACCTGAAGGTCAAGCCCGGGTCGACCGCCACCAAGATCCCGGGCGTGTTCGCCTGCGGGGACGTGGCCGACCACGTTTACCGGCAGGCCATCACGGCCGCCGGGACGGGCTGCATGGCCGCCATCGACGCCGAACGCTTCCTCGGCCACCAATGACGGCCACGCCCGCCGGCGCGGGCTAGGTCCCGCCGAAGTAGCCGCCGATGACGGCGGTCAAGCCCACGTCGGTGGTCTTGCCGATGTTCATCCCTTCGAGCTTCGCAACGAGGTCGGTCCGCAGGGTCGGCGCGAGCCCGATGAAGAAGTGGCTGGCCGGGTGCCAGAGCACCGGGACCGTCACGAGCAGCGGGATGAGGTAGCCCGTCGCCGAGGTGCCGCCGCCGCTGATGCTCACGTGCTCGTAGGCGATCCCGAGGTGCGGCCAGATCGAGAACATGTCATTCAGCGCCAGGTTGTACCCGCCGCGCAGCTCGAGGCCGAAGGCGGTGGCGGTGTCGTTGCCGCTACCGCCAAACAGATCGGCAGACCCATGCTGGACCCCGATCTGACCGCCAACTGAAATGTTCGGTGCCACGAAGTAATCCAGCGACGGCTGGATGTTGATGGCCGTGATGCTCGGGCCGCCCATGCTGACGCTGTGGTGGTAGATCGCGAACTGCGGCGCTTCGTTCGTCATGGGCAGGTCGACGCTGACGGCGAGCTGTCCCACGCTGCCGAACGCGCCAGTTCCCGCGCTCATCGGGTTGCTCGCGGGGGCGGCGGCCGGGGCGGTGCTGGTCGCGGGCGGCGGCTCGAGCGCCGCAGGCGCCGGTTCTTGCGCCATGGCGGCGTGGAACGCGGGGGTCAGCAGCAGGGCGGTGATGCCGAGCGTACGTGGGAAGACGCGCATTCGTTTCTCCTTGATGGTGTGTGGAAACGGAGATGGGGCAGGGTCACTGTACCTGCGCCATCTTGACCGTCCAGAAACACACCGTTGACAATTGACGCGGCGGGCTGCGTCCCAGGGCCCACCGCTGGCATAATCGACGTGATGAGCAATCCCGCGGATCTCGACGGCGATATCGACCTCGGCGAGATGAGCGACGATCAGGTTGCGGGCGCTTCGGTGCGTGGCGCGGCGACCGAGCCGCTGGCGCGCTCGACGATTCCGCCCGAAAAAGCCGTCGAGCTGCTCTCGAAGATCGGGCTATTCGCGGCGCTGCAACCCAGCTATTTGCGGCGGATCGCCAACCTGGGCGTCGAGGAGTCGTACGACACCGACGCCCTGATTTTCAAAGAGGGCGAGCACGGCGACAAGATGTACCTGATCTTGTCGGGCGCGGTGCGCATCGGCCGCCAGCTCCCGGGCGCCGGTGAGGAGGCGCTGGCCGTCCTGCGGGCCGGGACGCACTTCGGCGAGATGGCCCTCATCGACGACTTCCCGCGCAGCGCCGACGCCCGCGCCCACGAGCCGGCCAAGCTGTTCGTCATCCACAAGAAGGACATGGGAGACCTGCTGTTCGTCGACCGCGACCTGGCCTACGACCTTCTCTGGTCGTTCGTGCGCACGCTGTCGTCCCGGCTGCGCGACACGAACGACAAGATGAGCTTCATGGCTCTGTCTTCGAAATTCTGAAGAGAAGCCGCACGGGCGCACGAATTTGCGCCGGAGCGACCCTTTGAAGACACACGTCCATGCACATGCCGCCAATCGTCAACGCTGCGCTAGCCGGGTTGCTCGCCGTGACGGCGGGCGCCGGGTCGGCGGCGGCGCAGGCCCGGATCCCCACCCACGTCGCCTGTGTCGGTGACAGCATCACAGCGGGGAGCGGCGCCTCGTCCACCTCGAAGAACTACCCGGCCGATCTGCAGGGCCTCTTCGGATCGTCCGTGAAGGTCAGCAACTTCGGCCACTCGGGCGCGACCATGCTGAGCACGGGCGACACGCCGTACGTCAAGCAGTCGGAGTACACCAGCGCCACCAGCTTCGTGTCTGGCGCCGGAGCGAACGCCGTCGTCGACGTGATCATCATGCTGGGGACCAACGACTCGAAGCCGGTGAACTGGAACGCGTCCGGCGGCGGGACGCAGGCCACCCAGTTCAAGGCCGATTGCGGGAAGCTGGTCGACCACTTCGCGTCGCTGGCCACTCACCCGCTGGTGTACCTGGCGCTGCCACCCGCGGCTTTCACGAACAGCTACACGATCGACGGCGCCGTCATCAAGAACCAGATCATCCCCGTGCTGAAGCAGGTGGCGATGGAAAAGGGGCTGCCGACCATCGACGTGCAGACGCCCACCGCCTCGGTGCCGAAGGACTTCGGCGACGGCGTTCACCCCAATGACACCGGCTACGTACTGGTCGCGCAGGTGATGCACGACGGGCTGTTGAGCGTTCAGTCGAGCGCGGGCGGCGGCGGAGGGGCAGGCGCGGGCGGCGGCGGAGGGGCGGGCGCGGCCGGCGCTGGCGGTCGCGCGGCCGGTGGCACTTTCGGTACGGGCGGCGGTTCCAGCACCGGCGGCAATTCGGGGAGCGGTGGCACGTCCAGCACGGGCGGCAGTCCCGGCGCGGGCGGCTCCGCCGAAGGCGGCGTTTCGGGCGGCACAGGCGGCACGGGCACCGGCGGCGTTGCGACGGGCGGCGTCACCGGCACCGGCGGCCTCTCAGCAACCGGTGGTCAGCTCGGCTCGACCGGCGGCTCCGCCGCCACGGGCACTGGCGGCACACCCGAGAGCGACGGCAGCTCTGGATGCAGCTGCAGCGTTCCGCGCCGCCGCGCCACGGTCCCCACGACTGTTCTCGCGGTCTTCGCGCTCGCGCTGGCGTTCTCCCGCAAGCGCCGCCGCTGACTCTGCGAACGGGCTTTGCTCGATCACTGCTCGTAGTGATAGGCGAGACGCAGCATGATCTCGCGGTCGAGGCCGGGCACCGGCGCCTGATCGTCCGCGAAGTTGGTCGCGCTGGTCGATATGTGCACGTACTGGTAGCGCGTGCCGAAGATGTTGTAGAGGCCCAGGCCCAGCGAGAGCCCCGGCATCCCGAGATTGTCACGAAAGATGTACAGATTCGCCAAGGCCTGGGTGGGGATCTCGGTCGCGGTGCGGGTGGGATTCGCGGCAGGCGGAGCATCGGGCCCGCGCGTGAAGCGAGGGCCGAGGACCAGGACGCTAGGGCTGATCCCGATGCGGTTCCAGGTCCACACCGTGCCGCCCGCGTAGACCCGGTGAGCCGGCGCGCCCATGAATTGATCCGGGTGCCCCGGGACCGTGTAGGCCGCCAGGTTCTCGGCGTAGCTCGGCGCATAGAACGAATAGTTCGCTTCCAGTCGCGCCCATGACGCCCGCGCGTTGTAGGTCACCTCGAATCCACGTGTCCCCTGCTTGCCCAAGTTCAAGTAGCCCTGGTTGCCCGTTACCGGATCCAACGTGTAGGCGATCGGCGCGTTGATCCGCATGTCGAATACGTTGGCCGAGACGCGCTGTCTGGCCGGCAAATCCAGGCCGGCCTCGAACTCGAAGATGGTCGTGTGCTCGGGGTGGACGTTGCTGCCGGCGAATTGCAACGCGATGTTCTCGACGCCCGGCGTACGGAATGACAGCGAGAACAGTCCCTTGAGGCTCAACGGCCCAATCGAACGCAGCAGCACCAGGCGTGGAACCAGCGCGCCGCCGATCGTGCTCAGGTGATCATAGCGGATACCTGCCGACACGTTGATGAAAGGGTTCTCGGAGTAGAGCTCGAGATAGGTCCCGTAGGTTTGATAGGAAACTTGGTTCTGGTTTCCGTATTGCGCCTGCTGCCCGATCCCGGCGGGCGCGAGCAGCCGGGCCTCGTCGAAGATGGCGTCCCCGCCGGCGGTGACCTGCAACGCGTCGATCGGCGCCCAGCGGCCGAGCAAACGGCCGCGCAGGCGGCGAACCGACGTCAGGAAGTAAAACGAAGCATTCTGGTCGGGCGCTTGCCAGGGTCGCTGGTAGGTGACATTGAAGCGCGGGACGATCTCGAGCCGGTCACTGGGTCGAAACGTCCCAATCAACTCGCCGTAATACGAATCGAAGAACGTGCCCTGCGGTCCGGTCGGCAACACCAATCCGAGTGGCGCAATGCTGTTGGTGCCGAGGTGCTGATAAAGGAATGTGGCCTGCAGGTCGCGGTACCCGAGCCCCGCCTGCACCATCGACGGATTCAGGTCCGACTGGCCCTCCATCGTCGCGCTCATTCCAGTGTTGTCCGTGAACTGCGAGACGCTGCGCTGTCCCTGGGCCAGCGACAGCGCGGCGTAGGTGCTCAACCCCGGCACGGCGTCGACCACGTAACGACCGGACAGGGTCACACGGCGGCGGGCGTAGCCGTCGGAGAACTTATGTGCGCCCGTCATCTCGCCGTAGGTGAGATGTGCGGTCGCGTCGGTCGCTCCCTGCAGGCCACGCGTGATCACGTTGATCACCGACAACTCGGCGAGCCCGCCGTAGATGACCGACCCGGGGCCGCGCACGACCTCGACCCGCTCGATCAGCTCGACGGGGAACCCGTTGTCGAGCTGCAACGTCGAGAACAGGAGCTCGTTGATCTCCTTGCCGTCGATCATGACGAGGATCTTGCCTTCTTCGCCCCACAGACCGCGAAAGCCGGCGCCCATGATGTCCTGCACGTCTTGTCCGACGAAATACCCGGGTACCATGGCGAGGATATCGATCAGATCGCGCGCGCCGGACGTACGAATGTCCTCGCCGCTGATGACGGTCACGACGGCGGGGCTGTCTTTTAGTTTGGTGACCGCGAACGACGCCACCTGCGTCGCAGCGCCGCTTTCGTCTCCGGAGATCTCCGAGCTGGCTTCAGGGTCGGACGCCACCGGCGGAGGCGTCTGCGCGGTCGCGTTCGCGGTCGCGTTCGCGTTCGCCGTCGCCGTCGCCGACGAGTCCGGCGCCGGTTCCGCGTTCCCCTCGGTGTGGGCCGAGCCGTCGACCGGCGCGACCAACTCACCTTGCGCACTGGCTCTGGCGCCAATCACGGTCATCAGAACGAACGCCGTAGCTGACCACGCCGTTCGAAGTCGTTGCGTCATCATCAATTGGAACGGATGGTAAGCGGGACCGTGGCAGAGCTTCAACCTATACTCCGTCGTCGACAGCGGATTGGCCGGTAGACGGTGAAGGTTGCCGTCGGGTACAGTGCCGCTGCGATGAGTTTCCCGGCGGTGGGCCTGTCCCTGGTCGCTGCGCTTTGCTTCGTTGCTGGCGGCGCATTCATGAAGGTGTCGAGCGGCTTTGCGCGGCCGGGCGCGGGCGCACTGGCGCTGGGGCTCTTCCTGGCTGGTGCGGTCGCACAGACTCTGGCGATGAAGCACGGAGAGATGGGGGTCTCGTACGTTTTCATTCTCGGCCTGGAGGCCGTGCTGGCGTTCGCGATCGGCGCGTCCCTGTTTCGTGAGAGCGTGTCGGTACTCAAGCTGGTGGGCGTCGCGCTGATCGTGACGGGATTTGCCTTGCTGCACGTGGGCAAGACCGCCGGCACGCGCTGAGCGCCGCCCGCTGAGCGCTTCGGAGCCGATCAGCGAACCTTGTTGTCCGGCCGGAGGGTGACCGAGATCTTTCTCTCCCTTTCCACGACAACCGTCGACGACCGCTTCTCGATTCCGTTCACGCGCACTTCGACTTTCGCCGGCCCGGCCGGAAGGTCCGTCACTTCCAGCGGCGGATAACCACGGGGCCGGCCGTTGATCCAGACGACGCCATAGAGACCCGGCGACGTGATCGCCAGCGTCCCCGTGCTCGTGCCGGTCGAGTCGCGAACGAAGGACGCCTCTCGGGGCCTGGCGACGGCCGAAACCGGAGGAGGAGAGGGGACAGGGGCCGGTGGTTTTTCGGCCTCGTTGCCGGGAGACGCAGGCTGAACCGCCACCTTCGCGACGCTCGGCGGCGCCGCTGCGCCTGGATGCGTGTCCGATTCCAGCTCCGCCGAGAGGTCCTTCGACAACGTCGAGACCTCGGCTTCACGCACCACGAGGGTGGTCTCGTACACCTTGTGATCGCCGTCGAGCAGAGCGATCTGGTGGGACCCCGATTTGACCGCCGCGCGCATCGGTGTGAGGTCCAGCGGGCTGTCATCCAGCCGCACCAAAAGGCCTCGCGGCGTGGTGGTCACGATCAACGTTCCGGTCGCTGGCGTCGGAGCCGGCTGCGGCGAGACCTCCGCGGCCGGTGACGGCTCGCGCGCGGCAGAGCGGCGCGTCGGCTTGAGTCGCGGCGCTTCCACGCGCGCGACCTGGGGCCGAGGGTGCTCCTTCGCCGTCGAATTGTGCAGCAGCTCCTCCGTGACGCGAATCAGCTCGTCGAGGTGGGCGTCCGCCCCGCCCATCGCCTTGACCGCCTCGAAATTGGCCAGGGCCTTGTCGTACTCGCCTCCTTCGAGGGCGGCCAGGGCGACAGCTCGGCGCCGGTGAACCAACTCCGAGGATTCAGCGGGCCGCGATGCGGCCGACGGCGCGGCGGCGGGCTCGGCCACCACTGTCGACGTCCGGCCGGACGCCGCTGGTGTCCGCGCGCTGCGAACGATGAAGTAGGCGGTGCCGTTCACCAGCACCGCGAGGGAAGGAATGAGGATGATGAGAGTTCGCTTCTTCATGATGCCGCGGGTTAAAGAAACGCCAACCAGAAGAGGCCGGAGCCCACGATGCAGGCCGCGGTCACCAAGATGAGCGTTTTGCGTGACCACGGGTCCTTCGGCGGCGGGGTCCCCGCGCCGGAATCGCCGTCGAGCGAAGTGCTTCCCCAATGCGCGGGGTTCCCGAAGTTCGCCGAACGCATCGACGAGGGAGTGTGGGGTTCACGCGGAGGCTGCGCTGGCATGGTCGACGTGCCGAGCGCAGGCGTGAGCTCGTCCTCGGGGACGAGCTCGCGGACGAGTGCCCGCAGGTGCCGTCGCCCGTCGGAGAACGCCACAGTGGCATGTAACCGTTCGAAGTCGCGCGCCAGCTCCGCGGCGCTTTGATATCGGGCGTCGGGATCCCGTTCCAGCAGTCTGAGAACCAGGTCATTGAGCTGCGGATCGAGATCCGGCACCAGCTCTTGCGGCGGCTTGACGGGTCCTTTCGTCACCAAGGTGGCGCTCGCCGACGGAGATTCACCCCGGAAGATCCGCACGCCGGTGATCACCTCATAGAGGACGATGCCCAGCGAGAACAGATCGGAACGCCGGTCCACCGGCCGACCGCGGATCTGCTCGGGTGACATGTACGCCCACTTGCCGCTCACGACGCCCGCCAGGGGGGCCGCCAGGGCGGTCTTCACGACGCCGAAGTCGGCCAGCTTGATGGCGCCATCCCGCGAAATGAGCACATTCCCCGGCGAAATGTCGCGATGGACGAGCCCCAGCGGTCGTCCGTCGGGCAGCTTGAGATCGTGCGCGTACGCGAGCGCGGTGGCGACGCCCACCCCGACCTCCACGGCGACCTCCGCCCCGAGCGGACGCCCCCGACGTCGTGACGCGCGAGACATGATCGCCAGCGAGGCGCCGGAGATGTACTCCATCACGAGGTAGTAGTTCCCGCCCTCGATCGCGAAGTCGAAGACGTGCACGATGTTCGGGTGGTCGAGCATGGCGGCCACCTTGGCCTCGACCACGAACATGCTCGCGAAGCGATCATCGCGGGAGAGCTCCGGCAGGATCCGCTTGACCACGCATCGCTTGGCGAACCCCTCGGGCCCCTCGCGGGTCGCCAGGAACACCTGCGCCATTCCGCCGATTCCCACGTTGCGGATCAGGCGGTACTTTCCGATCGTGTGGCCGGGCGCGATCCCCGGCGCGGGCGGTGGGACTAGCCGAGGTGCCGCGACCGGATTGTCATCCCTCGTGCTCACGACGCATTCGACCCCAGGATCAGTGCCCCCACCGCGCGGAGCATATCCACGTTTGCGCGATTTACGGCAAGAAAGGTAACGAATCTTGCGGCTGGCATCCCGCAGCAGAGTTGGTTCAGCGCGAGTTCATCGTTGACGATTGTGTAACGTTTCTGACGTCGGGTGCCGTCCCTTCCACCGGTTCGAACGGGGAGGGTTGGTTGAGGGTCAAGAGCTTCGTCCTGGGAATGGAATTGAACTCGCTGGCACTCGCGGCCGTGTAGGCGCCCATGACGGAACCCGCGACGATGTCGCCAATCTCCAGCTCGGGCAACAAGACGCCCTCGGCGATGACGTCGACGCTGTCGCAGGTCGGCCCCGCAAGGACGCTTGGCCTGGGCGATCACGGCGAGCGAGACAGGACCGTGAGGGAATACCGAGCAGCGTCATACACGACGCCGCTGAAGGAGCCGTACACGCCGTCGTCCAGGTAATACCAGGGTACATCGCCGCGCCAGGTCTTCCCGACGATCGTGGCGATCCCCTCGCCGGCCGGGGCGACCAAGAACCGGCCCGGTTCGGCGAAGACGCGCATATCGCCCGGCACAAGGGAGAGCGCCTCGCGGATTGGTGCACAGAACTGCTCGATCTCCGGAGTCGGGACATCGTATCCGACCGGGAAACCGCCGCCGATATCGAGCACCCGGATAGGCGGCAGTCCGGCCGCGCTGGCTTGTTTCGCCAGCGCCAGACAGTCGGAGATGGCCTTCACGTGGCCGCGGGAGCTCGCGCATTGGGAGCCCACGTGGAACGAGAGCCCCGTCATGGGCACCTGGAGGCGGTTCCCGAGCTCCAGCAGCCCCATCGCGTCGTCGATCTGACAGCCGAATTTACGTCGGCGGTCGCCGCCGGCGTCGCTGCTTCGGAACCCGATTCGCAACACGCCGGTCGCCCGGCCGCGAAAGCCCGCGAGCTTTTCGATCTCCGCGGCGTTGTCGACCACCAATGCCTCGCACCCGAGCTCGATCGCCTCGCGGACCTCGTCGGGCCGCTTGATGGGGTGGTTGTACAACAAGCGCTGCGGAGCAACGCCGAGCGACAAAAGGGTCCGAATCTCCGTCGAGGAGGAGGCGGCGAACGAGCTTCCCTCATTTAGGAGCGTCGAGAGGACGGCAGGGTGGGGAAGCGCCTTCATCGCGTAGTGCAACTTGACCCCTGGTAGGGCCCCGGCCAGCTGGCGGTACTGCCGACGCACGACGTCGCAGTCGATGACGAGCAGCGGCGAACCGTGGTGCGAGATCAGCGAGCTTATCCGACCGTCCTCGGTCCGAATCGTCGCTCGGAATGGAAGCCTATCGGGATTCATGCCAGCCAGAATTGCAATGTACCACGACGAACGAGTGGTAAGGCCACTTCGCCGGGTCCGGCTCACGCCGGGATCGACGCGGAAGCTCGTTCGTTGAGCACGACGATCTTGGTTCGCCGGATCGAGTTGAACTCGTTCGCGCTGGCACTCGCGCTCGTGTAAGCCCCCATTACGCTTCCGGCGATCAAATCACCAATCTGCAGCTCGGGCAGCGTCAGGTTCTCGGCAACGATATCGACGTTGTGAGACGTCGGACCGGCCAGCACGCTCGGAAAGCTCGGCCCCGGCCTTTCACTGACGATTCGAATCGGATAACGCCCGACGTCGTAGGCCACGCCGCTGAAGGAGCCGTACACGCCGTCGTCGAGGTAGTACCAGAACGACCCATCACGCCAGGCCTTCCCGATCACCGTGGCGATGCAGGCCATGGCCGGCCCTGCCAGGTACCGGCCCGGCTCGGCGATCGTGCGCAGGCCCGGGGGCGTCCACGCCAGCGAGGCCCGAATCGGCGAGCAGAACGCTTCGATCTCGGGCATCTCTTCCAGGTACGTGACCGGAAATCCTCCCCCGATGTCCAGAATGCTGATGTCGGCGAGCCGATCGCGACGGGCCTGCTCAATCACGCCCCGGCACTTCTCGATCGCTTCGACGTGCGTCGTCGGAGACCGGCATTGAGAGCCAACGTGGAACGAGAGACCACGGAGCGGAAGGCGCTGCTTCTTTGCGAGCTCGAGAAGGTCCCCGACCGCTTCGGGGGGGCAGCCGAATTTTTTCGACAGATCGAAGCTGGCTTCGGTGCTGCGAAACGCGATCCTGAGGAGCAGCGTGACCCGATCGCGAAACGGAACGAACTTGTCCATCTCGGACGGATTGTCGACGACGAACGTCGTGCACCCGTATTCCAACGAGTCCACGATGTCCTTCATGCGCTTGATGGGATGAGTGTGGATCGCTCGTGACGGCGGGACCCCGGCCTCGCGCAAGACGTGGATCTCCCCACCGCTGCAAACATCGAAGGACGCGCCTTCGTCTCTGAGGGTCGCGATGACGGCCGGGTGTGGCAGTGCTTTCATCGCGTAGTTGATCTCGACGCCCGGTAGCGCGGCGGCGAGCCGACGGTAACGCGAGCGAAGTTGATCGCAGTCGAGGGCCAGCAGCGGCGAGCCGTATTGTTCCACCAGGGCGCGCAGAACCGAGTCGGTTGCCAAGGTTTCCAGACTCAACTCAGGCTCCGATCAAGATCAACTTGATCACCTGAGACGGCTCAGACGTTGAACTTGAAGTGGATGACGTCGCCGTCTTTGACGACGTAATCCTTGCCTTCGAGCTGCAATTTCGCGTTGGCGCGGCAGGCCGCTTCGGAGCCGAACTTGATGAGGTCTTCCCACCAGATGACCTCGGCTTTGATGAAGCCGCGCTCGAAGTCGGTGTGGATGACGCCGGCGGCCTGGGGGGCCCGGGCGCCGCGCTTGACGGTCCAGGCGCGGCACTCGTCCGGGCCGGCGGTCAGGAAGGTGATGAGGTCCAGGATCTTGTAGGCCGTATGGGCCACGGCGTGCAGACCCGGCTCCTTCAGGCCCAGGCTCTCGAGGAACGCGGGCCGGTCGGCGGGGTCCAGCGAGGCGATCTCCGCCTCCGCGGCGGCGCAGATGACGACCACGGGCGCGCCCTCGGTATCGGCGTGGGCGCGCAGCGCGGAGACCAGCGGGTCGGTCGCGGACGACGCCAGCTGCTTCTCGGCGACGTTGGCGACGTAAAACACCTTCTTCAGCGTGAGCAGGCCCAGGTCCCGCAGCAGCGCTTGCTCCTCGGCCGAGAACCCCTGCGCGCGGGCCGGCTTGCCGGCGTCGAGGCCGGCCCTGAGCCGCTCGCACAGCTCCAGGACCTGCTTCTCTTCCTTGGGCGCGGCGCCCTTCAGCGCCTTCTTGGCCCGATCGATCCGCTTTTCGACGGTCTCGAGGTCCTTCAGGCACAGCTCGGTGTCGATCGTCCCGACGTCGGCGACGGGGTTGACCCGCCCCTCGACGTGGATGACGTTGTCGTCTTCGAAGCAGCGGACGACGTGGGCGATGGCGTCGGTCTCGCGGATGTTGGCCAGGAACTGATTACCCAGCCCTTCACCCTTGGACGCGCCACGCACCAGGCCCGCGATGTCGACGAAGTTGACCGTCGCCGCCACCACCGACTTGGGCTTGTAGAGGGCCACCAGCGCGTCCAGGCGCGCGTCGGGCACCGGCACCACGCCGACGTTCGGCTCGATGGTGCAAAACGGATAATTCGCCACGGCGGCGCCAGCCGCCGAGAGCGCGTTGAACAGCGTCGACTTGCCCACGTTGGGCAAGCCGACGATGCCGCAAGAAATTGCCATGACGGGCGAGTCTAAGCGACTCGCGTTGGTTTAGCCGACCAGTTAACCGAGTTAACCGACCGCTCAGCCAATCTTGCCGAAGAGCTGGAACGCGATCAGCAGGCCGTAGATGACCAGCGACTCGATCAGCGCCAGACCGACGATCATCGGGACGAAGATCTTGCCGGAGGCCTGCGGGTTGCGGGCGATCCCCTCGAGGGCGGAGCCGGCGGCGCGCCCCTGGCCGATGGCGCCACCCAGGGCCGACAGGCCGATGGCGAGCGCGGCGGCGAGGCCCAGCCACTTGTCGCGGTCGGCGCGCGCGGCGTCCATGGCCTGCGCGAAGGCCGGGCTGGCGGTCAGGACGACCGCGGCGGCGACGCCGAGGGCGAAGAGGGACACGAAGGACTTGGAAATGCGGCGCATGGTTGTCGGGCTCCTGCTCGTTTGGTTTTTTCGGGGCGGACCTTATCGGGTCTTGGCTTGAAGGGCCAGCGGTTCTTTGCAGCTCTTTTGCTGCTTCTTTAGTGCTCCTCGTGCGCGACGGCCTGGCCGATGTACACCGTCGACAGCAGCGAGAACACGACCGCCTGCACGACGGCGACGAAGACGCCCATCAGCAGGAACGGCACGGGGACCAGAAACGGGATGATGGCGAAAAACGCCAGGACCACGGCGTGATCGGCCGCGATGTTGCCCAGGAGGCGCATCGCCAGGGACACGGGGCGGGCCAGGTGGCTGACGATCTCGATCGGGATCATCAGCCAGGCCAGCCACCACACCGGCCCCATGAAGTGCTTGAAGTACTTGAGACCGTGGGACTTCACGCCAAAGACGTGCGTCAGCAGGAAGATCATCACCGACAGCGCCAGGTTGGTCTTCAGCGTGTCCGTCGGCGGCAACAGCCCGGGGATGAGAGCCAGCAGGTTCGAAAACAGGATGAAGAAGAACATCGTTCCGATGAGCGGGAGGTACTTGCGCGCCTCCTTTTCGCCCATGACGCTGGCCATCAGGTTGAAGATCGTGTCGGCCAGCGTCTCGAAGAGGTTGCGCATCCCGAACTTGGGCGGCGGCACCAGGCCTCCGTCGCTGGAACGGTTTACGGCGGTCGAGTAACGGCTGGCGCCGTAGAGCAGAAACAGGAAGACCAGAAGCGCCCCCAGCACGTGATCCAGCTGGAAGTGGGTCGTCTGGAACATCTGCCAGGTCCAGGTCCGCCCCAGCGCCTCGGCGGCCCTGTCGTGCAGGGCACGGTACCCGGGCAGGAACTCGAACCAGGTCGCGTGCGGGTTCATCGAGCTTCTTCTCCTTCTAGCGCGCCGCCGGACATGCCGACCAGCAGGATGGAAACGACCAGCGCCGAGAAACCCAGCGCGAACGGCAGCAACGCCAGCTTGGCGACGCGCAGGGCGACGAACACCAGCGCGAAGAGGCCGGTCATCTTGGCGAACAGGCCCAGCCCGAGCCCCCACGCCGAGCCACCGGTGCGCACGGCGGCGACCGCCTTGGAGCCCAGGTGGGCTAGAAACAGGAAGTCCGCGCAGGCCAGGATGGCGCCCGCGCCCGCGCCGAGCGTGCCGCGCGGGCCCCACAGGATGCCGGCCAGGGCAGTCGTCGCGATGCCCAGCACCAGGTTGGCGCCGGCGATCTTCCTAATGGCCGGGTTTGTCGGGACCAGCGTCACCGGGACCCCCTGCGTCGTCGCCCTGCTCGCGCTTGTAGGCACGCGTCACGCGGACCAGCGCCTTCACCGCCGCGCCGATTCCCGCCATGAGCCCGATGTAGCCGATCCAAGGGTTGGTTCCGAGTTTGTGGTCGAGGTAGTTTCCGCCGAGATACCCAATGCCGATCGCGGCTGCGATCTCGATGCCGACGGCGCCGGTGGTGCCGGCAATCCGCCACATTTTTTTCGCTTCCGGGTCGATGGGCGGCGTTGCGGTAACACGCCCCGCCCCGGAAATCAAGGGTGGTCGCCTGTCATCAGTCTATGGGTTGGTCCCCTTTAACAGTGAGACGTCCCCGTGCACGCCAGGCTGATGCCGTCGCTTTTGGTTCTCGCCGCGCTCAGCGCGCCCGCGGCCGCATGGGCGCACGCGTCGGGCATCGCGGTCGAGGGGTGCGAGGGGTGCCACTCGGGCGGGGACACGCCGACGGTCACCGTCACGGCAAGTCCGACGAACCCGTCGGTCGGCCAGCAAGTGACGGTCACGGTGACCGTCACCCAGACCAACGGCCCAGTCGCCGGCTTCTACCTCACCGCGGACGGACCCAGCGGCGGCGCAACCGGCACATTCAAGACGATCCAGGCCGGTACGGCTTTGAGCTCCGGCGGCGTGATGCACACGATGCCGCACACCGGCTCGAACGGTTTGACCGTCTTCCAGGCGGCTTGGTCGGCCAGTCAGGCCACCGGCGTTCGCTTCAACGCCTACGCACTGTCCGCGAACGGCGACGGCACGTCGCGGGGCGACAGCGGCGGCGAGGGGACCCTGTCCATTGCCGCCGGTTGCCCCGGGACAGACTATTTTGTCGATCAAGACGCCGACGGCTACGGCACCGACGATCCGGTGTTCCCGACCGCGCGGGCCTGCGCGCTGCCGCCGGGCTACGCGCTGACGGCCGGCGACTGCGACGACTTCACGGCCTCCATTCATCCGGGCGCCAAGGAGGTCTGCAATTTCAAGGACGACGACTGCAACGGGCAGATCGACGACGGGCTGGCGCGGCAGTTCTACTGCCGCGACCGCGACGGCGACGGCCACGGTGTCGCGGCCGCGGGGGAACTGGCGGGGTGCAAGGCGATGACCGGATACGGTGACTGCGGCGGCGATTGCGATGACAGTGACGCCAGCAAATACGTGCAGTTCGCGTGCGGCGTGGGGTGGTGCAGGCGCACGGCCGTGGGCTGCTCGACGGTGTGCACGCCCGGGGCGCCCATCGCCGAGGTGTGCAACGCGTTCGACGACGACTGCGACGGCGTGGCCGACAACGGGACCGACCTTCAGCTCTGCGGTGCCGCCGGGCTGAAATGCGTGGCTGGTGTCTGCGTCGGCTCGACGTCCACGGGCGGCGCGCCGGCAAGCAACGGCGCCGGTACGGGCGGCTCGGTCAGCCGCCCCGACGCGGGTAGCGGAGCCGGCGCTGGCGTTCCAGGCACGGGCGGCTCGGCCGCAAGCGAGCCGGGCGGTTGCGCGATCGGCGCGACCGGAAGCAACGACGGGATAGCGCTCGCGATCGTTGTGGTGCTCGGCGCGATCGGCAGGCGCCGGCGGCGATCCTGACGCGGCAGACGCGTCAACGCGTTGACGTCGACAGCGACGCGCCGGAGACGCCGGTACACATGATATGGTCGAGCTCGTGAGAGAACCTGCAACGTCCCTCGTCGCGCTACTCGTGGTCGCCGCAACCGTGGCCGTCTTGCCCGCAGCGTGCGGCGGAGGTGGAGCGACCACGACCGGCGCGGCGGGTCACGGCGGCGGACACGCGGGTGCCGGCGGCGGCGCGGGCGCGGCCGTCACGGGAGCCGCCGGTACGGGCGCGGCGGGACGTGGGACCGGCGGCGCGGCGGGCGGCG